>JANMHH010000475.1:0-2725 GCA_031375065.1 Rubrivivax sp. | reverse complement strand
CTGCGCTGGCGGCCGGCGCTGCAGCGTTGGGCCCGGCGGCTGGACCCGCCCGCGCCGTGCCCACCGCAACCGCAAGACAGCGCGCCGCGTTGACCTTCTGCTCTTCAATCCTGGAACACACGACATGACAGCCATCGCCCTCATCACCGGTGCCAGCGGCGGCATCGGCCGCGCCTTGGCGCGCCAATTGCACGCCCAGGGCTATCGCGTCGCCGCCGTGGGGCGCGACGCCGACCGATTGGTCGACGTCGAAGCCGCCGTGCGCATCGCCGCCGACACCACCACGCCCGAAGGCGCCGGCCTGGCGCTGGCTGCCTGCCACGAAGCGCTGGGCGGCGCACCCACGCTGTTGGCGCATTGCGTGGGCAGCACGCTGATCGCGCCGCTGCACCGCACCCGTGCCGACGCCTACCGCGAGGTCATGCGCGTCAACCTCGACAGCGCGGTCTTCATGCTGCAGGCCTGGATCGGCGCGTTGCAGGGCGGGCCCGGTGCCGCGGTGTTTGCCAGCTCGGTGGTGGCGCGCATCGGGGTGGCCAACCACGAGGCCATCGCGGCAGCCAAAGGCGGGGTCGAAGCGCTGGTGCGCAGCGCCGCCGCCACCTACGCCGCACAAGGCCTGCGCATCAATGCGGTGGCGCCCGGCATGACCGAGACACCGATGACCGCGGGCATGCTGAAGATGCCCGCCATGCGTGAGGGTGCGGCCAAACAGTACCCGCTGGGCGGCGTGCAAACGGCCGACCAGGTGGCCGATGTGATGGCCTGGCTGCTCGGCGCTGGCGCGGCGCGCCTGACCGGCCAGGTGATTGCGGTGGACGGCGGTTTCACCACCGTGCGGCCACTGGTGCGCTGAAGCACCGTGGTTTGACAAACTGAAGGATGGCGCCATGAGCGAAGACCCACGCTGTTGCGGCAGCGGCACCTGCATCATCGATGAGCAGGGTCGCTGCTGGTGCGGTCAACAATGGGACGGTCAAAAGATGGCTTTTGTGCCGCTGACCACGGCCCCGCTGACAGGGCCGGCCGAGGGTGTCGAGCCAACGCCACCGGCTGCGACAGACGACTCATGACGCACCGGCCGCCAAGCGCTGTCGGCGCCAAGGCACTGGTCTGGTTCAAGCGCGACTTGCGGGTGCGCGATCACGCTCCTTTGGCCGAGGCGGTGCATTTCGAGAACGCGCTGGGCCTGGTGGTGATCGAACCGCAGTGGTTGGAAAGCCCCGAATGCGACCCGCGCCACGTCGGCTTTGGGTTGGACTGCGTGGCCCGCCTGCAGCGCGACCTGGCGGCACGCGGCTTGCCGTTGCTGGTGCGCTTCGGTGACGTGCCTGAAGTCTTGCAAACGCTGCGGCAGGAGTACGCCTTCAGCCACCTGTTCAGCCACGAAGAAACCGGCCCGGGCTGGAGCTACACCCGCGACCTGGCGGTGGCCGACTGGTGTCGCAACCAAGGCGTGCAATGGACCGAATACCCGCAGACCGGCGTGGTGCGGCGGCTGCGTTCGCGCACCGGCTGGGCGGGGCGGTGGGCCCAGCGCATGAACGCTGCCGAGGCGCCGTCCGTCACCGGTTTCAAGGCCGCGCCGGGCTGGCAGCCCAGCGCGCTGCCGACGCTGCGTGACTTGGACTTGCCCGACGTGATCGCCGCCTTGCCAGCCGGCGGCGAAGCAGCCGCCTGGGCCACGCTGGACAGTTTTTTCGGCGGTCGCGGCCACGACTACCGCCGCGCCATGTCCAGCCCGCTGACGGCCGCCGAAGGCTGCAGCCGGCTCAGCGCGCACCTGGCCTTTGGCACGATCTCGATGCGCTGCGTCAACCAGGCCACCGAAGCGCTGATCGCCGGCTCGCCTGATCGCTCCCTGGCTTATGCCTTGCGCGGTTTTGCCAGCCGTTTGCGCTGGCACTGCCACTTCATGCAAAAGCTCGAGGACGAACCGGCCATCGAGTGGCGCAACGTGGCCCGCAGCGCAGATGGCCTGCGCGCGGGCGACGGCGTGCACGCTGGCGAGATCGACCGTGAACGCTTGCTGGCCTGGTGTGAAGGGCGTACTGGCTTTCCGATGGTCGACGCCTGCATGCGCCAGTTGTGCGCCACCGGCTGGTTGAACTTTCGCATGCGGGCCATGCTGGTCAGCTTTGCGGCTTATCACCTGTGGCTGCACTGGCGTGAGCCGGGCTTGTTTCTGGCGCGCCAGTTTCTTGACTTCGAGCCGGGCATTCACTGGAGCCAGATGCAGATGCAGTCGGGCACCACCGGCATCAACACCTTGCGCATCTATTCGCCCAGCAAACAGGCGCTCGATCAGGATCCGCAAGGCTTGTACATTCGCCAGTGGGTGCCCGAGCTGGGAACGGCGGCTTACCCGCAGCCGATCGTCGATGAGCGGGCTGCCGTGGCCGCAGCCAAAGACCGCCTGTACGGCTTGCGCAAAACCCGCGATGCGCAAACCGAGGCCAACGCCATTCAACACAAACACGGATCGCGCAAGAGTGGCTTGCCACCCAGCGCAACGCCCCAGCGCCGGGCCCGAGCGACGGCAGCGGCGGCGGACGACCAGGGCCAGCTGTTCTAGCCGGCCCTACTGGCAGCCTTCAAACACAACGGAGCGAGCATGAACGGGTTCAACAAACTGCCAGGGTTCGAGCGTTCGGCGCCGGGCTTGGAACAGCGCATCTGGGTTCGTTTGCCGGCCATCCTGCTGTGGGGCACCGTGTTGCCGCTG
>JANMHH010000462.1:0-2015 GCA_031375065.1 Rubrivivax sp. | reverse complement strand
GGCCGTGCGCGGCTTCCAGGCTGCCGTGGGCGCCAGCAGGCCAAAGTCAGGCGGACCGCTGACGGCGTAGCCCAGGTGGGCGGCCGCCAGCAGGCGGCAACGCTGCACGGCAGGCAGTTCACGCGACACCGCCGCCTTGCGCCAGTAGAGCAGCGCCGCTGCCGGTTCGCGAATGCTGTGGCGGTCATAGCCCACCACGGGCCCTCGTGCCTGGCGTGCCCAGAGGGCACTCTTGACCAGACCTTGAAGGTCCAGCACCGCGTCGTAAGGCGCCTGGCGCAGCTCTTGCCGCAGGGCGCCGATGGCACGCCAGGTGTCGCGGCTGAACAGATTGCCGCGCCACTTGCGCCAGGACATCGGCAGCACCCGCTGCACACCCGGGTGCAGCTTGGGAATGGCCGCAAAGGGCGCTTCGACCAGCCAGTCGATCTGGGCTTGCGGAAACTGCTTCAGGATGTCCGACACCACAGGCAGGGCATGAACCACGTCACCCATGGACGAGGTCTTGACGATGAGGACGCGCGGTGCGTTCAAGGCTGCTGCCGCTCTTTGACGAGCTGCGGGTTGAGCTGCGGGTCGTTGTACATCTTGAACTGCCGGTAAACCTTGAAGTAAGCCCGACCTGCAGCCGTGTCAGCCAACAGGGCATCCAGGCAGGCACCCAGGTCGCTGCGTTGTTCGTGCAGGCGCTGCCATTTGGCCTGACTGGCCTGGCGATGGGCCTCGTCAACATCGGTTCGCAAGGTCTGCGCCCGCATCGCCTGCAGCTTGAGCGCCATGATCGACATGCGGTCGATCATGCTGCCGGCGGTCTCGCTGTTGAGCCGGGCCCCCGGCTCGGCGTTCGAACGGGGTGCCGGGCCACGGGCTGCGGCTTCGTCCACCAAACCCAGCGCCAGCAGCAGCAGTTCGTCGACCCGCTCGGTGGCGTCGTTGCGAGCCTGGTTGTAGCGGTCGATGGCGCGTTTGTTGAGCGCAATGTCGCTGTCGGCCACGGTCGTGCGCCGGGCCAGGTCTTCTTCGGCCCACAGCCAACAGTTGTTGCGGTGGTTGGTCTGCACCCAGCGCCACAGGTCGGCATCGACAGGTTTCGGCTCGGTGGCTGGCCAAGCCGGCAAGCTCAGCAAGCGGTCGTGCAGCTCGGTTACTTGGGCGGCAGTCAGGGGCGCGGATGAAGTCATGGGCGGGAAGGCTACACAGTCTGCACTGTCAAAATGAGCCGCGATTATCAGCTGCACATGACCACACCAGAACCCCGACCTTTGATCGTCCGCCTGCGCAATTGGGTGGGCGACGTGACCTTGAGCCTGCCCCTGCTGCAACGCCTGGCCGCCCAGGGCTTTGAGTTGACGCTGCTGGGCAAAGGCTGGGCCCGTGACCTGTTGGCTGGCCAGGGCTGGCCCGTACACACGCTGGCGCCCACCCTGCGGCAACGGGTGGTGCAGCTGCGACAGCTGCAGACCCCGCCGATCCGAACGCTAGTCAGTGCCCGCCAGACCGGGGCACCCCGGCCGGCCTTGCCGGCCCTGTGCCTGCCCGATTCCTTCTCCAGCGCCCTGGAATTCCGCCTGGCCGGCCTGCCGGCGCTGGGTCACGCCTGGGAGGGTCGCAGCGCCTTGTTGGGCCAAGCCGTGCCGCGCCCACGCGCTGTTCATGAGTTCCAGGTGTATTGGCAACTGGGCGACGCTTTTCTGGGCCAGTCAGCGCCTTTGCCCGACCGGATTCGACTCCAGCCCACACAGCAGCAGCTCGATCAAGCCCAGGCCCTGCGCCAAGCCCATGGGCTGGAAAGGGCTTGTGTCTTGATCTGCCCGTTCGCCGGCGGCACCTGGGACAAGATGGACAAGACCTGGCCAGGCTTTGCCGAGTTCGTTGCGCAGGGGCTGCGCAGTGTTGGGCGAAGCGTGGTCGTTTGCCCGGGCCCCGGCGAAGAAGAGCGCATCGCCCGCGAGCAGTTTCCGCTGGCCACCTTGCTGCCCGGGGTCAACCTGGGCGTTTATGCCGCCTTGCTGAAA
>JANMHH010000458.1:0-1568 GCA_031375065.1 Rubrivivax sp. | reverse complement strand
GGTGAAGGGCGCACGGTCGGCGGCAAAGGCCTTCAGCACGTCAACCGGTGCGCCCTGAAAAATGTGGGCCGCACCGGCCGGCTGCATGGCGTAGGGAATGACGGTCCAGAACAGCGTGCTGTCGGCCCACTGCGCCAGGATGGGGGCTAACGGTGCACTGTCGGGGTAGAGCGTGGGCGTGGGCTGGTGCTGGTCGATCAGCCGCGCTATCAACGCGGTGTCGCAGTAGACGTCGGCGCCCACCTGCACGATCGGCGTCTTGCGGTAGCCGCCGGTGAGCGCCACCACGTCGGGCTTGGGCATGATGACGGGGATCTTCACCGAGCCCCAGTGCAAGCCCTTGAAGCCCATGATCAGGCGGATTTTTTCGGCGAAGGGTGAGCCGTCGTAGTGGTGCAGGATGAAGTGCGGAGATGGTGACATCAGGCCTCCCAGGGCATGGCGCGGTGAATGAGGGTGTCCAGGTCGTGGCCGGCATGCAGCAAGCCAAAGATGTCGGCGCCCTGGTTCAGACGGGAATCGCAAAACGCGGCAAACACCGCGCTGGGGGCCTGGGCGTACAGCAGCGCGGCTTGCAGCACCAGCGCCACGTCACGCGCCAGGCGGCGCGCCTGGGGCTCGGCGGTGCTGGCACTTTCAATCTGGTGCAGCACGCTGGCCGCCACGCGGTCCAGGCCTGCGTGCGCGCCACGGCTGGGCGCCAGTTCCTGGTTCAAGGCGGCGGCCACGTCGGCGCCGCGCAGCACGCGCAGCAGGTCCAGCGCCATGATGTTGGCGGCACCTTCCCAGATGCTGTTGAGCGGCATCTCGCGGTAGATGCGGGCCATCACGCCCTCACCCGCTGCTTCCACGTAGCCGTTGCCGCCCAAGCACTCCATGGCCTCTTGGGCGAAATGGCTGCCACGCTTGCAGATCCAGAACTTGGCCACCGGGGTGAGCAGGCGGCGCATCACGGTTTCGTGGGCGCTGCTGGGCTGGTCTGGCGCATGTTCGGTGCGGTCCACAGCCACGGCCAGGCGCAGGGCCAGCGCGGTGGCGGCTTCGCTTTCCAGCGCCAAGTCGGCCAGCACGTTTTTCATCAAAGGCTGCTGGATCAATGGCTTGCCAAAGGCCTGGCGCTGCGCGCTGTGGTGAAGGGCCAGTGAAAGCGCCTGCCGCATCAAGCCGGCCGTGCCCAGCGCGCAGTCCAGGCGCGTCAAGGCGCCCATGGCCAGGATCTGCGGCACGCCGCGGCCTTCTTCACCGACCAGCCAGGCGGTGGCGCCCGTGAACTCCACTTCGGAACTGGCGTTGGCGTGGTTGCCCAGCTTGTGTTTCAGGCGCTGGATGTGGATGGCGTTGAGGGTGTCGGACTGGCCTTCCAGCTGCAACCAGCGGGGCAGGAAAAAGCAGCTCAGCCCGTTGGACGTTTGCGCCAGCACCAAGAAGGCGTCGCACATGGGCGCCGAAAAGAACCACTTGTGGCCGGTGATGCGGTAGCGCTGGCCCCAGGCGTCGCTGCCGTCGAATTCGGCCCGCGTGGTGTTGGCGCGCACGTCCGAGCCGCCCTGCTTCTCGGTCATGCCCAT
>JANMHH010000427.1:0-3828 GCA_031375065.1 Rubrivivax sp. | reverse complement strand
TGCCGTGGACAACGCTGCGCGTTGCCCACCGCGCCGCCCTCTGCCCACTTACCCACAGCCTCCCACAACGACGATCAAGAAGGACTGAAGTCATAAGACCGAAGCCCCAAGACGAAAGATACAAGGGACCGGCGAAGCCGGTCCCGGGGGACATGAGCGGAGCCCGGTACCCATTGCCCTCGTCCCGCCACGGACCGTCAAGTGAGCGACCGCAATGCGCCGCAAGCCGCCACCTGCGACCTCAAGTTCCCATGCGGTTGCAAACAAAGTGGCGCCAGGCCGGCTTCACCCAACTCACTTCAAGTTGAAGGGTAGGCTCACTTGCACACTGGCGCCAAGATCGCTGGGCAGCACCACGGCGTGGCCACCCAAAGCCCTTGCTGCGCCTTGCACGATGGCCAAGCCCAAACCCGTGCCCGGTTGTGCGTGGTCGGTGCCGCGCCAGAAGCGGTCAAACACGTCGTTCCTGTGCTGAGGTTCGATGCCTGGACCCTCGTCTGCCACGGTCAAGCGCAATTGGTCTTGCGCCTGCTCCACCGCGACGGTCACCGTGCCGCCAGGCCCACCGTAGCGCAGCGCGTTGTCCAGCAGGTTGTCCACGATGGAGCGCCAGGCCCGGGGGTCGGACAGCAGCGGCAGTTGGTCAGGCCCGTTCAGCACCAGCTCGATCCCTTGGGCAGACGCGGCTTCGGCACGCAGCGACAGGGCGTCGCGCACCAGGTTCATCAGGTCCACCGGCTGGGGCTGCAGGCGCACGGAGCTGTCGGCGCGCGCCAGCTCGAGCAGTTGCTGCGTGAGGTGCGAGGCGCGCTGCACCGCGCAGTCCAACTGCACGCGGGCTTGCTCGCGTTCCGCGCCTTCGGTGGTGGCCACCAGGTGGGCCTGCGCGCCGATGACCGCCAGGGGGGTGCGCAGTTCATGCGCTGCGTCGTGGACAAAGTCCTTTTCGCGCGCCAAGCTGTGGGCCATGCGTGCAAAGAGCTGGTTGAGGGCCGACTCCAAGGGCGCCAGCTCTTTCCAGCGGCCTGTGTTGGGCAAAGGTGCCGTGTCCAGTGGCGAGCGCGCCGCCACCGTGTCCGACAACCTGCGCAGCGGCTGCAGCGACGCCCTGGCCAGCAACCAGACCGGCAACAGTACCAAGGGCAAGGCCAGGCCCAGGTAGGTGGCCAGATCGCCGAACAGCGCCCAGCCCATCCAGCGGCCTCGAGCCGGCGAGTCATCAATCAGTACCGCTTTCCAGTGTTGGCCACTCGCGGCATACAGGCGCCAGTCTTTGCCCGCCACCTGCCGCGTGCTGATACCGATGGGCACGCCGGCCAGGTCCAGCGCCGTCAGTGGGCCTGAGTGCCGCGCGCTGCTGCCGTCCAGTTTGGAGAATGCCCAATGCAAGGGTGGTTCACCGACCTGCTCGGGTTCGTTCACGACGCGGCCATAGAGCGTGGCCAAAGCTTGCGCACCGGCTTCGGAGTTCAACTCGTCCAAGGTGGTGACCATCAGCGCGACGCTCTTGAGCAGGCTGCGCTCGACCTCACCAGACTCCTTGGCCATGCTCTCAAGCCATAGCCACGCAAAGAGCACAACGAAGACAGCGCCAAAGGCAGACAGGACCGTCAACGCGACCCGACGCGTCATGCTCAGCAGGTCCGGCTTCAAGCTCATGTGGCGGCCCCGGACGCAGGGATCAACGCGGCAGGGTCGGCCAGGGCATAGCCCACGCCGCGCACGGTCTTCACACGCTGCGCGCCAACCTTGCGCCGCAGGTTGTGCACGTGCACCTCAATCGCGTTGAAATCCACGGCCTCGCCCAAGGGTTGCAGCATCTGCGCCAAGCGGTGTTTGGGCACCACACGCCCCGCGGCGCGTGCCAGCGCCACCAGGATGTCAAACTCGCGCGGCGACAACGGCACCGGCGTGTCGCCCAGGCTGCAGACCCGTCGCTGCGGGTCGATGCTCAGGTCGCCCAGGCGCCAACATCCTGCAGCCTGTTGGGCCGCACGGCGCGTGACCGCGTGCAGGCGCGAAACCAGTTCTTGCACCGCAAACGGCTTGACCAGAAAGTCGTCGGCGCCTTCGTCCAGGCCTTGCAGCCGGTCACCCAGTGCGTCGCTGGCGGTAATGATGATCAGTGGTGTGCTCAAGCCTTGCAGGCGCCAGCGTCGCAGCAAGGTCAGGCCGTCGCCGTCGGGCAGGCCCAGGTCCAGCAGCACACAGTCATGGTCGCCGCGCGCCACGAAGCGTTGGGCCTCGTCGGCGCGGCGCACCCATTCCACGCCCAGGCCCGCACCGCGCAGGGCCTGCGTCAGCGAGGCGCCCAGGTCCATGTCGTCTTCAACCAGCAGCAGGTGCATCGGCCGAAGGCTAAACCGCTTTGTGCCCGCGAAGCTTGGCCTTGGCTTAAGGCGTTGGCAGGGCGCGGTCGATGGCCTGCAGCGCGGCCATCCGCTGTGCCGTCGGCAAGAACGAATGCTGCGCGGCCTGGCGCGCCATGGCGACGAGGTCGGTGGCCGTCAGCGGCGTGTGGCGCAGCAGTGCGGCCGCCTCCTGGCTGTGGCTGATGCAGCTCATCAGGCGGTTGTCGGTGTGGTAGCTGAGCGAGACACCGGCCTGCCACAGTGCCGTGATCGGGTGGCTGGCAACCGACGCCGCTGCTCCGGTGTGCACGTTGCTGGTCGGGCAGACCTCCAGGTGCAGGCCCAGCGAGCGGGCTTCGTCGATCAGGTGCCGTTGCCCGGGGTCGTGCAGCGCATCGACCAGGCGCACGCCATGGCCGATGCGCCGCGCGCCCAGGCGGGCGGCCTCCAGCACGCGCTGGGCGCTGTCGGCTTCGCCGGCGTGCAGCGTGATGGCCAGGCCGGCGTCGCGCACCCGCTGCAGCGCAGCCGCGTGCTGACCTGGCGGAAACCCGGCCTCGGGCCCGGCCAGGTCGAAACCCACCACGCCCAGGTGTTGGTAGCGGATGGCCAGCTGGGCTGCACGTTCGGTTTCTGACGGCGGCAGGTGGCGCATCGCGCAGACGATCAGACCCGACTGCTTGAGCAGCGGCAGCGGGCTGCGCTGCAGGCCCTCCAGCAAGGCCTCCACCGCGGCTTCGCCCGCCACACCGTGGGCTTCGAAGAGCAGCGGCGCGATGCGGAATTCGGCCAGCACTGCGCCGTCGGCGTGCGCGTCTTCGGCGGCTTCTTGTGCCACCTGGCGCATGGCCGCCGGGCTGGCCATGGCCGCGACCGTCAGCGCAAAGCCCTCCAGGTACTTTTCCAGGCTGCCGGCGTGGGCATTGCCGTTGAACCAGGCGCTCAGGCTGGGTTCATCCGGCGCGGGGGATGACAGGCCGCGCGCATTCAGCAGCTGCAGCAGCGTGGCGACGCGCAGGCCACCGTCCAGGTGTTCGTGCAACAGCACCTTGGGCAGCGTGCGGGCGGTGGCGTCGGCGTTGGCCGGGGTCATGGCGTCCATGGGCAGGATGCTAGCGAGACGCGTGCCTGGTTTTTGCCCGGCGAGCCGCAATGGCCGCGTTTTGTCCGGCGGCAACACCTTGAGCTCACGCCTTTCAGCGCCAAGCACTCGGCGCACCACATTCAGTGCGCCTCATTCAGTGCGGTACATAGGGCGAACCGGGACAGAAGCGCGGCGCGACTCTTGCTATCCTGCCTGCACCTGTATCCAGCACCCCTACCCAGGAGGCCCAACCGCCATGACTTTCAAGACCACCCTGCTCGTTTCTGCCCTGTTTGCCGCCGGCGCAGCCCAGGCCGAACCCGCTGTCATCTATGACATGGGCGGCAAGTTCGACAAGTCCTTCAACCAGGCCGGCTTCGACGGCGCCGAAAA
>JANMHH010000421.1:0-6705 GCA_031375065.1 Rubrivivax sp. | reverse complement strand
TCGCGCACCCAGACCTGGGCGGTGGCTTCTTCGATGTCCAGCACCACGCGGTGCATGCGCCCCTCAGCCGCCGGCAGGCGGATGTTCAGCTGCCACGGGTGGGCATGCTCACCGGGTGCCACGTCCACCGGCAGTCTTGCTGCACACAAGGCCAGCAGATGCTGACCCAGTTGCGTCGCGCTGAGCTGTTTGGCACCAACGCCGGGTTCTACGCGGGTGGCGGCAGCCGCCAGCCACCACAGCGCCAGCAAGAAGGCCTGTACCTGCACCACTGGCCAATCGGTGAAGTACAGGCAAGGCTCGTGCAGCCAAGTCGACGCTGGCCATGTTGCAGCCGAGCCCGGGGCGGCGTCTTGTGAGCTCACCCAGAACATCAGCAAGACGGGCAGCATCACGCAGCACGCCATCAGCTGTGCCACGTATTGATGGCGGTCAACCGTTGATGTGAATGACATGCCCAGCGCCATCAAGTCCGGCGCTGCACAAATCAGCAAGTCAAAGGCCGTAGGTGCTGCCCCCAGCAGCAGCAGCCAGCACCAAGCCCAGGTGCTGGCCAACACGCACAACAAGAACGCACCGACGGCAACCTGGCGCAGGCCGGCCATGCGGGGTGTGGGGTGGTTGGCTTGCCGTGTTCCGGGGCCTGGGCCCGTGGCTCACCACTTGGCCTGCGAAAGCTGCTGCAGTTGGGCCAAAAAGGTGGCTTCGGCTTGGGCGCCGTCGAGACACCGCACGTCCAGTTTGACCAGGCCGTCTTCAATGCGACCGATCACCGGCACGGGCAGGCCACGCAGCGCGGTGGCCAGGCGATCCGGCCACCCACCAGCGCGCTTGGCGCCGGCGGGCGCGCCCAGCGCCAGGCAGGCGCTGGGCAGGCGGTCCACTGGCAAGGAGCCGCTGCCGATCTGGCTGCGGCAGGGCATCACTTGAACCTGGGCACTTGTGCCCAGCGCCTGCGCCACCGCGGGTGCCAGGCGCTGCGCCAACGCGGTCAATTCGGCTTCGCCGCGGGTCAGCAAGCGCAGCGCGGGCAGGCGCTGCGCCAAACGGTCGGGGTCGCGGTAGAGCTTGAGGGTGGCTTCCAGCGCGGCGATGGTCATCTTGTCCAGCCGCAGCGACCGCTTCAGCGGATGTTTCTTGATCTTCTGGATCAACGCCTTGTCGCCCACGATCAGCCCGGCTTGCGGCCCGCCCAAGAGTTTGTCGCCGCTGAAAGTGACGACGTTGGCGCCTGCGGCGATGGACTGGGCGGGGGTGGGCTCGGCCGGCAGGCCCCAACGTGTCAGGTCCACCAGCGTGCCGCTGCCCAGGTCTTCCACAAAAGGAATGCCGTGGCCCTTGCACAGCGCGGCCAGCTCGGCCACCGGCACGCTGCTGGTGAAGCCCTGGATGGCGTAGTTGCTGGCGTGGACCTTCATCACCAGGCCGGTGCGCGGGCCCAGCGCTTCTTCAAAGTCGCGCAGGTGCGTGCGGTTGGTGGTGCCCACCTCGACCAGGCGCGCGCCGGCCCTGCGCATGATGTCAGGGATGCGAAAGGCGCCGCCGATCTCAACCAGCTCGCCGCGTGACACGGGTACTTCTTTGCGGTCTCCCAGCGCAGCCAACACCAGCAGCACGGCGGCGGCGTTGTTGTTGACGGCGGTGGCGGCTTCGGCGCCGGTCAGTTCGCGCAGCAGGCCGTCGATGTGGTCGTCGCGGTCACCCCGCGCGCCGCTGGCCAGGCTGTATTCCAGGTTGGATGCACCGCGCATCACGGCCACCACCGCTTCGATGGCCTCGGGCGCCATGACGGCGCGGCCCAGGTTGGTGTGCAGCACGGTGCCCGTCAGGTTGAAGACCGGACGCAAGGCTGCCTGCGCCGCGTGGGCCAATTGCTCGCCACAGTCGGCCTCAAAAGCTGCCACTTCAAACGGCGTTGCCACAGGGGCCAGCCGCCAGCGCTCCAGCCACCCACGCGCCACTGCCGTGACCACTGCGCGCCCATGCTGCGCGACCCAGGCCCGCATGTTCGGCAAGTCGAGCAGCTTGTCCAGCGCGGGCGGTCGGTGAGAAGCGTCAGCGTTCAAAGGCATTGATCTGGCGGAAGAGCGTGGGAGTCGAACCCACCTGGGACCGCAGAGCAGCCCCACCCGGTTTTGCAGACCGGACGCCCCACCGGGGGACGATCCTCTTCCATGTTTGGGTGGCCGGTTTCAGGGCAGCAACACCTTGCGCGGGTCGCGTCGAAAGTGCCGCCCGGCCTCGTCGCGCTTGGTCAGGCCAATGGCGTCGAAGTACTCTACCAGCGGCACCGACAGATGGCGGCTGATGCCCGTGCTCTCGCGCAGCTCTTTGACGTTCAACCGCTGGTTCGGGTCCGCTTCGGTCAGCAAAAAAGCGCGGGTGGCCAGGTCCAGCAGGTGCGCTGTCTGGATGAAGTATTCGGCGCCCACAGGGTGCACCTGGCCCATGCGCTGCAGGCGCTGCATCAGGCGCAGCACCTGGTCCTTGCGCAGCGTGCGGTCGCGCAGCAGCATGTCGGTGAAACGCGGCGGGTGAATGCCGCCTTCGTCGAGCCAGGGCTTCAGGCGCTCCCACAGTTGTTTGTCGGCACCCTGCAGTGAGGCGTCGTGTTGCGGCAGCGCCAGGTGCGCGCCACTACGCTTGAGCACGCCGTCCTTGATCAGTTGCCGCAGCAAGGGGCCGAAAAGCGCGCCGATGGGCTTGTCGCGCACGGCGCGCTGCAGCTGTTCCTGCGTCAGGCCAGGGCTGTCGGGTTGCTTGCGGTGGTAAGCCGCCAGGTGGCTGGTGATGGCGGCGGCGTAGCGCTCGATCTGGCCCGTGGCAAACAACAGTGCCTGGCCTGCGTCTTCAATGCTGCGGTGTGGCACGGCGGCCCACAGCGCGGTGCGGTCGGCGTCCAGCAGGTTCCACTGGGTGGCGAAGGCTTGGGCATCCACACCGGTGGCAGGTTCCAGGGCCAGGGTGGCCGCCAGCGCCAGCGCAGGGCTGGGCTGATCCATGGCGGCCAAAGCCAGGGCACGCTGGCCGCGGTGGCGGCGGGTCGAGGGCGGAAAAGCGTCCACCACCGTGCCACCGCCCACGGTGCGCAGGGCCGACTGGTCGCGCACGATGAAGCGGTCGCCGTGCAGTGCGCCAATGGGGCGGTCCAGCTCCAACTGCACCCAGGCCTGACCACCCGGGGCCAGCGCCTGGCCTTCGAGCAGCGCGACCCGCGCGCCGACGTCTTCGGCGCCCAGGTGCAGGTGCACCGGGGTCCAGTGCGCCAGGGCTTTGCTTTCGCTGGCCAGCAGGTGCAGGCGCACGTCCAGGCGCTGGGTGGGGGCGTGCAGGGCAGGGGCCAGCAGCCAGTCACCGCGGCGGACGTCGTTCTTTTCCACCCCCGCCAGGTTCAGCGCCAGGCGCTGGCCGGCGCTGCCGCTGCCGGCTGGCAGGTTCTGGGCGTGGATGCCGCGCACGCGTACCTCTTGGCCTTTGGGCGACAGCAGCAGTTTGTCGCCCATCGCCACCTGGCCACAAACCGCCGTGCCAGTGACCACGGTGCCGATGCCGGCCAACGTGAAGCTGCGGTCCACCGCCAGCCTGAATTGGCCTTGGGTGCGCTGCTGGGTGCGCTGTTGCGCGATGGGTTGTCGGGCCTGGCTCAGCGCTTCCATCAGCGCGGGCACACCTTGGCCCGTGGTGGACGACACCGGCAAGATGGCGGCACCGGCCAAGGCGCTGCCCTGCAGCAAGGCGCGGATTTCCGCCTCGGCTTGGGCCAGCCGTTCACCACCCACCAGGTCGCTCTTGGTGAGTGCCACCACGCCGCTGGAAAGCCCCAGCAGGTGCAGGATGGCCAGGTGCTCACGCGTCTGCGGCATCGGCCCGTCGTCGGCGGCGATGACCAGCATCACATGGTCGATGCCGGTGGCGCCGGCCAGCATGTTGCGCACCAGCTTTTCGTGGCCGGGCACGTCGACAAAACCCAATACGTCGCCGTCGGGCAGCGCGTGGTACGCAAAGCCCAGGTCCACCGTGATACCGCGTTCCTTCTCTTCCTTCAGGCGGTCGGCGTTGACCCCGGTGAGCGCCTTGACCAGCGAGGTCTTGCCGTGGTCGATGTGTCCTGCGGTTCCAATGATCACGGCGGTGGTGCCTGTTGGGTGGCGCTGCGTGGCGCTGGGTGCCTGACGGATGAAGGGTCCAGGGTCAGGGGTCGAAGCCATCGTCCGACCCGGAAGAGGCGCGAATTATGGGTGTGTGACGGCCTTGCCGCTCGCCAGCCTGGCGCGACAAGTTGTCGCCCGGCACTAGGGTCCACCCGCCTGATGACCCCCCCTGTTCAAAGCTACAGTCAAGTTACATGCACAGGTTTGCATATTGCACTCAACTGCCAGCAGGAGACCCCATGACCCAGCCCACCCGCCCTGAGATCAGCCGACGCGCGGTGTTTGCCGGTGCCGGTGCTGCCGGCGCCCTGGCGGCCGTGGCCGCCCTGGTGCCCGCCACCGACCAGCCTGCCGTGCAGGCCGACGCGGCCAAGGCCGCAGACAAGTCCACTGGCGGCTACCAGCTCACCGACCACGTCAAGCAGTACTACGCAACGGCCCGGGTTTAAGCCCAAGCCGCTGCAGTTTTCCTTTTCCAAAAGCTCATCCAACAGGAGGCTTCCATGTTGTTGACACGAAAGTCATCAGGCGAAGGGGCGGCGTCGCCCTCCCGCGGCCTGGTCGACGGCCTGGCGCGGGGTTTGTCCCGCGCCATACCCACGATGGATCGGCGCAAGTTCTTGCGCCGTTCGGGCATGGGGCTGGGGGTGGGCATCACCGCTTCCCAGCTCACCTTGGTGCGCAAGGCCCAGGCCGCCGACCCCGCAGCGCCCGCTGCGGCGGGCGGCGCCAAGGTTGAAGTCAAGCGCACCGTTTGCACCCACTGCTCGGTGGGCTGCGCGATCGACGCCGTGGTTGAAAACGGCGTCTGGGTGCGGCAAGAGCCGGTGTTTGATTCGCCCATCAACCTGGGCGCTCATTGCGCCAAGGGTGCTGCGGTGCGCGACAACGCGCACGGCGAGTTCCGCCTGAAGTACCCGATGAAGCTCGTCAACGGCAAGTACGAGCGCATCACCTGGGACGTAGCGCTGACCGAGATCAGCGCCAAGATGCTGGACCTGCGCAAGGAAAGCGGCCCGGACAGCATCTTCATAGTGGGTTCGTGCAAGAGCAACAACGAGCAGGGGTACCTGCTCAGAAAGTGGATGTCCCTCTGGGGCAGTAACAACTGCGATCACCAGGCACGAATATGCCACTCCACGACAGTCGCCGGTGTGGCGAATACGTGGGGATACGGTGCGATGACCAACTCGTACAACGACATGCAAAACAGCAAGGCTGCGATGTACATCGGCAGCAACGCTGCCGAAGCACATCCGGTGTCCTTGCTGCACATGCTGCACGCCAAGGAAAAGGGCTGCAAGATGATCGTGGTGGACCCCCGGTTCACCCGCACGGCAGCCAAGGCCGACCAGTACGTGCGCATGCGCTCCGGCGCAGACATTCCGTTCCTGTATGGCGTGCTGTACCACGTCTTCAAGAACGACTGGGACGACAAGCAATACATCAACGACCGCGTCTGGGCGATGGACAAGGTCCGCGCCGAAGTGCTGGCCAAGTGGACACCGGACAAGGTGCTTGAAGCGTCAGGCGTGACCGAGGCCGAGTGCTACCAGGTCGCCAAGACGATGGCCGAGAACCGCCCCAGCACGCTGGTGTGGTGCGTCGGGCACACCCAGCACACCATCGGCAACGCCATGGTGCGTGCGTCTTGTCTGCTGCAGCTGGCCCTGGGCAACGTGGGCAAGAGCGGTGGTGGCGCCAACATCTTCCGCGGCCACGACAACGTGCAGGGCATCACCGACGTCGGTCCCAACCCCGACTCGCTGCCCGGCTACTACGGCATTGTGGAAGGTTCGTTCAAGCACTACGCCGCCGCCTGGGGCGTGGACTTTGAATGGATGAAGAAGCAATACGCGCCCGGCATGATGAGCAAGCCCGGCTTGACCATCTCGCGCTGGTTTGACGCGGTGCTGGAAAAGAACGAGCTGATCGACCAGGACAGCAACCTGCGTGGCATGTTCTATTGGGGCCATGCGCCCAACTCGCAGACCCGCGGTCTGGACCTGAAAAAGGCCATGGACAAGCTGGACCTGCTGGTGGTGGTGGACCCGTTCCCGTCGGCCACCGCGGCCATGGCGGCCATGCCCGGCAAAGCCGAAGACCAAAACGCCAAGCGGGCGGTCTACCTGCTGCCGGCCTGCACCCAGTTTGAAACCAGTGGCTCGGTCACGGCTTCCAACCGCTCTTTGCAATGGCGCGAGAAGGTCATGGACCCGCTGTACGAATCGCGCAGCGACCACATGATCATGTACCAGCTGGCTGAAAAGCTCGGCTTTGGCAAGGAACTGGTCAAGAACTACAAGATGCAAAAGGTCAAGGGTCTGGACGAGCCCCTGCCCGAGGACATCCTGCGCGAAATCAACCGCTCGGTCTGGACCATCGGCTACACCGGCCAAAGCCCGGAGCGCTTGAAGGCCCACATGCGCAACATGCACGTCTTTGACGTGACCACGTTGCGCGCCAAGGGTGGCATCGACAAGGAAACCGGCTACAGCCTGGACGGCGAGTACTTTGGCCTGCCGTGGCCGTGCTGGGGCACGCCCGAGATGAA
>JANMHH010000410.1:0-3824 GCA_031375065.1 Rubrivivax sp. | reverse complement strand
GCGGGCACGGTGGAGTTCATCGTCGATGCCCAGCTGAACCACTTCTTCCTGGAGATGAACACGCGGCTGCAGGTCGAGCACCCGGTCACCGAATGCATCACCGGGCTGGACCTGGTGGAGTGGCAACTGCGCGTGGCCGCGGGCCAGCCCTTGCCCCTGACCCAGGACCAGATCACGTTCACGGGCCACGCCATCGAAGCGCGCCTCTACGCCGAAGATCCGTACGACGGCTGGAAGCCGCAGACCGGCCGCGTGTTGGGCTGGCAGCCGCAGAGCAGCAGCATCCGCATCGACCACGGCCTGGCTGAAGGCGCCGAAGTCACGCCCTTTTACGACGCCATGGTGGCCAAGTTCATCGCCCACGGCGTGGACCGCGCGGACGCGGTGCGCCGCCTGACCCGCGCGCTCGACGAGGTGCCCTTGCTGGGCCTGCGCAACAACGGCCGCTTTTTACGCGACCTGGTCAACCACCCGCAGTTCACCGCCGCGCAGCTGACCACCACCCGGCTGGACGAATGGGCCGCGGGTGCCGAGCCGCTGCTGCAACGCCCCGCGCCAACCGATCTGGCCTGGCGCATCGCCGCCGCCTTGGTGGCGGGGCAGGGCGGCGAACGGCCGGCCAGCGTGGCGCAGTTTGACGTGGTGTTGCGCTGTCAAGGCGAATCGCGCAGTCAACGCGCGCCCATGGCGGGTGTGCAGGTGCTGACGTGGGACGGTCAACACGCCCGGGTGCTGATCGACGGTGTGCAACGCCGTGTCACCGCTTTGGCCAATGGTGCTGCCGATGGTGCGGTGCTGCACCTGGGTCTGGAAGGCGCAGTCTTCAGTTTCGAGGAGCCTTCCAGCGCGCCCACCAACGACACCGCGGCCGACCCACGCCGCGCCCGTGCGCCGGTGGCCGGCGTGGTGGCGCAGGTGAAGGTGCAAGCCGGGGACAGCGTGGTCGCCGGCCAGCCCCTGGTCTGTGTCGAAGCGATGAAGATGGAAATGTGGCTGCACGCGGCTGCCGCCGGCACCGTCAAGGCCGTCAACGTCAAGACCAAGGACACCGTTGCCGCAGGCACCGTGTTGGTCGAATTGGAAATCACCGCATGAACAACGACAAAGCCATCCTCACCTGCGCGCTCACGGGCGTGCTGACCAACCCGCAACAGCACCCGGTGCCGGTCACGCCGACGCAGATGGCGAATGAGGCGCGAGACGCCTTCAACGCCGGCGCCAGCATCATGCACGTACACCTGCGCAACCAGGAAGACGGCTTTGGCCACATGCCCAGCTGGGACCCGGACGTGGCGCAGGCGGTGTGCGAGGCCATCCGCGCCGCCTGCCCCGGCGTCATCATCAACCTGACCACCGGCGTGGTGGGCAAGGACATCAGCGGGCCGCAGGCCTGCCTGGAACGGGTCAAACCAGAAATTGCAGCCTGCAACGCCGGCACGTTGAACTACCTGAAGATCAAGGACAACGGCGAATGGGCCTGGCCGCCGATGGTGTTTGACAACGCGGTGGCCAAGGTCAAACAGTTTCTGGACGTGATGGCGGCCTGCGGCACGCACCCGGAGTTCGAGTGTTTTGATGTCGGCATCCTGCGCAGCGTGGCCATGTACCAAAAGGCCGGCATGTTCAGTGGTGTGCCCGAGGTCAACTTCGTGATGGGCGTGGCCAGTGGCATGCCTTGCGACGCCGATTTGCTGGCGCTGCTGCCACGTTACGCGCCTGTTGGTGCCGTTTGGCAAAGCACGCTGATCGGCCGCGCCGAGATCTGGCCGGTGCACCAGAAGTCCGCCGAGCTGGGTGGCAATTTGCGCACCGGGCTGGAAGACACTTTCTACCTGCCAGGTGGTGAACGCGCCAGTGGCAACGGCGCGCTGATTCAAGCGTTGGCCGCCTGTGCCCGGCGTGCTGGGCGTGACATCGCGTCGCCGGCCGAGGCGCGCGCGCGCCTGGGGCTCAGGGCGCTGGTTTGAAGCCCGCTGTGAAGCCCGGTCATCAGCGCCCCGGCATGGCGGCATGACGACATCCCAGACGCCGCTGATTCCCCGCAGCCCTGAAGAACAACAGCGGCTGGAAGCCGCCCTGGTGGACTTGTTCGAGCGCAGGATCACCTTCAACCAGGTGCTGGGCTTGAAGATCGCGGCCGTGAAGGTGGGTGACGTGCGCGCCACCATCGACATGAAGCCCGAACTGGTGGGCCACTACAGCTATGGGCGGCTGCACGGTGGCGTGATCTCGTCGGTGCTGGACGCCATGGGCGGCCTGGCGCTGATGGTGGGCATTGCAGACCGCCACCCGCACGACAACACGCTGCAGGTGATGCAGCGTTTTTCCAAGATGGGCACCATCGATCTGCGTGTGGACTACCTGCGCCAGGGGCTGGGCCGCCAGTTCACCGCCACCGCCGAGGCCACCCGCCTGGGGGCGCGCATCGGCAGCACGCAGATGCGGCTGGTTAACGACGAAGGCACGCTGATTGCCACGGGGGCGGCGGCCTACGTGGTGTCCTGACGGCGCCGCCGGGGCACCTATGAGCATGCGCGGCACTGGCAAGTGCTGCTCAGACCGCCCTTGAGTGCCCGAGGCGACGCAGCATGGCTTGAATATGCGGCGGTTGGCCGCACTTCTACCGCTGACGCGCTGGCCTTCTTGGGCTGGTCAGCCTTTCCGGTCCTGCCTACCGTGGCTTCCCGGGCCCCAAGTTGCTGCGAGGTTTGCTGATGATGAAGTTGTCCACCCGCCGGTGGGTTCCGCTGGTCTCGGTCGCTTTGTTGACCGCTGGTGTGGGATCGGTGCTCCTGGCCCCCACGGCGCAAGGTCGCCCCGACGCTGCGCCACGCACGGTCATGCCGCGCGTCCCGCTGGCTGCGGACGAGCTGGCGCACATCGATCTTTTCAAGCGGGCCAGCCCGTCGGTGGTGCACATCACCAGCCTGGGCGTGCAGCGCGACATGTTCAGCCCCAATGTGCAGCAAGTGCCCCGCGGCACCGGCACTGGCTTTGTCTGGGACAACGCGGGCCACATTGTGACCAACTTTCATGTCATCCAGGGCGCCAATGCCGCGCGGGTGACGCTGGCCGACCAGACCAGCTTTGACGCCAAGCTGGTTGGGGCCTTCCCGGACCGCGACCTGGCGGTGCTGCAGATCGAAGCACCCAAGGACAAGTTGCCGCCGATCGCGCTGGGCACCAGCCGCGACTTGCTGGTCGGGCAGCGGGTCTACGCCATCGGCAACCCCTTTGGTTTGGACCAGACGTTGACCACCGGCATCGTCAGCGCGCTCAACCGCGAAATCGAGTCCTTCAACCAGCGCACCATCCGCGGTGTGATCCAGACCGACGCCGCCATCAACCCCGGCAACTCGGGCGGCCCGCTGCTGGACTCGGCCGGCCGGCTGATCGGCGTCAACACCCAGATCGCCAGCCCCAGTGGTGCCAGCGCGGGCATTGGCTTTGCGATTCCGGTGGACGAGGTCAACCGCATCGTGCCGCGGCTGATCAAGGACGGCCGCTTTGTGCGCCCGGTGCTGGGGGTGTCGTCGGGCAGCCCGCAGTTGCAAAGGGCGCTCGACCTGCCCAAGGGCGTGGCCATCGTTCAGGTCGGCAACAACACGCCGGCCGCCAAAGCGGGATTGCAGGCCTTTCGGCGCGGCAGCCGCGGGGAAGTGCTGCCCGGTGATGTGATCACGGCCATCAACGACGAGCCCGTGACCGACTGGGACGGCATGCTGGGCCAGCTGGAGCGTCGCCAGCCGGGCGACACCGTGACCCTGACACTGTGGCGCGCCGGCAAGACCCGGAAGGTGGCCGTTGCGCTGGGGGCCAGCGAG
>JANMHH010000403.1:0-24723 GCA_031375065.1 Rubrivivax sp. | reverse complement strand
CGGGCTGTACACGCAGCACCTGCTGGCCAACATGGAGCGGCCCGGCCTGCCGATCGAAGAAATCTTCAAACGCGTGCGCCTGGGCGTGCGACTGGACTCCAACGGTGGCCAGGTGCCCTGGGAAAGCACCTCGCTGGAAGGCGACTTCACGTTTTTCAGCGCGGCACCTTCCGTCAAGTCTGGTGCCACTCTGCAGCCGCCCCCTGGCATTGAGCACATCGCTCGCGCGGAGCGAGGCTACGAGATGCTGCGCCAAGGGCAACTCGACGACGCCGAGCGCATCTTTCGCGCCCTGGCCGGCGCCAGCCACCCCGAGGTGGTGTGGATGGGTCGCGAGGGCGTGGCTGAAATTGCGCTGGCGCGTGGCAACAACCAAGCCGCCTTGAAGGAGGCCAACGACATCATCGCCACGGCGCCGACACGCAGCGCGGCCTACCTCATTCGGGGTCGCGCCCTGTCATTGACCGGCCAGGGGGCTGCGGCGCAAGCCTCGTTGCAGCAAGCCGCGGGGCCGCAGACTTCAGCCGACTTCTCCTGGCAGAAGGCCGGCGCGCTGGTGGCTGTTGGCAATGCCCAGCGCAAGCAAGATCCGCAGGCTGCCATCAAGACCTACGAGCGCGCCAGCCGCGAAAATCCGCAATCGGTTGAGGCGCTCAGCAATCTGGCCGTGACCCTGAACGAAACCGGCCAGGCGGCGCGCGCCAAAACGGTGCTTGAACGCGCTCAGGCCCTGGACCCTGGCGACGCCATGACCGCCGCACTGATGCGCCAGACCCAGGAGGCGCTGGCCGATGAGCAAGACCGGGCCCGGCAAACCTATGTCGACGATGCCGTCAAAGAACTGGCCAGCCGTTTCCGCAGCCCTGCGGCCCGCCCCGCAGCGGCGGGCTCAGCCGACGACTGGACTTCGCCAGTGCTGGCGCTCAGCGTGCTGCCTTTCCAGGATCAAACCCAGCCCGGCGCGTTCGGCCGCATTGGCCTGGAAAGCCTGGTGCAGCAGGAACTCATCCGCGAACTGCAGAACCGCGGGTTCACGTTGGTGGAGAGGCGCTTGCTGGACAAGGTGCTGGCTGAAGTCAAGCTCGGCTCGTCCGACCTGGCCGACCAGGACACGCAGATCAAACTGGGCAAGGTGCTGGCAGCGCGCTTGATGGTCTCTGGCGTGCTGGCCTCCCAGGGCAACAGCCTGTCGGCTGCGGTGCGGGCCATCGACACCGAAACCACCCAACTGGCGATGGTTCGCTCGGAGCGCACCGCGGGTCCGCCCAACCCGACCGAGTTGGCGGTGGCCATCGCCAACCAGGTGGCCAAAACCGTGCAGGACAAGTACCCGCTCAAGGGCCGCATCGTCGCCATGGAGGGCCCCCGGGCCATCTTGAACCTGGGCAAGAAGCACGGGCTGCAGGTCGGCCAGTCCTTCAATGTACTCAGCCGCGGTGAGCCCATCGAGCACAACGGCCGCATCCTGGGCTACCGCGAAAACCGCATCGCCCAGGTCACCGTTACCGAGGTTCAGGACCTGTTGGCCTACGGACGTGTCAGTGACGCCACCGCAACGCCTGACAAGAACCAGCGAGTGATTGCCCGCCAGGAATGACGACCTGCCCCACGCTGCCCCTCAAGCCGGCCGGTGCCCTGCACAGCGTCCGGCTGGCTGCGTTGTTGCGCCTGACGCTTTGTTCAACACTTGTCTGGCTGGCTTGGGCGGGGCCTCAAGCCGCTCAGGCTCAAACGAAGGCAGCAGGCCCCGCCGCTTTGCCGGCCGTGGTGGTCTGGGACTTTGACAACCAGACACCGGGCGCCATCGGTGGCGTGGACAGCAGCGCGACGGCCCATGACTTTTTGCGTCGGTCGCTCTCCGAAAACCTGACGGCGTCGCTGCTGCAAGTCGCCGGGCTGCCGGTGGTCGAACGCCAACGCCTGAAGGACCTGTTGGCCGAACAAAAAGTCTCGGCCAGCGATCTGGCCGACGAAGATGCCCGCGTTCGGCTGGGTCGCATCGTCGGCGCGGGGCGCATGGTGTTTGGTGGCTTCTTTGTCCTGGGGCAACAGGTGCAAGTTCACGTGCGGATGATCGACACGGCCACCTCGCGCGTGCTGTTTTCAGACGAAGCCACCACCGGGCTGGCCGACGTGATGCAGCAGGTCGAAACCCTGAATCGCCGCTTGGCTCGCACCTTGGGTGGCGAACAAACGACCGGGCCGAGCTTTGCGGCCAGCTCATGGCAGGCCTATGACCTGGCCCTGGCTTTGGCCGACGCCGGACGTCTGGACGCCGCCGTGCAGGCTTTGCAAGCGCTGCTGGGCAAAGACAAGTCCTTTGTACCGGCAGAGCGGCAGCTCACGGCCCTGCTGGACAAATTGGCCCGGCGCTGACACGGCTCCGAACGCCAACCTCCCCGATCACCCCTCAACCGCCCTCGCAACAAAACTCCGATGCAGCAGCTGACGCCACTCCCGCGGACAAACAAGGCCTGGCGTCTGGCGCCCCTGGCCGCAGGCTGGGCTGTCGCCTGGGGGGCCCACGCGCAAACGGCGCAACCCAACGCCGGTCAGCTGCTCGAAGAAAACCGCCGCACCGCCCCGCCAACGTTGCCCTCGCCGACCCCACAACGGCTGATCGAAGCGCCCGTGCGCCCCACCATCAACATGCCCGACGGCGTCAGCGTCACCGTGACGCAATTCAGGATCACGGGCGCGGTGTCCTACAGCGCCGAAACGCTGGCTGAACTGGTGCAGCCCTGGACCGGCAAACGCCTGGACATTCGTGGCCTGAACGACGCTGCGGGCGCATTGACCCGCCACTATCAATCCCGTGGCCATTTGTTGAGCTACGCCTACTTGCCTGCTCAACGGGTGGCCGACGGCGTGATTGAACTGTCGGTTCTCGAGGGCAAGTTGGAAGGCGTGCAAATCGTCACCGCGCAAGACGTGCGGTTGCGCGACCAGGTCGTGCAAGTTCACACCGACCCGCTGGTCAAGCCGGGTGCCCTGCTGCAAAGCGAGGTCGAGCGCAAGCTGCTGCTGCTGAACGACATTCCTGGCGTCACCGCCCGCGCGGCGTTCACGCCGGGTGCCACCACGGGCGGTGCGGAAGTGATCGTCTCGGTGGCCGAAGAAGAGCCACTCGAGGTGCGCCTGGACTTCAACAACCACGGCGCCAAATCAACCGGCGAATACCGCGCCGGCATCAACTTGCAGTTTCGCGACCTGTTTGGCTGGGGCGACAACACCACAGCGCGTGGTATCGCGTCCGACCGGGGCAGCCTGGTGAGCGGCAGCCTGACAACCAGCGTGCCCGTGGGCGGTGACGGTTGGAAGCTGGGTGCGTCGGTCTCGCGCTTGAAGTACCAATTGGCGGAGTCGTTCCGAACGCTTGGCGCGGTCGGTCAGGCTGACAGCGTCGGGCTGGACGCCAGCTACGCCGTTCGCCGAACGGCCGACAACAGCGTTTATCTGCGGGCGGGCTTCGACCACAAGCGCTTGCGCGACGAGGTCCAGCGGCTCGGCAGCAGCAACGCCAAACGCAACGACACGGCCGAGTTAGCCGCCAGTTTCGACCACCGCAGCGACTGGGGCGGACTCAGCGCCGGCAGCGCCACCGCCACGATGGGGCAATTGCGCGCGCAAGGCGCGGTCAGGCAGCCTTGGCGTAAGCTGGGTGTGCAACTGGTTCACCAGCAGGCCGTGGGTCAGGGCTTGAGCCTGTATGGGCGCGTCTCGGCGCAAACCTCGGGCGTTCAGCTCGACAGTTCTGAAAAGCTGGGCCTGACGGGTCCTGGAGCCGTGCGGTCCTACGCCGCTGGCGAGGTCTCGGTGGACCACGGCGGCCTGGCCTCGGTGGAACTGCGCTACGCCCGCGACTTCCTGGGCGGCAACGTGGTGGGCAGCCTGTTTCACGACTATGCCGGCGGCCAGATCAACCGCAGCGCGCAAAGCCTGGCTGGCAACGACCCCGAAGTCACGGCCACCGGTTTGGGCCTGGGATGGGCCAGCGGCGGCTGGGGCTTGAACGCCACGCTCGCCTGGCGCGGTGCACGCCTGCCCACCACCGGCGGCAGCGATTCGGGGCCGCGCTTGTTCTTGCAGTTGAGTGTCACGCCTTGATCCCGCGATGGACTTCCACTCATTGACTTTCCGTTTTTTGAGCACCACCGGGCACCGCCTCTTTGCTTGACGGCGCCAGCCCTGGAGAAACACCATGTCCGCACGAACCGCCTCCCGCAAGACCCAAGCCGCTGCAAGTGTCACTGGCACAACGGGCACCCGCGCCCGCAGCGCAGCGCGCCGCCGGGCCGAGCAACGTCGCAGGCCGGGTCTGTCACGTCTGCTGGCTTGGTTGCTTTCGGCCGTCTTGGGCAGCGCAGGGCTGGCCTATGCCCAGGTTCCGGCCTCAGCCTTGCCCACTGGTGGGCGGGTGGTGGTCGGCAACGGGCAGGTGCAACAAAGCGCCAACCTGCTGATCGTCAACCAGTCCAGCCAGCGGCTGGGCATGGACTGGCAAAGCTTCAACATCGGTGCTGGCGCAACAGTGGAGTTTCGCCAACCCAGCGCTTCGTCGATTGCGCTGAACCGCGTGGTGGGCCACAGCGGTACCGAAATTTATGGTCAGCTGCGCGCCAACGGCCAGGTCTTCCTGACCAACCCCAATGGCGTGTTGTTTGCGCCGGGCGCCAAGGTCGACGTGGGCGGGCTGGTCGCATCCACGTTGGACTTGTCGCAGGCCAACTTTGCAGATGGGCGCTTCATCTTCAGCGGTGATGGCGGCAACAACGGCCAGGCTGCGGTCATCAACCAAGGCTCTTTGCGGGCCAACGCCGGTGGCTACCTGGCCTTGTTTGGCAAGCATGTCGACAACCAAGGTGAAGTGGCGGTCAACGCTGGCGCGGTGGTGCTGGCCAGCGGCCGTGCGGCAACCGTCAGCATCAGCGGCAGTGGCTTGATTTCGGCCGTGGTCACCCCCGGTGAAGCCGGGGTGGTCAACAACAGCGGAAGCATCACGGCCGACGGCGGCGTGGTGCGGCTGACCGCCGCATCGGCCGAGGGCCTGGCGAGTTCATTGGTCAACAACAGCGGCCTGGTCCGCGCCAACACCCTGGTCGAACGCGCTGGCGAGATCTGGATCACCGGCGACCAGGTGGCGACCAGCGGACACATCGAAGCCCGCGCGCCCCAAGCGGGCAACGCCGGTCGGGTCATGGTCATCGGCGACATGCAGCGCGGCTCCGCTCAGGTGGCCGGCACTATCGATGCCAGCGCGGCCAGTGGTCAAGGCGGTTTTGTGGAAACTTCCGCGGCCACGGTGAACGTGGCCGATGCAGCACGGGTCACCACCACAGCCCCGGGTGGAAGCGTCGGGACCTGGCTGATCGACCCTAACGACTACACCATCGCAGCCAGCGGCGGCAACATCACGGGCGCGACCTTGTCGGCCAACCTGGGCGGTGGCAACGTCACCATCCTGACGGTGCAGCAAGGAACGGCCGGGGGCAATGGCGACATCTTCGTCAACGACGCGGTCAGCTGGGCTGGCACACGACTGACGCTGCAAGCTGAACGCCACATCGCCATCAACGCGCCCATCACCGGCGCAACCAGCGTGACCGGTGCGCCGGCAAGCCTGTCGCTCGAATACGGCCAGGCCGCGCTGGCCGCTGGCAACACCAGCGTCTACACCGTGGGTGCGCCCGTCACGCTGCCGGCTGGCCCCAATTTTCTGACCAAGCTGGGCAGCAACGGCACCACCAACACCTTCACCGTGGTGGTCAACGCGGCTGGTTTGCAAGGCATCGACGCCTTGTCGCGCACCGGCAACTACGCGCTGGGCGCCAACATCGACCTGTCGTCGATCAGCAACTTCAACCCCATTGGAAACGAGACAACGGCGACCATCAGCGCCGGCAACTCCTTTGGTGGCCGCTTTGACGGGCTGGGTCACAGCGTCAGCGCACTGACCACCACCGGCTTCATCACCACGGGCTTGTTTGCCAGCACCACCAGCGCCGACATCCGCAACCTCAGCCTGAGCGGCGGCAGCGTGGCTGGCACCGGCCATGCCGGCGCGGTGGCCGGCATGGTGGGTGGCAACACGGTTCTGACGCGCATCAGCAGCACCACGCCGGTCAGCACGTCTGGCGCATCTTTCGCAGTCGGTGGCCTGGTGGGCTTGGGTGGCGCGGGCAGCATCGATGCAAGCTCGGTGGGCTCGGTGGGCAACCTGGTCGCCATCAGCGGCGGCAACCATGCAGGCGGACTGGTGGGCAACGCAGCCTCCACCACCATCACGGGCAGCAGCGCCGCGGTGGCCTTGACAGGATCGGCCGGCTGGGTGGGCGGCTTGGTGGGCCTGGGGTCTGGCGCCATCAGCGGCAGCTCGGCCAGCGGCACGGCGCAAAGCACCGCCAACAGCTGGATGGGCGGCTTGGCCGGCCAAACCTCTGGCGCGGTCAGCAACGCCACCGCCGCCGTCGATCTGACGGCCACCAACGCCAGTTCTTATGTCGGCGGCCTGATCGGCAACGCCAGCGCGGCCATCAGCGGCAGCTCAGCTTCAGGATCGGTCACTGGCGGCGCGCGTTCGGGTGGTTTGGTGGGCTCCTACGCCAGCGCCAGCAGCATCACAGGATCCAGCGCAACGGGCAACGTCACCACCACAGTGGCCAACGCGGACGTGGGTGGCTTGGTGGGCAACGCCAGCGGTGCCGGCTCCATCAGCGGCAGTTCGGCCAGCGGCAGCGTCACGGCGGGCAGTAACTCCAGCAGCGTGGGCGGCCTGGTCGGCGAATTCACGATGACCGCCGGCATTGTCAACAGCAGTTCGGGCGCGGCAGCAGCGGGCAACAACGCAGCCAGCACTGTCACGGGCGGCACCTACACCGGTGGTGTGGTGGGCTACTACAACTCGCCCACCGCACTGGTCACCAACGCCAACAACACCATCGTCTACCGCGGCGCCAGTGTCAGCGGCACCACCTGGGTGGGCGGAACGGTTGGCTACATGCAGTCAACAGCCGCGCTGACCGGTTTGACAGCCACGGCCAACGTCACTGCGTCCACCACGGGCGCGGGTGCGGCAGGCGGGCTGGCGGGCCGCACCAACGGCAACCTCAGCAACCTGACGGCCAGCGGCAATGTCTCGGGCCAGTACACGGCAGGCGGCCTGGTGGGCTACGCCGATGGAACGGGCACCTTTGCCACGGGCAGCGCCAGCGGCAGCGTCAGCGGTGCAACGGGCCAGGCGTGGATTGGCGGGCTGGTGGGCCGCTATTCGCTGAGCGGCGCGATTTCCGGCACGGTGTCCGCAACAGGCGTGGTCTCGGGTGGCAGTTCGGCGGGCGGGGTGATCGGCTACTACAACTCGAGCGCGGCCATTTCAGGGCTGACGCGCGGCACGGCCAGCGTGTCGGGCCAGGACTGGGTGGGCGGCGTCATCGGCTACAGCGAGGCCTCGTCCATCACTGGCAGTTCCAGCGCGGCGCCTGTCACTTCCACGGGCACAGGCTATGCAGCGGGGGGGTTGGTGGGGCGAACCACGGGCAGCGTCAGCGCCAGCTCGGCCACAGGCAACGTCACGGCCGCGGGCGACGCAGGCGGCCTGATCGGCAGAGCCGAGGGCACCGCCAACCTGACCACGACTTCGGCCACTGGCAACGTCAGCAGCACGTACAGCAGCGCGCACACAGGCGGCTTGGTAGGCAATCACACCGCTGGCACGATCAGCAATTCACAAGCCACGGGCACCGTCACGGGCACCCAATACGCCGGCGGCCTGGTCGGCCGGGGCGGTGGCAGCTACAGTTTTGTGACGGCCTCCGGCAACGTCAGCGGCAGCACCAACGTGGGTGGCCTGCTGGGCCTGATGTACAGCGGCGGCACCGTTGGCGATTCCATCGCCAGCGGCAACGTCACGGCGTCCGGCAGCTATTCGGGTGGCCTCATCGGCAGCTGGCAGTACAGCGGCAACATCAACGACAGCCGAGCCACCGGCAACGTCGTCAACACCTATTCGTCAGCCTATTCTGGCGGGCTGGTGGGTTACGCCTTCACCCAAAGCAACACCGCCACCATCAACAACAGTTCCGCCGCTGGCAACGTCACAGGTGGTCAGTATGTGGGTGGTTTGGGTGGGCTGCTTTACGACACCCAGATCGTGCGTGGCACGGCCACCGGAAAGGTGGTGACCACCAACGACAGCTCCGTCTACGTGGGCGGGTTGGTGGGCAGCTACCAAGGCTACTTTTACAGCACCTCGCAAATCTCAAACAGTGCAGCTTCAGGCGCCGTGTTTGCGGATGCGGCCTATGTCTACGGCGGCGGCCTGGTGGGCTACTTCACAAACGCCAGCATCAGCACCAGCACGGCCAGTGGCAGCGTCACTGCAAAGGACACCGTCAACCCCAACAACAATGCGCACCAAATTGGCGGTCTGGTGGGGCAATTCTCGGGCGTGGGCATTTCCGACAGTTCAGCCAGCGGCAAGGTTGACAGCGGCTATTACGCAGGCGGACTGGTTGGCAACTACAGCGGAACCGCCGCTCTGAGTAATGTTTCTGCCACCGGCGACGTCACTGGAAGCCAGTATGTGGGCGGCTTGGTCGGGTATCAAAACAACGTCGGCATCAACAACGGTTCGGCCAGTGGCAAGGTCACATCGACCAGCAACGCCGGCTACGTCGGTGGTTTGGTCGGCATCGCATCCGTCTCCGCTGCCGGCAATCTGGCCGGCATCAACGACAGTCGGGCGAGCGGCGAAGTCAGCGGCGGCGTCTACACCGGCGGCCTCGTTGGCTACATGCAGGATTCCAATTCCACCGCTGGGACGGTCAGCGGCATCACCAACAGCCAGGCCAGCGGCCGCGTCAGTGGCGACAGCTATGCCGGCGGTCTGGTGGGCTACTACTCTGGCAGCTACGCCAACGTCACCAGCGGCATCAGCAACAGTTCGGCCAGTGGCAACGTGGAGGGTCAGTTGCGGGTGGGTGGCCTGGTCGGCTACCACACCAGCTACGGTGGCATTCGTGACAGCTTCGCCACCGGCGAAGTCAAGGGTCTGGGCAACAACAGCGACAAGGCCCTGGGCGGCCTGGTGGGTGAGTTCCAGACCTCCCACAGCGCTGCTGGCCTGGGTCTGTTGACCCGCAGCTACGCCACGGGCAACGTCGTCCTGGCCAGCACGCTGACCTTCGCGACCTTCACCGACGTCTACGCCGGTGGCCTGGTCGGCACCTTGCGTGGCTCCAGCACCACTGCCACCGCCCTCACCGAAAGCTACGCCACGGGCGCCGTCACGCTGGTCGCCGCCAGCCAGGGCAACCTGCGCGCAGCAGGCCTGGTGGGCCAAGCCGTGGGAGCGGTCAACCACGCCTACTCCACCGGCGCCGTCAGTGCCACGGGCGGCAACACCCGCGTGATGGGCGGTCTGGTGGCCGTGCGCAACGCCAGTTCGGCGGTGACCAACAGCTTCTGGGCCACCGACACCAGCGGCCAAGCGGCCAGTTTTGGCGGCACCGCCAGCACCTTGGCAGGCCTGAAGACCGCCACCACGTTCACTGGGTGGGACCTGGCCTCGGGTGGCGGCACGACCCAGCTCTGGCGCATCTACGACGGGGTCACCACTCCGCTGTTGCGCGGCCTGCTGACACCGCTGACCGTGACCCTGGCCGACATCAACAAGGTCTACGACGGCACCACCAGCCTGGGCACAGCGGCCATCAACGTGGGCGGCACGGCGGTGGTCAACCCCGACCGCATCTTGGTGACGGGCGTCTCTGCCAACGCTGGCACCTACAGCCTGACCGCGTCTAACCTGTACTCGGTGCAGAACGGTTATGACCTCAGCCTGGCCGGCACCGCCAACCTGGTCATCGGCCAACGCACGCTCACACTGTCGGGTCTGGTCGCCAACAAGGTCTATGACGGCACCCTGCAGGCCACATTGGCCAGCAACCCGCTGCTGGGCGGCCTGGTGGCTGGCGAAAGCCTGACCTTTGCGCCTGGCAGCGGTTTCTCGGCCCAATTTGCCAGCAAGACCGTGGGCACGGCCAAGACCGTCAACTTGACCGGCAGCTATACCTTGACCAACGGCACCGGCGGCCTGGCTTCCAACTACGTGCTGCCCACGGCCAACATCACCACGGCCGACATTACACCGGCCACGCTGACGGCCGGCAGCTTCACCGCCACCAACCGCGCCTACGACGGCACCACCACCGTGGCGGTGTCGGCCACGGCAGCCACGCTGGCCGGCGCCATCGCGGGCGACAACGTCAGCGTCGATCTGTCGTCGGTGTCCAGCGGCAGCACCGCCAACAAAAACGTTGGCACCAGCAAGCCTGTCAACGTCAATGGTGTGTCCATCACGGGCAGCGATGCGGGCAACTATGTCTTGGCAGGCGTGGGTGGTGTCACGGTTGACATTGCGCCCAAGCCTCTCACAGTCAATGGCATCAATGCCACCGACCGGGCCTACAACGCCAACACCAACGTCAACCTGACCACCACGTCCATCAGCTTGGCGGGCGTGGTTTCGGGCGACCTGGTCGATGCACGGGAGACCGGCCTGACGGGCCGAGTAGCCGACAAGAACGTCGGCAACGGCAAGGCCGTTACGGTCACAGGCTTGGGCCTGCGCGGTGTCGACGCCGCCAATTACTCCGCCCAGCCCGGCTCAGTCAACGTCAACATCACGCCCTACTTGCTCACGCTCTACCTGAGCACCACCGCGCAAACCAACCGCGTTTACGACGGCACCACCAATGCCGCAGTGACCTTCCCCACCTACTGGTATGGCGGCGACAACATCGTTGTCAGCACCACCAGCCTGGGTTATGCCGACAAGAACGTGGCCTACAACGGCTCCGGCGCGGTCACGAGCAAGACCATCACCGCCTCGGGCATCAGCATCAGCGGCACCGACGCGGCCAACTACACGCTGCAAAACACCACCGCAACCACCAGCGGCACCATCTCGCCCAAGCCGCTGGCCGTCAGCGGAGTCAGCGCCGTCAACCGCGTTTACGACGGCACGCGCGACGTGCAGGTCACCATCAACGGCGCCACGGTCGACACCAGCGCCGTGGTGGCCGGTGACGTGGTCAGTGTGGCCACCCCGGGCAGTGGCAGCGTGTTGGGCCAGGTGGCCAACAAGAATGCCGGCACGGCCAAAGCCGTGACGGTTCCGGGCCTGACCCTGACCGGCACCGACGCCGGCAACTACAGCATCACCAGCGGCACCGGTGGCGGGGTGACCGTCAACATCGCGCAAAAGGACGTGACGGTCAGCTACACCGCCAGCGACAAGGTCTACGACGGTGGCACCACCGTGCGCACCACCGCCACCACCAGCGACTTTGTGACCGGCGACGTGGTCACCATCGACAGCAACAACTACGTCAACTTCTACTACGGCTACAACCCGTGGGCCAGCTTTGGCAACACCAATGCCCGCCACGTGGGCACCGGGAAGACGGTCACCATCACCTACGACCAGTTGGCCAGCACCGACGCCGCCAACTACCGCCTGATCAACCCGGGGCTGTCCACGGGCATTGCCACCATCACCACCACGGCCAGCATCACGCCCAAGCCCGTGAACCTGGCGTTCAATGGCGTCACCAAGGTCTACGACGGCGGCACGGCGGCCAACGTCTCGCTGAATTTTGGTGCTTCGGGCTTGTACTCCGGCGACACCCTGACGGCCAGTGAGTCCTCCGTCTACACCGGCGCGACGGCCAAGAACGTCGGCACCGGCAAAGCCATCAGCGTCAGCGCGATCAGCCTGTCGGGTATCCACGCCAACAACTACACCGTGGGCAACACCACGGCCACCACCACCGGTGCCATCACCGCCAAGCCCATCACGGTGAGTGGCATCAACGCCGTGGACCGCGCCTACAACGGCACCACCACGGTGGCCGTCAATGCGGGCATCGTCAGCTCGGCTGGCTTTGTGGCCGGCGACACGGTTGCCGTGTCGCTGCCGCCCGGCGGCCTGAGCACGGGCACCATGGTCAACAAGAACGTGGGCGGCAACAAGCCGGTCACGGTGACGGGCCTGACATTGACCGGCGGCGACGCGGGCAACTACAGCATCGACCCCACCGGCAGCGGCATCACCGTCAACATCACCCAGGCCGCATTGACACCCACCTACACGGGTGTCAACCGGGTCTACAACGGTGGCATCAGCCTCAGCGTGACGCCCACCACCAGCGGCATCGTTGCCGGCGACGTGGTCAGCTTCAGCCAGCAGGCTGTGTTCACGGGCGCGGGTGCCAAGGACGTGGGGTCGGCCAAACCGGTCAGCGTCTCGGGCATCGTGCTGTCGGGCTCAGGCGCCGCCAACTACAGCCTGGCCAGCACCACGGCCAGCACCACGGCCGACGTCACGGCCAAGCCGGTCAGTGTCAGCTACACCGGCTCCAGCCGGGTCTACAACGGCCTGCTCGACGTGAGCGCATCGGTGGTGGGCAGTTCGCTGCAATTCGTGGCGGGCGATCTGGTGGGTGTCTCGCAAACCGCGGTCTTCACCGGTGACGGCTCGGCGGGCAGCAACAAGCCGGTGGCCATCAGCAACATCGCACTGACGGGCGCCCAGGCCACCAACTACAGCCTGCTGACCAGTACCGCCAGCACCACCGCCAGCATCACACCGCGTCCGCTGGGCGTGACCGGCATCACCGCGACCAACCGGGTCTACGACGGCACCACCAGCGTGGCCGTCAATGTGGCGGGCGCCACGGTGGACACCAGCTCGGTGATTGCGGGTGACGTGGTCAGTGTCACCTTGCCGCCCAGCGGCATCAGCACCGGCACCTTGGCCGACCGCAACGCCGCCAACAACAAGCCGGTGGCGATCACGGGCTTGACGATCAACGGCAGTTCGGCCGCCAATTACGCGCTGATTGGCGCCACCGGCCTGACCGTCAACATCACCCCCAAATCCTTGACGGCTGTGTATGCCGGTGTCAACAAGGTCTATGACGGTGGCGCCGACGCACTGATCAGCGCCAGTTCCAGCGACATCCTGTCGGTGGACTCCGCGATACTGGGTTTCACGGCACAAGGCCTGTTCACCACCGGCAAGAACGTCGGGGCCAACAAGACCGTCGACGTCAGCGGCGCCTTCATGACCGGCGCAGCCGCCAACAACTACACCCTGCTCAACCCCAGCGGCAGCACCAGCGCCGACATCACCCCGCGCACGCTGACGGCCACCTACACGGGCGGGTCCAAGGTTTACGACGGCGGCAATGCAGCGCCCGTCAGCGCCACGCTGAGCAACAACAAGGTCGCGGGCGACATCGTCAGCACCACCCAGACCGCTGAATTCACCGGGGCAGGTGCGCGCAACGTGGGCACGGGCAAGGCCATCAGCGTGACGGCCGCCTCGTTGACGGGCGCCGATGCCGGCAACTACACGCTGAGCAACACCAGCGGCAACACCTCGGGCAGCATCACCCGCAAAGGCATCACGGTCAGTGGCCTGAGCAACGTGGTGGCCAGCGACCGCGTTTACGACGGCACCACGCTGGTGACCGTCACGGTACCCGGGGGTGTCACCTTGGTGCCCAACAGCAGCGACATTGTCGCTGGCGACACCGTCACCATCGACGTGCCCGTGTCCGGCGTCACCACCGGCACCATGCTCAACAAGAATGCCGGCAACACCAAGGCTGTGAGCGTGGATGGGCTGACCCTGTCTGGCACCGATGCCGGTAACTACAGCATCGCAGGCACCGCTGGCATCACCGTCAACATCACGCCGAAGTCGCTGACCGCCAGCTACAGCGGCGTCAACCGGGTCTATGACGGCACCACGGCAGCCACAGTGACGGGCACGTCAACCGACTTGATCGCCGGCGACAGTTTGCTGATTCGCGGCAACGGCAACTTCACGGGCGCCGACGCCAAGAACCAGGGGTCCAGCAAGGCGCTGACCATCGTCACGGCCAGCCTGTCGGGCGCTGACGCGGGCAACTACGCGCTGCTCAACAGCACCGGCAATGCCACCGCCGACATCACGCGGCGCCAGGTGACGCCCACTTACGCGGGCGGCAGTCGCGTCTATGACGGCAGCGTGGTTGCGCCTGTGACCAGCACGGTGGGCAACTTCGTGGTGGGCGACAGCATCTCGCTGGCCGGCACCGCGGTGTTTTCTGGGGCGGGGGCCAAGAACGTTGGCGTTGCCAAGGCCATCCAGATCAGCGGCATCAGTTTGCAAGGCACCGACGCCGACAACTACAGCCTGACGGCCAGCAACGCCAGCACCACGGGCAGCATCACGCCCAAGTCGATTGCCTTGACGGGGTTGACGGGTGTGACGGCGGCCAACCGTGTCTACGACGGCACGCGCACCGTCAGCGTCACCGTCAGCAGCAGCGGCGCCATTGCAGTCAACCCAGCCGACATCGTGGCCGGCGACGTGGTCAGCGTGCTGGCCCCTGTTTCGGGTTTGACCACCGGCACGCTGACCAACAAAAACGCGGGCAATAACAAGGCCTTGGTGGTGGACGGGCTGACCTTGACCGGAACCGACGCCGCCAACTACAGCGTTTCGGCCACCAACGGCATCACTGTCAACATCGCGCAAAAACTGCTGGGCGCCACCTACACCGGCGTCGACCGGGTCTACAACGGCACCGCCGTTGCCAACGTGTTGGGCAGTTCCGCAGACATCGTGGCGGGCGACACCGTCACCATTGGCGGCACGGGCGTGTTCACGGCCGGCAAGAACGCGGGTTTGGCCAAGGCGATCAGCGTGACAGCCGGTCAGTTGAGCGGCGCCGACGCTGCCAACTACACCTTGGGCAGCACCACCGGCAGCACCAGCGCCAACATCACGCCCAAGATCGTCACCGCCGCCTACGTGGGCGGCACGCGTGTTTATGACGGCAGCACCACGGCGCCGGTTTCGGCCACGCTCGGCGGCGCGATCGCCGGCGACAGCGTGAGCCTGCAGGAAACGGCCAACTTCACCGGCGCAGGCGCAAAGAACGTTGGAACGGCCAAGGCGGTGGCCATCACCGGCATTTCGCTGGCGGGCACCGATGCGCTGAACTACAGCCTGACCACCACCAGCGGCACCACCACCGCCAGCGTCACGCCACGCCCCCTGGGCATCATCGGTTTGACGGGCGTCAGTGCCGTCGACCGCGCCTATGATGGCAGCACCTTGGTGGCGGTCAACGTCAGCACCAGCGGCACGGTCACACCCAACCCGACCGACCTGATCGCTGGCGACGTGGTGACCATCACCGCGCCCCCCACCGGTTTGACCACCGGCACCATGGCCAACAAGAACGTCGGCAGCAACAAGGCGGTGGCGGTCGCTGGGCTGACCTTGGGAGGCGCAGACGCGCTCAACTACAGCGTGGCCAGCACCAGCGGCGTCAGTGTCAACATCACGCCCAAGTCACTGACCGCCATCTACACCGGCGTTGACCGCAGCTACGACGGCACGACCGCGGCCACCGTGATCGGCAGTTCGTCGGACATCGTGCTGGGCGACAGCGTGCTCATCAACGGCAGCGGCAGCTTCAGCGGCGTGGGTGCGCGCAATGCCGGCGTCGGCAAGACCATCAGCGTGCAAAACGGCGTGTTGAGCAGCATCGACGCAGGTAACTACAGCCTGGTCAACAGCACCGGCACGACCACCGCCACCATCACACCGCGCACGCTGGTCAACACCTATGCCGGCACAACGCGGGTTTACGACGGCAGCGTCAACGCCAGCGTCAGCCGCAACACGTCAGGCCTGATCGTGGGCGACGACGTGACGGTGGGCGAAACCGCGGTGTTCACGGGCGCAGGCGCCAAGAACGTGGGCAGCAACAAGGCGGTGCAAATCAGTGCCATCGGCCTGTCTGGAGCCGACGCCGGCAACTACGCCCTGTTGTCCACCAGCGCCAACACCACCGGCAGCATCACGCCGCGCCCCTTGAACGTCACGGGCCTGAGCGGCATCACGGCAGTCGACCGGGCTTACGACGGCACGCTGGGCGTTCAGGTCAATGTCAGCGGCGTTCTGGGTTCGGCCAGCGGCGACATCGTGGCGGGCGACAACGTCACCGTCAACCTGCCCAGCACCGGCTTGACCGGTGGCACGATGTTGAGCAAGCAGGTAGGCCAGAACAAGTCGGTGGTGCTCAGCGGCCTGTCGCTCAGCGGCAGCGACGCCGCCAACTACGCCATCGCGGGCACGGCGGGCCTGACGGTCAACATCACACCGCGCACGGTCAACGCCAGTTATGCCGCGCTCGACAAGGTGTATGACAGCACCACCGCAGCCACCATCTCTGCCAGCAGCAGCGACCTGGTGGCCGGTGACACGGTGGCGATCGCCGCCACGGGCGTCTTCAGCGGCGCCGATGGGCGCAACGCCGGCTTGAACAAGGCCGTGGCGGTGCAAGGCGGCAGCCTGACCGGCGCCGACGCCAGCAACTACAGCCTGGTCAATGCCAGTGCCACCACCACGGCCAGCATCACACCGAAGATCGTCACCGCCACCTACACCGGTGGCACCAAGGTGTACGACGGGACAACCACGGCTGCCGTGGTGCGTGCCAACAGCGGTTTGATCGCGGGCGACACCGTCGCGCTTAGCGAGACAGCCGCTTTCACCGGCGCAGGCGCCAAGAACGTGGGCAGCGGCAAGGCCATCGACATCACCGGCATCACGCTGAGCGGCGCCGATGCTGGCAACTACGCCTTGCTGAGCACCAGCGCCAGCACCACCGGCAGCATCACGCCACGGCCGCTGAACGTCACGGGCCTGGGCGGCATCACCGCCACCGACCGGGTCTACGACGGCACGGTGAACGTGCAGGTCAACGTCAGCGGCACCATCGGCAGCGCCAGCGGTGACGTGATCGCCGGCGACAACGTCACCGTCAACGTGCCCGGCGCCGGCTTGGGCGGCGGGTTCATGCTGGACAAGTCGGCCGGCCAGAACAAGCCGGTGGTGCTCAGTGGCCTGTCGCTCAGCGGCAGCGACGCTGGCAATTACGCCATCGCGGGCACGGCCGGCCTGACCGTCAACATCGCGCAGCGCGGCATCACGCTGGCCAACGTGAGCGCCGTTGACCGTGTCTACGACGGCACCAACGTGGTGGCCCTCAACACCAGCGGCGGCAGCATCAGCGGCGGTTTGGCGGGGGATGATCTGCAACTGCTGTCGACCGGTGCTGCAGCCACCATGGCCGACAAAAAGGCCGGAGCTGGCAAGGCGGTCACGCTGGGCGGCCTGTCGTTGGGTGGCGCCGACGCCGGCAACTACACGGTCACCAACGGTTCGGGTCTGACCGTCAACATTGCACAGCGCACGCTGGTGCCCACGCTGGCCGTCACCGACAAGGTCTATGACGGCAACACCGGCGCCACCGTCACCCTCACCGACGATCGGGTTGCCGGCGATGCGCTGAACCTGACCGCCGCGGCGGCCAACTACGCCAGTCGCGATGCGGGCAGCGGCATCGCGGTGGCGGTCACTGGCTTGACCGCGACCGGTGCGGACGCGGCGAACTACGTGCTCAGTACCTCGTCGTTCAACACCAGCGCCAGCATCTTCCGGGCGCCGTTGACGGTGGCGGCGCAATCACAGAGCAAGGTTTACGGCAATGCGCTGGCATTTGCCGGCACCGAGTTCGTCACCACCGGCTTGGTGGTGGGTGAAACGCTGGGCCAGGTGGCGCTGAGCAGCGTGGGCTCGAGCGCTGCAGCCGCAGCCAGCACAACGCCCTATGCCATCAACGCGAGCAACGCTGCGGGCGGCAACTTCAACCCGCTCAACTACAACATCAGCTATGTCGATGGCCAGTTGCTGGTCAATCCCCGGCCTTTGACCATCGCCACCAACAGCGTGGTGCGCCTGGCCAACATGCCCAACCCGACCAGCTTCGAGTTCAGCGTCGGCGCAGGCGGCTTGGTGGGCACGGACAGCATTGTCTCGGTGGTGCAAGCCGCGCCTGCGGGCAGCGCCACGGCGGCCGGCGTGTCGGTGTTTGACCTGCGGCCGTCTGGGGCGGTGTTTGGCGTGGGCAACGCCAGCAACTACAGCCTGACCTACAGCCCAGGCCTGCTGGTGGTGCTGCCGGTGCCGCCGGCTGCCGGCGAGTCCGAATCCAGCGGCGGCAACGTCAATCTGGCCATTGCACTGGACCCGGCCGAAGTGGCCAGGGCCCAGGCCGAATTGGGTCGCGCAAGCGCTTCCAACCGCAGCGCCGGCCGCTCGAACACCACGGCGGCCCTCAACATGCCCACGTTGCGGGGGGTCAGCACACCGGCGGAGATCGCGGCCATCCTGGCCGCCGATGGCCAACAGGTCAGCGTGCCCTTGTTGCTGAAGATGCCGCTGATCTCGATGGACCCGCAGCTGCTCAAACTGATGCGGACCAGCGAGACCCCACCGGCGCGCTGAACCCCGGCCCAAGACCCCAACCCATTCCAACAGCACCGCATCCACGATGACGCAATCGCTCAAACGACGGCTCTGCTCAACCTCGCGCCGGGCCGGCCTGGCGCGCGCATCCACGCAGGCGCTGTCGCTGCTGGTTCTGGCCATGGCCGCAGGGCTCGCGACGGCAGCGCCGCTGGACGACATCCGGCGGCAGGTGGAAGGCAGCCAGTTCGAACAGGCCTACAAAACCGGCCAGGCCAACCCACAGCTGATCGGTGACGTGCACTTCGACTTTCTCTATGGCGTGGCGGCCATCAACGTGGGGCGCATTCCTGAGGGCCTGTTGGCGCTGGAGCGCCACCTGAGCGCCGTGCCGGCCAACGACCGTGCGCGCCTGGAACTGGCACGGGGCTATTTCTTGATTGGCGAGTACACCCGGGCCCGGTCGGAGTTTGAGTTTGTCCTGCGCTACAACCCACCCGCTGGCGTGCGCAGCAACATCAACGGCTTTTTGCAGGCCATGCAGGCCCGAGAGTCTTCTGACCGCCGTGCCTCGGCCCGGCTCTATGCCGAGGTGGGCGGCGGCTTTGACAACAACGTCAACGGCGGCACCTACCGCGACACCTACCAACTGGGTCAGCAGATTTTTTCACCCGAAACGGCCAGCCGGGCCGCGCGCGACAGCTTTGCGCAGGTCACGCTGGGCGGCCAGCACCTGATGCGGGTGTCGGGCCGCATGTCGGTGTTTGCCGGTGGCGACTTCGACCACCGAGGTCACGCCCAGGAGACCGCCTATGACGTGACCTCGGCCAACGTTTATGCCGGGTTTTCGCAACTCAGTGGCCCGGCGCTGTGGCGGGCCACGTTGTCGACCGGCCAATTGCTGGTCGGCAACAACCGCTACCGCAACACCAACCAGATCACCACCGAGGCCAACCTCAGCCTGGCCCAAGACCAGACCTTGATGTTTTTCGGGCAGTACGGCCAGCTCAAACACGCAGCGGCCATCGACAGCGACCGCGACGGCCGCTTGACCACCCTGGGCGCGATGTTCACGCACAACCTGTCTGGCGTTGGCGGCTCCCCCACCTTGGGTGTGCGCGCCAGTTACACGCGCGACGACAACCAGGCCCTGCGCAAGGACTTCAGCAAGCAGGGGCCTCAGGTGCGGGTCTTCGCATCCATTTCACCGATGCAGCGGATGCGCGTTTCCGCCGGCTTGACGGGTGCCACCCAGACCTATGGTGCACCCGACGCCATCTATCCTGCCGGAGACCCCAACGCCACCCGCAAAGACCGCGCCGCCAGCGCCGACCTGGTGGCCAACTTTGCAGTGGACGCCCAGTGGTCTGTCCGAGGTGAAGCCTCCTGGTCGGTGAGCGATTCCAACCAGGACCTCTACGACAGCAACCGCAAGTCGCTGTCGGTCAAATTGCGCTACCAGTTCTGAGCCCCGGAGAAACCAGATGCTCAACGTTCGCCCCCCCCGCCCTCTGCGACTGGCCTTGGCAGTCGCACTGGGCTTGTCCCTGCTGCAAGGCGGCGCCGCCTGGGCCCAGGCCCTGGAAGCCAAAGTGGTCAGCCTGCAAGGTGACGTCAAGAGCAACGGCACGCCCGTGACGCTGGGCCAGGCAGTGGCGGGCAGCACCTTGCTCACCGGCCCCGACAGCGGCGTTCACCTGTTGATGGGCGACGGCACGCTGCTCGCGCTGTCGGCCAGCAGCGAAGTCCAACTGCCCGCTGCCCAGGCCCGACGGCTGGCGCTCACCCGCGGTGGCCTGGCCCTGAACGCCGGCACCGGCCGCGACTGGCAAGTCGACCTGGGCAACCGCAGCGTGCGCACCAACGGCTTTCTGAAGCTGCAAGACTGCGCCGCTGCGTGTGACCTGCCCAAGGGCCTGTACGGCCGCATTGCGCAAGGCGAAGCGGTGCTGGAATACCAAGGTGGCCGCTCCGTCTTGCGCAGCCGCAGCTTTCGCTGGGTCGACGCGGCCAGCAGACCCGAAGTCCTGGCCTCGCAACCCGGCATCTTGAGCGCCTCTGGCACGCAGTCGGCCGCAGCCCGCAGCCGCACCGAAGTTGCCGGCCTGCTCAAGACCGGGCTTGAGGCCTTCAATGCGGGAAACGACGCCGAGGCCGTGCAAGCGCTGGATTCCGTGCGCCGCCTAGCGCCTGGCGAGACCTTGGTGCCCTACTACCGGGGTTTGATTGCACTGCGCCAGCAAGACAACGCCGCTGCGCTGGACTGGTTGCAGCAATACGCTCGCGAAGACCCCGAAGGTGCCAGCGCGCGCGACGTGCCCAAGACCCTGACCCTGCTGTCTTCCACCCAGCTGCAGCAGGAGGTGGTGGCCGCCGTGGCCCGCGAACGCGAGGTGGTGAGCACACCGCCCGAGCCCGGCAGCATTGCCGTGCAAGCCTTTGTCAACCAGGGCGACGCCAACTACCGCGCCATGGCCAAAGGGCTGGCCGCGATGATCATTGCCGACCTGTCCAAGGTGCCGGGCTTGAAGGTGTTGGAACGCGAAAAGGTGCAGCTGCTGGTCAACGAAGCCAAGCTGGGCGACAGCGGGTTGGCCGACAAGGCGTCGGCGGTGCGGTCGGGCCGCCTGATGCGGGCCGAAAAAGTGGTGGTGGGCAACTTTGAGGTGCAGCAATGAACGCGCGTTTGGTTCGCATCGCTCTGGCTGGCCTGATCGTGTTCAGCAGCAGCCTGGCGGCCTTGGCGCAAGGTCGCCCCCAAAGCTTTGCGCTGGAAGGCGCGGTCATCGACAGCCGCAGTGGCGACAGCCTGGGCGTGGTCACCGAACGCGGTGACCTGTCGGCGGTGTTCCGGGCGCAAAAGGCCATGACCTTTGGCATCCTGCGCGCAGCCGGTGTTTCTTTGGAACAGCTGAGCCCGGAAGTCCGCGCCCGCATCGAACGCTTCCAGACCAGCAACGTCGAAGCCTTTCGCGCCTTTTCCCAAGGGCTTGACCTGAAGGACCAGGGTCGCTTTTCCGAAGCCCGCGACGCTTTCCGGCGCGCTGCCGAACTGGACCCTGGCTTTGGCCTGGCCGTCGAACAACAGCAGTCGATGCCCGACGTCAACGTGTCCTCCGCACTGCAGCTGCGCGCCGTGATGCAAGCCGCCGCCGGCGCCGCCGTGGACCGCGGCAAGGTGGCCTATGTGGTGGACCTTTCACGGGCGCTGGCCGCCTTGCAAGCCGGCCTGACCGTGGTGACCGTGCCGGCGGTGAACGAAAGCGCGCAGCGCAACGCCGCCAACGAGTACACCAGCAACACCGCCGGTTCCACCGCCAACGCCCTGCCCAACCAGGTGGTGTCGTTGTCGCTCAGTTACGACGTCAACACCGCCAACCCACGCAGCCTGACCAGCCCCAGCGTTTGGCGCGGCGCCGACGTTCGCGCCACCGCAGGCTCGCTGGACCTGATCCGCACCGCCGCTGAAGGCGTGGTGGCCGACCGCAGCGGCGCGCTCACCGCCAATGCCGGCCAGGTCGCACTGGCCGACGGCACGGTCGCCTACTGGGGTTCCTGGCTGTCAGCACCCGGGGCCAGCGCCGCGATGCGGGTGTCGGGGCAGCTGCAAACGGCACCCTCACTGGGCCAGGTGGACTATGTGTTTGCCAACGCCACCCGCAGCGTGCCCACCACCGCCAGCGCCACCTTCACGCCAACCGGTGGGCTGCTGCAGGGTGTGAACGGGAACATCGCGGTCAACTTCGCCACCCGCAGCGTCACGTTGCAAAACCTGGGCTTTCAGATCGGCAGCCAAAGCTTTGCCGGCCTGAACGGCACCGCCAGCTACACCGCGACGGCCGCGGCCGGCGCCTTTGACGGGCGCTACAGCTCTGGCACCTGCAGTGGCTGCGCGGCTTTCACGCCCACATCCAGCGTGTTCAACGGCAACTTCGTGGGCACGGCGGCCAACGGGCTGGTCTTTTCGACGCTGCTCAACACCGGCAACGGTTTTGCCTCAGGCGTTCACCTGTTCACCCGGCCTTGAGTACAGAGCCTAAGTGCATGGCCTGAGCAACTGGCGCTGAGGGCTGACCGCCCAGCCAGCGTGGGCCTCAGAGCCGCCCTTGCAAGGTCACGGCCAAGGCCTGCTCCAGGTCGGCCTGAAGGTCTGACACCGCCTCCAGGCCCATCGAGAACCGCACCAGGTGCCCCGGCAGGCCGTGACCTGCATCGCGCATGGCACCCAGTTCGTAAGGCACCACCAGGCTGATCGGCCCGGCCCACGAGTAGCCGATTTTGAACAGGCGCAGCGCATCGACAAAGGCGTGAACCTGCGCCACGCTGAAACGCGGATCGAACATCACCGAAAACAGCCCCGCAGCCTGCGTGCAGTGGGCTTTCCAATGCGCATGCCCCGGCGCGCCTGGCATGGCCGGGTGCAGCACCTGGCTGACCTCGGACCGGGTCGCCAGGTAGGTGGCCAGCGCCCGCCCTGCCGCGTCTTGCGCCGCATAGCGCACCGCCATGGTGGGCAAGCCGCGCAGCACCAGTTCAGCGTCGTTGGCTGCCACGCCCAGCCCCAGACGCATGTGGGTGAGCTTGATGCGCTCGTGCAGCGCCGGGTCGCGCGTGGTCACCGAGCCCATCAGCACGTCGCCGCCGCCGCTGGGGTACTTGGTCAAGGCCTGCATCACGATGTCGATGCCGTGCTCAAAGCCGCGCAGCGCGATGCCTGCGCCCCAGGTGTTGTCCAACGCGGTGGTGACGCCCTTTTCGCGGGCCACCTGCACCAGCGCAGTCAGGTCGGGAAACTCCATCGTCACCGAGCCGGCGGCTTCCAGCCAGATCAGCCGGGTCTGCGGGCCGATCATCGCGCGCAGCGCGGCGGCGTCCATCGGGTTGTAAAGCCGATGCGTGATGCCCCAGCGCGTCAACTCCTGGCGGGCCAGCTCACGGCTCGGGCCGTACACGTTGGACGGCAGCAGCACCTCGTCTCCCGGGCTGAGCAGGGCCATGTCCACCAGCGCCACGGCCGCCAAGCCGCTGGGCACCAACACACATTGAAGACCGCCTTCGAGCGAGGCAATACGCTCCTCCAGCAAGAAGGTGGTGGGCGTGCCGTGCAAACCATAGGTGTAGCCATCGCGCCGCCGCCAGTCGCGCGCGCGCAGCGCGGCGGTGTTGGCGAAGATCACGGTGCTGGCCTTGAACACGCCCGGTGCCGGTGAATCAAAGCCGGCCGGCGGCGTGTAGCGGTGGTGGATCAGGTCGGTGATGAGTTCGGGTGTCATGTCCATGGCGCTCGGCAACGAACGCTGAAAGCTTGGGCGGTTTGATCCGGGTCCGCGCCGGGTCAGATCGGCTGGGCCACCAGGTCATGGCCGTCGGCGGCCACGATGCGGGCGCGGGTGAAGTCACCCACCTTCAAGGTCTTGCTGGCCTTTTCGGGCGGCAGCAGGCGCACCGTGCCGTCGATCTCCGGTGCGTCGGCATAACTGCGCCCGACGCCGCCTTTGCGCCCCAACGCCGGCGCGTGGTCGATCAGCACCTGCATGGTGGCACCTACGCGGCGCTGCAGCTTGGCGATGGACACCGCCTCGGCCACGGCCATGAAGCGCGCCCGGCGCTCTTCGCGCACCGCTTGCGGCAGCATGCCTGGGATGTGGTTGGCAGCGGCACCTTCCACCGGCGAATAGGCAAAACAGCCCGCGCGGTCGATCTGGGCTTCGCGCACAAAGTCCAGCAGCGTCTCAAACTCGGCTTCGGTTTCGCCCGGGAAACCGGCGATGAAGGTCGAGCGCACCACGATCTCAGGGCAGATCTCGCGCCACTTGGCCAGTCGCTCCAGGTTGCGCTCGCCACTGGCCGGGCGCTTCATGCGCTTGAGCACGTCGGGGTGGGCATGCTGGAAGGGCACGTCCAGGTAGGGCAGCACGCGCCCCTGCGCCATCAGCGGCAACACGTCGTCGACGTGCGGATAAGGGTAGACGTAGTGCAGCCTGACCCAGGCACCAAAAGGTTCGGCCAGCGCGGCCAACCGTTCGCACAAGTCGAGCATGCGCGTCTTGACCGGCTGCCCGTCAAAGAAGCCCATGCGGTACTTGATGTCCACGCCATAGGCGCTGGTGTCCTGGCTGATGACCAGCAGTTCTTTCACGCCGCTCTCGAACAAGGCGCGGGCGTCGCCCAGGACGTCGCCGATCGGCCGCGACACCAGGTCGCCGCGCATGCTGGGGATGATGCAGAAGGTGCAGCGGTGGTTGCAGCCTTCGCTGATCTTCAGGTAGGCGTAGTGGCGCGGCGTGAGCTTGATGCCAGCCACACCGCGAAACTCTGCGCGCGCCGCCGGCACCAGGTCGACAAAC
>JANMHH010000393.1:0-9408 GCA_031375065.1 Rubrivivax sp. | reverse complement strand
CTGGCCGGTCAGCAACCAACGGCGCTGCAGCAACGGCCAGGTCAGGCCGCCGTCGGGCTGGACCATGCGCACCGGGTTGTCCTTGCCAGGCATGGCTTCGTCGGCCCCGTGCTGCAGGGCAAAGGCCGCCACCGCGGCCGGGCGCAGCGGCTGAATGAAGTCTTCGCTGAAAGCGGGCTTGAGCAGGCCAGCTGGTGCCGCTGAACGTGCTGCTATTGGCGCGGGCTGTGTGCTGTGGGTAGCAGCGTGCGACGCGGTCGGCTGCGTGATGGACGACGCAGGGCCAGGTGCTGTGGCAGGCGATGCCGACTGCTGGGCGCGCGCCATCGCCCGCTCGCGCAGCGTGCCACCGTCGGCAGGCTCGGGCTGGGGTTCTGCTGCCAGCTCGATGGGCAAGTCGATCGTGATGTCGAGTTCCGCCGAGGTGCCGGCCGCAGTGGTGACCGTAGTGGTGACCGCAGTGCTGACCGTGGTGCTGGCGGCGGCCTGAAAAGGCAGCACCACATAGCCCATGGACTGCACGTGCTGGATGCCGATGCGGCGGGCCAGTGGGTGGCGGTTGTGCCACGCCACGATGTGGCTGGCCAAGGAGTCCAGGTGCAACGTTTGCATGTTCAGCGCCGATTCTGATTCTTCACGGTGCCCGCGGCCGCGTCAGCGCCGCACCGTGATCGGCAATGTTCACGTCTTTTCAGGCGACGCGGGTGCCGGCAACTGCAGCAGCAGCAGCAGGGCCAAGGACGCCAGACCCAAAGCGGCGGTCAGCCACAGCGTGGCAGCGCCCCAGCGCTCGAGCACCAAGCCCATCGCCCAAGGCGACAGAGCCCCCACCAACCGGCCCGGCATGGCGATCCAGCCCTGGCGCGCGCCATAGCCCTGCGCGCCAAACAGCGCCAGCGGCAAGGTGCCACGAACAATGGTCAACAGGCCGTTGCCCAGCCCATGCAAAACCACGAAGGGCAGCGCCGCTGTGCTGCCGGCTGCCAGCACACAAGCCGCCCCCAGAGGGTGGCCCAGGGTCGCCAAGCGGGCGGTCAGCAACGGTGAAAAACGACTCAGCACGCCCAACTCGAACAACCTGGACGCCACCTGCGCTGGCCCGGCCAGCGAAGCCATGGCCACGGCGCCGGCCAGGGTGGCACCGCTGGCCTGCAGCAGCGCAGGCAGGTGGGTGGCGATGGCCGTGCTGACGCAGCCCATGAAGGTGAAGATCAAGGTCAGCAAGATCAGCGCGCGGCGCTGCGGGCCTGCGTGGGCTGGCTGGGTGGGCGGCATGGCAACGGCCGCGCTGGCCTGGGGGTCCGGCCTGGCTGCGTGGGTGGTGACTGGGTTTGCATCTGACGGCGCGGCCACAGAGGGTAAGGCCATGCGCGGCAACCACAGGTTGAGCGGCAGGCCCAGCACCAGGTGCAGCAGCGCCCAGCCCGCACAGGCACCGCGCCAGCCCCAGGCGGCTTCCATCGCGGCGGTCAAGGGCCAGCCGACGCTGCTGGCAAAACCGGCGATCAGCGTGATGCCGGTGATGGAGCGGCGCGCATCGGTGCCAAAGATGCGCACCAGCGCCGCAAAGGCGGCGTCGTACAAGCCGCAAGCCATGGCCAGACCCATCAGCAGCCAGGCCAGCGTCAGGCCCAGCAGGTTTTGCGCCACGGCCAGGATCACCAGCGCCAGCGCAAACAAGCCACTGGAGGCCAGCAACACCGGGCGGCCGCCGCGCCGGTCGATCAACCGCCCGGCCCAGGGGCTGAGTAAGGCCGCCAGGATCAAGGACATCGACAACAGCGCAAAGATGCTGGAGCTGGCCAAACCCAGCTCTTTCGAGATCGGCGCGGCCAGCAGCGCGGGCAGGTAAAACGACGAGGCCCAGGCCAGCGTCTGGGCCGACCCCAGCGCGGCCACCACCGACGCACGTGACTTCATGGCCACCCGACCCGCAGGCGCGGTGGACTGCACTGACGATGGACACGCCCCAAGGCCGATGGCGGGCGGTGTCCCACCCAGCGCTTGTTGCTTGGCGCCGGGCACGGCGGATGTGTTCGATGTTCCATGCCTCAGTGTCGCACCGGGTACTCGGGTCGAGCGCCAAGGGCGAGCGCCCCCGTGCAGTGCGCCCAGCAGGCCCTGTTGCAGCGGCTGGCTCTGACCTGACGGGGCAGCCGCCCCTGCAAGCGGCGCTCGCCCTGGCGGTGTGGCAGCCCAAGCCCAGAGAGTGCCTTCGCTGTGGGTGGCAAGCACACGCCGGAGGCCGGTCGCGCCTGGGCGCGGCGCGCGACTCTCGCACCGGCTGAGGTGGCTTTTTGGCAACGGCACGGGGTTGATTCGGGAACCCCCTGTCGCGATGGTGGACTTGAAGTGCTATTGTGAAAGCGATTTCATACGCATCCATGAAAGCCGGTCCACGCCGTGCCTCAAAAACAGCAGGGCGCAGAACCCTGTGCAACCGGGCACGGGTTGCTGCCTGCCCGCTACATACCGTGGCGCTCTTCAACGTGCGCCTGTGGCCTGATGCGCGCCGCCCGGAGCGTGTGCTGCCGCAGGCTGGCTTCTGCTCGCGGCCGTGCCTGGGCGGCCGTGTGCAGGCGGGCCGTTTGGCGCGCCTCGGCATGAAAGCGGCTGGCCCATGAACCGACCACCCGGCGAGCCGACCCGTCGGGCCGTGCTGGCTTGCGGCGCGCTGGCTGCCTGGCCCGCGCGTGCAAGCCGTAAAACCGTGCTCACCGTCCACACCTGGCCTGGCCTGGACATTGGCGTCAAGGCGGTGATCCCGTTTTGGAAGCAACGCCACCCGGATGTGGATGTGAACATCCTTGTCCGCGAGTACGGTGATCACCACACGGCTTTGACAACCGCCTTGTCCACCTCGGGTCTGCTGCCGGACGTGACCGCGGTGGCCGCCGACTACGTGGCCCGCTTTGCACGCGGCCAGGGCCTGCAAGACCTGACGGCCGAGCCCTATCGCATCGACCGCCTGCGCCCGCGCCTGGTGCCCTACGCCTACGACCAAGCCCGGACGCGCAGCGGCGGTGTGGTGGCTATGCCGGCCGACATCGCGCCGGGCACGCTGCTGTACCGCACCGACATCCTGGACCGCGCCGGGGTGGCCGCAGAAGCGCTGACCGCGTCGTGGGACAGCTACCTGCAAGCCGGCGCCCGCATCAAGGCCGCCACCGGGGCCTACCTGATCGCGGACGTGGGGCAGATCAACAACATCATCATCCGCACCGGTCTGCAGCCAGGCGAAGGGCTTTTCTTCGACCAGAACTCGCGCGTGCTGGTCACGTCGAGTCGGTTTGTGCGCGCCTTTGAGGTGGCGCGCCAGGCCCGGCAACAAAAGCTGGATGCCCGTGTCAGCCCGTGGTCCAACGAGTGGGTCGAGGGCTTCAAACGCGGCACCCTGGCCACCGAACTGTCGGGCGCCTGGCTGGTGGGTGCGCTGAGTAACTGGGTGGCGCCGCAGACCCGCGGGCTGTGGCGTGCCACGCAGCTCCCGGCCCAGGCACATGTGGCCTATGGCGGTGCGTTTTACGCCATGCCGCGCCTGTCTGATCCCGGTCGCAAGGCGCTGGCCTGGGAGTTCATCCAACTGTTGACGCTGGACCCCGCGCGCCAATTGCAGGCCTTCAAGTCCTACGACGCCTTTCCGTCTTTGCTGGAAACCCACGACGACCCGTTTTTTGACGAGCCGCTGCCCTTTCTGGGTGGCCAGCCCGCGCGCCAGCTGTGGCGCACGGCGGCGCGCCGCATCGGTGCCACGCCGGTGCACAAGCAGGACGGTTTTGCCAGTGAGGTGGTGGCCACCGAGCTCGATGCGGTGCTCAACCGCGGCAAGGACATCGGCAGCGCCTTGGCCGGGGCACAGCGCCTGCTTGAGCGTCGAGCGCAGCGCTGAGCGGGCCAGCTTGTGCATCTGCAATTTGGACGATTCATGAACCACACCCTGGTCGGTCTGATGGCACTGCTGCTGGTGGCCTGTGTGGCCGTGCCGCCCGACCAACCTCCGGTGGTGGCCGCTGCGGTGGCCCCTGTGGTGGCCCCTGTCGTGGCCCCGGTTCTGTCCCCACTGGTGCCCCCCGGCATCAAAGCGGCGCTGGTGGTGCCAGCCGGCTACGCCTTGGTCTGGTCGGACGAGTTCTCCAGCGACGGCCTGCCCGACCCCACCCGCTGGGCTTATGACACGGGCATGAACAAGGCCGGCTGGCACAACCGCGAACTGCAGTACTACAGCCCGGCGCGCGCTGAAAACGCCGAAGTGCGCGGTGGCCGGCTGGTCATCCAGGCGCGCAAGGAGTCGATGTCGCAGGCGGCAGACTGGGGCCGCCAGCGCTACACCTCGTCGCGCCTGTTGACCCGGGGCCGCGCCGAGTGGACCTACGGCTTCTTCGAGATCCGGGCCAAGCTGGCCTGCGGCGAGGGCAGCTGGCCGGCGATCTGGATGCTCAACAGTGCGCTCGACTGGCCCCAGGGCGGCGAGCTCGACATCCTGGAATTCGTGGGCCGCGAGCCCGGCCTTGTCTTCAGCACCGTGCACACCGCCGCGGCCCATGGCACAGGCAAGGGCGGTGCCACGCAGCTGGCTGACGCCTGCACGGCCTTTCACGACTACCAGATGCATTGGACGGGGACGGAACTGCGCTTCGGCGTCGACGGGCGGGTGCACTTCGTCTACCCCAACGCCGGTGCCGGCAAGGACCAGTGGCCCTTTGATGCGCCGCAGTTCCTGATCCTCAACATCGCTGTCGGCGGCGACCTGGGCGGGCCGGTGGACGACGCGGCGTTCCCCCTGCGCATGGAGATCGACCATGTGCGGGTCTACCAAACCATCAAGCCACCAGCCCAAGCGGCGAGCAGACCATGAAGTCAGCGGCGGACGTGCAAGGCCTATGACGACGCACTGGACAGCCAACTCGACACGGCCATAGCGGCACTGGACAAGGCCGGCGTCAAGGCCAGTTTCTATCTGACGCTGGGCAGCGACTTGGTCAAACGCCGCATGGCCGACTGGCGTGCGGCTGCAGCGCGAGTGCATGAACTGGGCAACCACACCTTGTTCCACCAGTGTTCGCGCTCAGCCCCCGACCGCAGCTGGGTCACGCCAGGCAATGACCTGGACCAGGTCAGCGCGACACAACTGGTGGCGCAGATCCGCGTCGGCAACACCCTGCTGCAAGACATCGACGGCCAGCGCGAGCGCACCTTCACCACGCCTTGCGGTGACCTGCGCGCGGGCGGCGCCGAGTATCTGGGCCTCATCCAGCCGGACTTTGTCGCCATCAAGGCAGGTCTGGGCGGGGTGGTGGCCGACATGGCCGCACTCAACCCGAACGCGGTGGCCGTCGTGGCGCCGGTCAACGCCACTGGCGCCCAGCTCATCGAGTGGGTGCAACAGGCGGCCCGCGCGGGCACGATGGTGAACATCACCTTCCACGGCATTGGCGGCGATGACCTCAGCGTGTCGCAACAAGCCCATGAAGAACTGTTGAACCACCTGGCGACCCACCGCAACATCTACTGGACCGACACCTTCATCAACATCATGCGGTACGTCAAGGAAGCGCGCGCACGGGCAGCCTCGTTGCTGCCTTTGCCGCGCTGACTCCATCGGAGGCGACGGACCGGCGCGGTTTGGCTATGATTCGGCCATCTCTGAAAGCGATTTCATGCCGCAACTAAAACTGCCGGTTCTGGCGGGCTCCAGCCCTGACGCCGACATGCCTTCGGCGAACGGCCTCGCCCATGGCGGCTTTGTCGATGAGGGCAACGAGACCTGGTACCGCATTGCCAACGCCGATGCGTTGCCGCCTTTTTTCATGACACTGGCGGGCGACAGCGACCTCTGGGCTTTTGTCTCCACGGCAGGTTCGCTCAGCGCTGGCCGGGGCAACGCCGAAGGCGCCTTCCTGCCCTATGAAACGGTGGACAAGATCCACCTGCGCTGGCAGCACACCGGCCCGCGCACCTGGATCCGCTTTGCCGGTGTGAAGGGGTTGGAAATATGGGAGCCCTTTGCGCCGCGCTTGCATGGCCCGGCGGCCCCCATGTCGGTGTGGAAAAACCTCTCGGGAACACGCATCCGCTTTCGGCAAGATCACCCCAGCGCTGGCCTGCGTTTTGAGTACGAGTGGTTCACGTCGGCTGATTTGGGCTTGGTGCGCTCGACCAGCCTGAGCGTCTTGCCCTCGGCCAACGCAGACCTGCGCACGGTGCAGGTGCTCGACGGTGTGCTCAACCTGTTGCCGCCGGGCGTGGGCGTCAAGACGTCGGCCATGCTCAGCAGCCTGGCCGACGCCTACAAGTGGAACGAGTCCGCAGTGGGCGGCCGCTTGGGCCTGTTCACGCTGTACGCCCAGATCTGGGACCGTGCCGAACCCAAGGAGTCTTTCCAGGCGCTCACGGCCTGGCATGCCGGGCTGCCCGCCGACACCTGCACCTTGCTGTCGGCACACCAGGTGGCCGCCTTTTGCCGGGGCGAAACGGTACAGCCTGAGCCCCTCACACGCGGCCGGCGCAGCGCCTTCCTGGTGGCCTTCGACGCCCCCTTGTCCGAGGCCGGCTGCCAATGGCACATCGTGATCGACGGGCCTCGGTCGCAGGTCGCCTGTTTCGAGCTGGCCCAGCGCTTGTTGGCCGGCGCCGGCACGGCGCAAGAGATCGCGGCCGCGCGCGAACGCAACACCGCGGGCGTGGACGAACTGCTGGCGCGGGCCGACGGACTCCAGCGCTCGGGCGACGCCATGGCGGCTGCTCACCACCGCGCCAACGTGCTGTTCAACATCATGCGCGGCGGTGTGTTCGTGGATGGCACGCGGCTGCAGCGCGACGACCTGCTGGCCTTTGTGCGCCAACGCAACGTGGCCCTGGGCGCGGCGCTGGCCACGCTGGCCAGTGCCTGGCCAGCCACCGTGGAGCGGGAATGGGCGCTGCAAGCCGCGCGCTCCGCGCTGGGTGCGCAGGCCGAACGCCTGCTGCTGGAGTACCTGCCGCTGACCTTCAGCCGCCGCCACGGCGACCCCAGCCGGCCCTGGAACCAGTTTTCCATCCGCGTGCGCGACGCCGCAGGCCAGCGGGTCGTCAACTACCAAGGTAATTGGCGTGACATCTTCCAGAACTGGGAAGCCCTGGTGCCCAGCGAGCCCGCCTTTGTGGGCTCCATGGTGACGGCCTTTCTGGGCGCGATGACCGCCGACGGCTACAACCCCTACCGCATCGGGCGCGATGGCATCGACTGGGAAGTGGTGGAGCACGACGACCCCTGGAGTCACATCGGCTATTGGGGCGACCACCAGGTGGTCTACCTGCTGCGCCTGCTCGAGGCCGCACAGGCCCATCAGCCGGCGCTGCTGCCCTCACTGTGGAACCGGGCGCTGTTCAGTTTTGCCGACGTGCCTTACCGACTGCGCCCCCACGCCGAACAGGTGGCGCACCCCAAGTCCACGTTGGACTTTGACGAAGCCGCCCACCAGCGTGCCCACGAGCGGGCGCGCCGCCTGGGCAGCGACGGCCTGCTGGTCTGCAACGATGACGGCCAGCCTGTGCTGGCCACGCTGGCTGAAAAGCTGGCCACCATCGTGCTGGCCAAGGCCGGCAGCCTGGTGCCAGGCGGCGGCCTGTGGCTGCACACCCAACGCCCCGAATGGAACGACGCCAACAACGCGCTGGTGGGCAACGGCCTGTCGGTGGTGACCTTGGCCTACCTTCGCCGCTTCCTGTGTTTTGTGCAGCAGTTGCCGGGTGCCGACAAGCCCTTCGATCTGAGCGCAGCCACCTTGCAGGCGCTGCAGGGCCTAACCAGCTTGGTGCAGGCCACGCCGCTGTCGGTGGTGGACGATGCCCAAGGCCGGCGCACGTTCCTGGATGGCGCCGGTGGGCTGCTGGACAGCTGGCGCGCGGCCGCTTACCGCGGCGCTGCTGGCCGAGAGGCTGCGCGTGCACCGACGGGTCTGCTGCCGCAGCTGGCTGCGGCTTTGTTGCCGCTGCTGGACGCCACGCTGCGCCGCTGTCTGCGTGCCGATGGCCTGTATCAAAGCTACCAGTTGGTCGACCTGAGTGAAGGTCGGGCCGAGGTCAGCGAGCTCTATCCGATGCTCGAGGGCCAGGTGGCGCTGCTGTCATGTGGTTTGCTGTCCCTGGCCGAATCGGTGCGCTTGCTCGACGCCTTGTTCAGCAGCGCGCTGTTCACGGCCGATCGCCAGTCTTTCCTGCTCTACCCAGACCGCCGCCTGCCAGGTTTTCTGGAACGCAACCGCCTGGACTATGCCGCGCTGGCACTGCCCCTGGTGCAAAGCCTGCTGGCCGCCGGGCGGACCGACCTGCTGCAACGGCAAAGCGACGGTGTGGTGCGCTTTGCCCCGGCGCTGGCCAACCGGGCCGACCTGGAAGCCGCCGGTGCCGACCTGGGCAGCGCGCTGACGCCGCTGGCGGTGGCTTACGAGCGGGTGCTGCGCCACCATGAATTCACCGGGCGCTCGGGCACCATGTTTGGCTACGAGGGCCTGGGCTGCATCTACTGGCACATGGTGGCCAAGCTGCTGCTGGCGGTGCAAGAGCGCACCTTTGAAGCCGCCGACAGTGGCGCGCCCGAACTGCCGGCGCTGCAGGCCCACTACCGCCGCGTGCGCGACGGCCTGGGCTACCACAAGAGCGTGGCCGCCTATGGCGCGTTTCCGGCCGACCCCTACAGCCACACGCCCGCCGAAGGTGGTGCGCAGCAGCCCGGCATGACCGGCCAGGTGAAAGAAGAGGTTCTGACCCGCTGGGGTGAACTGGGCCTTCGCGTGAACGCGGGCCAGGTGCACTTCAATCCCGTTTTGCTGGACGAAGCCGAACTGCCCACTGGCGGCGAACTGGCCTTCACCTTTGCCCGTGTGCCCTATACCTATCAGCGCGGCCCGGTCACCCGGCTGCGGGTGCAGCGTGATGGTGTCTGGCGCGACTGCCCAGATCGGTGCTTCAGCCCGCAGGGTGTGCAGGCCGTGGCGGCCGAGGTGAGCTTCGAGCCCGGTTGACCTCCGGTGCTGTCGGGCCGGGCCTGTCCATGGTCCTGGCCTCTGCGGACGCTTGAACTGAACTCGCCGTTCATCATGCATCGGCCGCCTTCGCGTTGCCGAGCTTCTGGGCTCATGCGGGTTTGCATTCTTTTGCCGCAACCCTGGTTGTTAGGCAACGTCGGCTTGCGGCGCTTTGCGGTCGTTCGTCGGCAGGCCTGCGTTTGCGCGGCAAAGGGCTATCCGGGTGTGCCGGGGCGCGCCACTGCGTCGGTCGCCGCTGCGCGGCGACTGCCCGAGATGCTCGTTCACCCGGGCTGGTCGGGCAACTCGTTGCACTCACTTCGTTCGTGCCACTCAAACACTCCCTCCCAAGTCAGTTGACGAAGCGCGCTGCGCGCGCAGCCCGGGCGCCCTGCGCTTCTCG
>JANMHH010000390.1:0-7178 GCA_031375065.1 Rubrivivax sp. | reverse complement strand
GACGAGGGCAATGGGTACCGGGCGCAGCGAAGTATTAGGAGGAGGGACCGGCGAAGCCGGTCCCGGGGGACATGAGCGGAGCCCGGTACCCGTTGGTCTCGTCTCGCCACAGACCGTGGCGCGCTTGATCGCGGCAGGTCGGATGGGTGAGTTCAGCTCCAAGAGCTGAGCGACTGCAAAGCGCCGCAAGCCGCCTCGTCCGACTGCAATTTCCCATGCAGTGGAACGCAGAGTTTTGTGAACTTGCACCACGATTCTCTGGCGTGCTGTGGGCAGGGCTCGGAGCCGCCCCGGCCACAGGCTTCAGTTCTCGTTCTTGCGCCGCATCACCGACGACAGCCTGGCATCACCCGGGTAGTGGTAGACGATGCTGCCCGAGCGCCATTCGCCCAGCCAGATCATGCGGGACGAAAACGCGTCGTGGTCTTCCTTGGAGAAGGGCTTGTCAAAGGTCGTGACGACGCCGCGGTAGATTCCGTCCAGGTTCTCCAGTGTGGCTTTCAAGGTCGGCCCGGACGTGTCACCTTTGCTCTGGAACAGGGCGCGCAGCATCAGATGCACCGCGTCGTAGCTTTGCGCAGCGGCCATCAGGCTGCCAATGGGCCGCTCTTTCGAGTGCATGGCGTAGCGGGCGATGAAAGACGAGCGCCGCTCATTGGCGCTGTCCTGGATGATGCTTTGCGTCATCATCGTGCCCTCGAGAGCGGCCGGGCCGGCGGCCTTGAGCACGCTGGAAAAACTCAGTGTCCATGGCGCGAAGTAAGGCACCCGCCAATTCATCGCAGCGCGGCTTTTCAGCGTTGCGGCCTGCTCTGGCCCCACGGTGTAGTTGATGATGGCGTCGGCGCCCGCTGCCCGGGCAGCTTGCAGTTCTTCCACCAACGACTGCACGCCCAGGTCAAAGCGCGCCACATGCACGGGTTTGAGACCTCGCTTGGCCAGTTCTTCGGTCAGGTCCTTCAAGCCCCCTTCGCCATAGCCGGTTCGGTCCGCGAACAGGGCCACTTTGGTGAGCTTGCGGCGGTCCACCACTTCTTGCACCAGGAAGGGGGCCTGCACCCGGTCGGGCGGTGCCAGGCGAAAGACGACGCTCTGCGCCGGGGGGGTCTTGCGGGTGATGGCCGTGCCGGTGGAGCAAGGCACCATCAGCAGGTGTTTGGCGCTTTCGAAAACGTCCAGTGCCTTCATCGCCACGCCGGTGTTGCAAAAGCCGATGGTGTAGGCCACCTTTTCCTTCAGCACCAGGTCTTCGGCTGCTGCGCGGCCGGCGTCCGGGTTGCCTTTGTCGTCACGCACCACCAGCTCGAACGGCCTGCCGAGGTAGCCGCCCACGGTGTTGATCTCGGCCACCGCCATCTGCGCGCCATGGCGCACGCTGTTGCCGAAGTCGGATGAGCCACCCGTCAACGGTGCAATCAGACCGATGCGGATCGGCTCTGTGCTTTGTGCCTGTGCCGACGCAGCCACGCAGCCGGCTGTCAACGTCAGCACCAGCCGCCACTGTTTTTTCCACTTGGGCTTTGCCACCATCTGCTCCGTCGGCTGCGATCAAGCGCCGCAGGCTGTGGGGCTCATTTTGGCTGCGGGGGCGGGGCGGCGCCATTGGAACAAGCACGCAGCAACCTGGGACATCTTGAGTCCTTGTTCACGTTGGGCAGGGTTCAGCTGCCACTGCCGGTGCTGCCGCGTGCCACCAAAGCCCATGGCAAAGCCACCGGCACCGCGGCCTTGGCGTGGCGCAGCGCGTCCAGCAGCGACTTGGCGGTTTCAGCGCCAATGGCGTGGCGTGGCAGCTGCACGCTGCTCAGGCCCGGGCTCAATTGCCGCGCAAGGGAGAAGTCGCCAAAGCCCAGCAAGGCCATGCGTTCGGGCACGCGCACCTGGCGGCGCGCCGCTTCCAGCAGAGCGCCACTGGCCAGGTGGTCGTTGGCAAACGCGGCGGCGGTGATGGTGGGCGGCCCGGCACGCATCAGGTCGCCCAGCACCTGGCGACCGGCGTCAAAGGCGTCACCGGCCGGGGCTACCAGCACCGTGACTTGGGCGCCGGCAGCGCGGGCGGCGCTGGCGAAGGCCAGGCCGCGTTCGTGGGCGCGGTAGTCCTCGGCCACGCCGCTGTCCACATAGGCCAGGCGCTGGTGTCCGGCGGCCAGCAGGTGCTGGGCCATCGCGCGGCCCACGTGGTCGTGGTTGAAGCCGATTTGGGTGAAGCTGGTGCGCCGGGCGCCGGGCTCGGGTGGGTGGTGGTCCCAGATCTCGATCACCGGCGTGCCGGCGGCTTTGGCGTTGGCCAACAGTTTCAATGCACCCGGCGAATGGCGTCGGCCGGTGACCACCACGGCGGCTGGGTGCCAGCCCATCAGCGTGCGCAGCTGGTGCTCTTCGCGTTCCAGCGAATACCCGGTGCTGGCAATGAGCAGCTCAAAACCCGCAGCCTGCAAGCCGTCGCTCAGGCCCTGGGCGGTTTCGGCAAAGATCGAGTTGGCCAGGTTGGGCAACAGCGCGGCCACGATGTTGCTGACGCCGCTGGCCAGCAGGCCGGCCTGCTTGTTGGGCACATAGCCAGTTTGCGCCAACGCCGTGCCAATGCGCTCGGCGGTGTCGGGTGCCACCACGCCGGGCTCGCGCAGGAAACGCGACACGGTGATGGACGTGACACCGGCCGCCGCAGCCACGTCCTGCAAGGTCACCCGGCCATGGCCACGACGGGCCTGGCGAGCGGGACCTGGGTGTTGCGCGGTCTTGGGCGTGGTCTTCGGCGACATCTTGGGCGTGTTCTTGAGCCTGTTGCTGGGCGCATTGCCCGTGGGGCTGAAGCCTAACGTGGCCGGGCCACCGGGTTAGTCTCAATAGACTCACGGCCTGCGCGCCCCTAATGTTAGCGGTAACAGAGACCCCTCCCAGAGCATGACGAGTCCCCCCGCGCCCCTTCGCAGCAGCCGCTGGTTTGCCGCCAACGACATGCGCGGTTTTGCGCACCGCCAGCGCATGCAGCAGATGGGCTTGCGCCGCGAAGACGTGGTCGGCCGGCCCATCGTGGCCATCGTCAACACCTGGAGCGACCTGTCGCCGTGCCACGCCCACCTGCGTGAGCGGGCCGAGGCCGTCAAGCGCGGCGTGCTGCTGGCCGGTGGCATGCCGTTTGAGCTGCCCGCCATGAGCCTGGGCGAGGTGATGGTCAAGCCCACCACCATGCTTTACCGCAACTTCCTGGCGATGGAGGTGGAAGAACTGCTGCGCAGCCTGCCGATCGACGGCGCGGTGCTGCTGGGCGGTTGCGACAAGACCACGCCGGGCCTGCTGATGGGCGCCATCAGCATGGGCATCCCGGCCATTTTTTGTTCCGCCGGGCCGATGCTGAACGACCGCCACCAGGGCAAGACGGTGGGTGCCGGCACCCACACGCGCATGTTCTGGGACGACTACCAGGCCGGCAAGATCGCCGACGCCGACTGGGTGAATCTGGAAGCCCGCATGACCCGCAGCCCCGGCACCTGCAACACCATGGGCACCGCCAGCACCATGACCGCCATCGCCGAGGCGCTGGGCATGGCACTGCCCGGCAGCACCAGCATCCCGGCCATGGACGCCGCGCACCCGCGCATGGCGGCCGACTGCGGCGAGCGCATCGTGGGCATGATCGCTGAAGACCTGCGGCCGCAACGCATCCTGACTCGCGGTGCCTTCATGAACGCCGCGGTGGTGCAGATGGCGCTGGGCGGCAGCACCAACGCCTGTGTGCACATCATTGCGATGGCGCGGCGTGGGGGGGTTGAACTGACGCTGGCCGATCTGGACGCGGTGGCGCGGCGCGTGCCGGTGCTCGCCAACCTCTTCCCCAGCGGCGACCGGCTGATGGAAGATTTTTACTACGCCGGTGGTTTGCCGGCCTTGATGAACCGGCTGCGTGGTGAACTGCACTTAAGCGAGCTGACCGTGACCGGCCGCACCGTCGGTGAACACATCACGGGCCAGGACGTCATCGACGACGACGTCATCCGGCCCTTGAACAACCCGGTCAGCGCCAGCGCGCTGGCCGTGTTGACCGGCAACCTGGCGCCCCACGGCGCCGTCATCAAACCCAGCGCGGCCACACCGCGCTTGCTGCAACACCGCGGCCGTGCGCTGGTGTTCGACAGCCAGCCGCAGATGCAGGCCGCGATGGCCGACCTGGACCTGGACGTGGACGAAGACACCGTGCTGATTCTTCGTTATGCCGGCCCGGTGGGTGCGCCGGGCATGCCCGAATGGGGCGGCCTGCCCATCCCCAAGAAACTGCTGCAGCGCGGCGTGCGCGACATGGTGCGCCTGTCGGACGCGCGCATGAGCGGCACGCACTATGGCAGCTGCATCCTGCACGCCAGCCCCGAAGCCGCCGTGGGTGGTCCGCTGGCCTTGGTGCAAACGGGCGACTGGATCGAGCTGGACGTGCCAGCGCGCAGCATCCGCATGGACGTGGCTGATGATGAGCTTGCACGCCGCCGCGCGGCCTGGACGGCACCGGTGCAACCGTTTGGCCGCGGCTGGACCCAGCTTTATCAACGCCATGTGACCCAGGCCCATGAGGGCTGCGACCTGGACTTCTTGCAAAGCGGCCCGCCAACGCCCGAGCCGGTCATTTACTGAGTCCGATCGCAAACTGATCAAAGACCGACCGAAAACCGATCCGAGCCCGTCCACCTGAAAGCAACGCGATGAACCCCTTTCAACAACTGCTGGCCGACCGTGCTCAGCGTGTGCCCATCGGCACCTGGGTGATGTCGGCCAGCCCCATCGTGGCCGAGGCCATCGGCACCGCCGGTTTCGACTGGGGCGTGATCGACATGGAGCACACGCCGGTGGACCTGATGGACCTGGTGCACATGCTGCAAGCGGTGGGCAACACGCGCATGGCGCCGCTGGTGCGGGTGCCCTGGAACGACACCGTCAACGTCAAGCGCGTGCTCGACGCCGGTGCGCATTCGCTGCTGTTTCCCTTCATACAAAACGCCGACGAGGCGCGTCAGGCCGTGGCCGCCACGCGCTATGCGCCCGAAGGGGTGCGCGGCATGGCGGGCATGAGCCGCGCGTCGCGCTTTGGCACCACGCCCAACTTTTTCAAGCAGGCCAATGCCAACGTCTGCGCGGTGCTGCAGATGGAAACGCCCGAGGCCATCGCCCGCCTGGAAGAGATTGCCGCGGTGCCGGGTGTGGGAGCGCTGTTTGTCGGGCCGGGTGACCTGTCGGGGTCGATGGGCCATGTCGGCAACCTCACTCACCCCGAGGTGATGGCCTTGATGGAAAGTGCCGGCAAACGCGCGCAGGCTTTGGGCATGGCGATCGGCACCGTGGGTGGCGCGCCCGAAGTGGTGGCTCAATACCGCGCCATGGGTTACGACTTTGTCGCGGTGGCATCTGACCTGGGCTTGCTGATGCGCTCTGCGCAGGCCGCTGCGCAGGCGCTGCGGGCCATCGACAAGCCGGGCGAACCGCAAGCCGCCCCCGTGAAGCCCCAAGGCTACTGAGATGACACGACCCCAAGCTCACTTCGTTCGCGGCCCCCGAGGGGCGCGTCAGTGCCTTCGGGCGGCCGGGCGTCACTGACATGGCCGGCGTTGACCTTCAAGGCGTCACCAAGAGCTACGACGGCAAGACGCAGGTCATCCACGGCATTGACCTGGAAATCCGCCACGGCGAGTTTGTGGTTTTTGTCGGCCCCAGCGGCTGCGGCAAGAGCACGCTGCTGCGCATGATCGCGGGCTTGGAGCCGATCAGCGGCGGGCAGGTCCGCATCGACGGCCAGGTGGTCAACGACCTGCCGCCGCGCAGCCGCGACATTGCGATGGTGTTCCAGGACTACGCGCTGTACCCGCACAAGACGCTGTATGAAAACATGGCCTTTGGCCTGCGCCTGCGCAAGACGCCCGAAGCCGAAATCGAACGCCGTGTGATGGACGCCGCCAAGCTGCTGCGCATCGACCACATGCTGCAGCGCCGCCCGGCCGCGCTCAGCGGCGGCCAGCGCCAGCGGGTGGCCATCGGCCGCGCCATCGTGCGCGAGCCCAAGGTGTTTTTGTTTGACGAGCCGCTGAGCAACCTGGACGCGCAGCTGCGCAACGAGATGCGCAGCGAGATCAAGCGCCTGCACCAGCGTTTGGGCGCCACCATCATCTACGTCACCCACGACCAGACCGAGGCCATGACGCTGGCCGACCGCATCGCGGTGCTCTCGGGCGGGCACAAGATGCAGTACGACACCCCAGACGCCATCTACAACCGGCCTGCCGCGCTGTTTGTGGCCGGCTTCACCGGCGCGCCGCCAATGAACCTGGCCGATTGCAGCTTGAGCGATGGCCGTGTCGACCTGGGCGGTGCGCAGATCGTGGTGCCGGCTGAATTGGCCCGGCGCGCAGCGTCGACGGCGAAGCTGAAGTTCGGTGTTCGTCCCGAGAACCTGAACCTGTCGCCCGCCAGCGCCGACGCCCAACGCGTGGCCGCCGAAGTGTCCTTGCTGGAACCCTTGGGCGCAGAGACACTGGTCACGCTGCGCATCGGCCAGGCCGAGATGGTGGCGCGTGCGCCGGCTTCATTCAAACAGAAACCCGGCTCGGCGTTGGACGTGTTTCTCAGCCCCCATCACCTGCACCTGTTTGAAGCTACCAGCGGCGTCGCGATTTAAGGAGACCGCCATGCCCCACGTCAACAGCATGCCCATCCAGCGCCTGATCAGCCGACGCCTGCCATGGACGGCGCTGCTCGCTGCCGCGCTGATCACCACGCCGCTGGCCAGCCTGGCGCAGACCAAGCTGCGCGTGTTCTCGGGCGGCCAGCAGCAGCGCCCCGACCTGATGAAGCGCCTGTTCGAGGATTACGCCAAAAGCAACCCCGGCGTGACCATCGAAGTCGAGACCGGTGGTTCCACCAGCGAGTTGCAGCGCCAGTACCTGAGCACGGTGCTCAACGCCAAAGATCCCACCATCGACATCTACCTGATCGACATCGTCAACCCGGCGCAATACCACGGCGCCGGCTGGCTGGAGCCGCTGAACGCCTATGTGGGTGACGCCGCCACCGCGATGAAGCCTTACCTGCCGGTCTATGCCACATCCAACGTGGTGGGCGGCCAGGTGGCGGCCATGCCGGCCTTTGCCGATGCGATGTTCATGTACTACCGCAAGGACCTGCTGGCCAAGCACGGCGTG
>JANMHH010000352.1:0-1576 GCA_031375065.1 Rubrivivax sp. | reverse complement strand
ACCCGTTCACGCCCTACCTGTTGCAGGACCAGCCGATCCGCGTCAACGGCAACGAGGCCCTCAAGTTCACCGGCACCAAGGCCAACCTGGCCAGCACCAAGCAGGCCGAGCACACCTACGGGCTGATGATGCACATGTCGACCTCGCTGGGCGTGAACTGCACCTTCTGCCACAACACCCGCAACTTTGCGTCCTGGAGCGAAGCGCCGCCGCAGCGGGTGACCGCCTGGCACGGCATCCGGATGGCGCGCGACTTGAACGTGGCCTACATGGAGCCGCTCACCGCCACCTTCCCGCCCAATCGGTTGGGGGTCAAGGGCGACGTGGCCAAGGTCAACTGCTCCACCTGTCACCAGGGCGTGAACAAGCCACTGCTGGGTGCGGCGATGGCCAAGAACCACCCTGAACTGCTGGCCGCCTTCAAGGCCGGTGGTTTGCCGGCGCCCCTGGCCGACGCCATGCGCGCGGTGATGTACTTCAACACCGGCTCGGCCGTGTTGGAGGGCGAGCAGGCCAAGGGCATGGCCCCGTTGATCGCCAGCATGGCGGGCACACCGGGCATCAAGGCCACCATTTCGGGCTACCACTCGGCGTCGGGCGAACTCACGGTCAACCAGGAACTGGCCAAGCAGCGGGCTTTCACGGTGCGCGACTCGCTGCTGGCGGCGGGCATCGCGGCCGAGCGCGTGGTGCTTGAAAAGCCGCTCGCGGCCGAGGCCAATCTGGCTGGCGAAGACCCGGCAGCCCGGCGCGTGGAAGTCAGCGTCAAGTAAATCGGCTGCAGGGCTGGCTGCAACGCGCGCTTCATCGCAAACTCAAGCCCACGATGATCGGGCCGTCCGCCACCCCCTCAGCTGTACCGCGTTTGCCGCCGGCTTCAGTCGCCGGTCTGGGTCTCAGGCCGGGTCTCAACCCGGATGTCCCTGTGCATGACGGCCGGTCCTCCGTCGACCCCGCCACGATGCAGCAGGTTCAGCCAGCCCAGCAGGCGGTGGCGACGGCCGACGACGTGGCCGTGCTGCTGCTGGTGGACATGGCACCAGGCCAGCGGCTCTGGGGTTGGTCGCGCATCGTGCTGGGCCAGCGGCCCTTGCAGGGAGTCGCGGGCCTGCGCATGGCCAAGGCCCTGGGCAGTGGGCACCAGGGCGGCTTTGGCTTGCGACCGAGCGCCTCTCGACAGGGACTGTTTGCGCTGTTTGACGGCGAAGCCGCCGCCGATGCCTTCATCGAACGTTCGGCCATCGTCGCCCACTACCGACAGCGCGCCTCCGAAAGCTTGCTCGTCAAATTACGCGCCACCTCGTGCCGCGGGGCCTGGTCGGGCACCCGCATGGCCGCGACCGCCAGCGCCCCGGCGTCGGGCCCGGTGGCGGCGCTGACGCGAGCCTCGATCCGGCCCAGCCGAGCCTGGCCCTTCTGGCGCCAATCGCCGGCCTCGGAGGCGGCGCTGGCCGGCGCGGCGGGCTGCCAACTGGCGGTGGGCTTGGGTGAAGCACCGGTGCTGCGCCAGGCCACCTTCAGCGTCTGGGACGACCAGGCCGCGATGGACGCCTATGCCCGAAGTGGTGCGCACCTG
>JANMHH010000292.1:0-10559 GCA_031375065.1 Rubrivivax sp. | reverse complement strand
TTCGGGGCGCAAGGCCACCGACACGTTCATGCCTTGGGTGCCGGTGATGCCGTGTCCGACGTAGTGTTTGCAGTCGACCGAGCCGATGATGCAGTGGTCGACCTGGTCGACGTCGAGCGTGCCGTCCATCAGGTTGACGTTCCCGATGAAGTCGGCCACGAAGCGGGTGGCTGGGGTTTCATAGATGTCGCCCGGCGCACCCACCTGCAGGAAGCTGCCTTCGCTCATGATGGCGATGCGGCTGGCCATGGTCATGGCTTCTTCCTGGTCGTGCGTGACCATCACGCAGGTCACGCCCACCTGCTCGATGATGTTGACCAGCTCGATCTGCGTTTCTTCGCGCAGTTTTTTGTCCAGTGCGCCCAGCGGCTCGTCCAGCAACAGCATCTGCGGTTGTTTGGCCAGGCTGCGCGCCAGTGCCACACGCTGCTGCTGGCCGCCCGACAGCTGGTGCGGCTTGCGCTGCGCGTACTTGCCCAGCTGCACCAGCTTGAGCATGGCCTCGACCCGGGCGGCCACCTGGTCGGCCGGCAAGCTCTCGCGCTTCAGGCCAAAGGCGATGTTCTCCCACACGCTCAGGTGGGGAAAAAGCGCGTAGCTCTGGAACATCATGTTCATCGGCCTGCGAAAAGGCGGCAGCTCGGCCAGGTCTTGGCCGTTGAGCACGATGCGCCCGGACGTGGGCGTCTCAAAGCCCGCCAGCATGCGCAGCAAGGTGCTCTTGCCGCAGCCCGACGAGCCCAGCAGCGCAAAGATCTCGCCCTGCGCGATGTCCAGGCTGACGTTGTTGACAGCCTTGAAGCCGTTGAAGTCTTTGACGACGTTCTGGATCTGCAGAAACGACGCTGACTGCGGTTGTGACCGCGGTTGCGGCTGCAGTTGCGACTGCAGTTGCGACTTCATTGCGGCGGGGGTGATGGCGGCCATCGCGTGCTGACTGAAGCGAGTCAGAGACCCGTCTTGAACGACGTGTAGGTGCGCGTCATCAAACGGCGCAGGTCGTTGTTCAGCGAGTCGGGCGGGATCATCTTGGCCAGGTCGGCTGGCGACAAAAACACCGTGGGGTTGCTGGCCACCTCGGGCTTGATGAATTTCTTGGAGTCGATGTTGGGGTTGGCGTAGAAGACCTTGTTGGTCAGGCTGGCGTGCACCTCGGGGCGCATCACGTAGTTGATGAACTTGTGGGCGTTGCCGGGGCGCGGGGCGTCGGTGGGGATGACCATCACGTCAAAAAACAGCAGACCACCGGTCCTGGGAATCAGCGCCTGGATGTTTTGCCCGGTCTTGCCTTCGGCAGCACGTTGGCGGGCGATGTTGATGTCGCCGCTCCAGCCCAGCGCCACGCAGATGCTGCCGCTGGCCATGTCGTTGATGTAGCCCGACGAACTGAACAGGGTGACGTGCGGGCGCACGGTCTTGAGCAGCGCAGCGGCGGCCGCGTAGTCGCTGGCGTTCTTGCTGAACGACGGCTTGCCCAGGTAGTGCAGCGCGGCCGGTACCACTTCGGTGGCGCTGTCCAGAAAGCTCACGCCACAGCTCTTGAGCTTGCTGATGTACTCGGGCTTGAAGACCAGGTCCCAGACGTTGTCGGGCATGGGCAGGCTGCCCAGCGCGGCCTTGACCTTGTCGACGTTGATGCCCACCGTGGTGAAGCCCCAGAGCCAGTTCACCATGTGCTCGTTGCCCGGGTCCATGCGGGCCAGCTGCGCCTGCACGGCCGGGTCCATGAACTTCAGGTTGGGCAGCTGGCTCTTGTCCAGCTTGCGCACCAGGCCGCCGTCGATCTGCAGCTTGGCCCAGTTGGAACTGGGCATCACGATGTCGTACCCCGTCTTGCCGGCAACCAGCTTGGCGTGCACGATTTCGTTGTTGTCGAAGTTGTCGTAGCGCACCCGGATGCCGGTTTCCCTCTCGAAGTTGCGGATGGTGTCTTCGGCGATGTAGTCGGACCAGTTGTAGATGTTGAGCACCTTTTCTTCCTGCTGCGCCACCGCAAAGGTGGCGCTGAGTGCAAGTCCAAGGGCGCAGACAAGGGTCTTGGGGTTCATGGCGGAAAGCTCCAGGGATAGGGCTGGTGGGAAGGCAAGCATTGACGATCGAGTCTAGGCAAAGGGCCGTTTGCGGCTATCAGGGGAAGCGCTCAGGGCCGGTGTTAGGGCAGGCGTCAGAGCCAGCACGGTGAGCCTCACTTCAACCAGCCGTTGCGCTGGGCATCGGCCAGCGTCAGGTCCAGACAGCGGCGGATGAGGGTCATCATTTCGTCGATCTGGGCGCGCGTGATGACCAGCGGCGGCGCGATGATCATCCGGTCGCCCACCGCGCGCATGATCAAGCCGTTGGCAAAGCAGTGGCCGCGGCAGACCATGCCGATTTCCACGTCGTCGGCAAACGGTGCGCCGCTGTCCTTGTTCTTGACCAGCAGCAGCGCCGCCATCAGACCGGTGGTCTGGGTGTGCCCGACCAAAGGGTGATCGGCCAGCGCGGCGTAAGCCTGGGCCAGGTAGGGGCCGACGTCGTCGCGCACATGTTCGACCAACTTGAGCTCGCGAATCAACTGGATGTTGGCCAACGCCACCGCACAGGCCACCGGGTGGCCGCTGTAGGTGTAGCCGTGGTTGAATTCGCCGCCTTGTTCGATCAGCACACGGGCCACGCGGTCGCCCACCATCAGGCCGCCGAGCGGGATGTAGCCGCTGGTCACGCCTTTGGCAAAGGTCATCAGGTCGGGCTTGTAGCCAAAGGTCTCGCAGCCAAACCACTGGCCGGTGCGGCCAAAGCCGCAGATGACTTCGTCGCTGACCAGCAGCACGCCATACTTGTCGCAGATGCGCTGCACCTCGGGCCAGTAGGTGCTGGGCGGGATGATCACGCCGCCGGCGCCCTGGATCGGCTCGCCAATGAAGGCCGCCACCTTGTCAGCACCGATGGCCAGGATGCGCTCTTCCAGCCAACCCGCCGCTTGCAGGCCAAAGGCTTCCGGCGTCAGGCCTTGAGGGCGGCCATGCAGCCACCAGTAGGGCTGTTCAATGTGCTCGATGCCGGGGATGGGCAAGCCACCCTGGGCGTGCATGCCCGCCATGCCGCCCAGCGAGGCCCCGGCCACGGTACTGCCGTGGTAAGCGTTGTGGCGGCTGATGATGACCTGGCGCTGCGGCTGGCCCAGCACGTCCCAGTAGCGGCGCACCATGCGCACCATGGTGTCGTTGCCTTCGGAGCCGCTGCCGCTGAAGAACACATGCTTGAACTGCGGCGGTGTCACTTCAGACAGCAGTTCGGCCAGCTCGATGGCCGGCACGGTGGCGGTCTGAAAAAACGCGTTGTAGAACGGCAGCTCTTTCAACTGGCGCGTGGCGGCGTCCACCAGCGCTTGCTGGCCGTAGCCGACGTTGACGCACCACAGGCCGCTCATCGCGTCCAGGATCTTGTGGCCTTCGCTGTCCCACAGGTAGATGTTTTCAGCGCGCTGGATGATGCGCGAGCCCTTGCGCGCCAGGCCCTGGAAGTCGGTGAAGGGGTGCAGGAAGTGCGCGCTGTCGGCGGCTTGCAGGTCGGCGGTGGAACGTTGGGGCTTCAGGACGGCATTCATGGCGGTGACCTCGATCAATCGGGTGGCATCAAAATTTGAACGTTCGCGCGCTGTGTTTCAGAGGTGCAGCTTCAGGTGTGCAACCTCAAACATGCAGCAACAGGTGCTCGCGTTCCCACGGTGAAATCACCTTCATGAATTCGGCGTATTCGATTTCCTTGACCTCGGTGTAGACGGTGATGAAGTCCTTGCCGAGCACCTCGGCCAGGTCGGCTTCGTCGCGCAACAGCGTCAGCGCTTCGCCCAGGCTGCGTGGCAACTGGAAGTCGCCCAGGTAGGCGTCGCCCTTGCATTCAGGCGCGGGCTCGATCTTGTTCATCATGCCCAGATAGCCGCAGGCCAGCGTGGCGGCCAAGGCCACGTAGGGATTGGCGTCGGCGCCGATCACGCGGTTTTCGACGCGACGCGCTGCGGCGCTGGCCAGCGGGCTGCGGATGCCCACGGTGCGGTTGTCGGTGCCCCACTGGATGTTGATCGGCGCAGCGTTGCTGCGCACCAGGCGGCGGTAGCTGTTGACATAGGGTGCAAACAGCGCCATGGCAGCCGGGATGTATTTCTGCAGCCCGCCGATGTACCAGTGGAATTCTTTGCTGGCCGTGAAGTCGGGGTTGCTGAAGATGTTCAGCCCGGTGGCCTTGCTGACGATGCTTTGATGGATGTGCATCGCGCTGCCGGGCTCACCGGCAATCGGCTTGGCCATGAAGGTGGCAAACATGTCGTGGCGCAGTGCCGCTTCGCGCACCGTGCGCTTGAACAAGAAGACTTCGTCGGCCAGGCCCAGCGGGTGGGCGTGGAAGAAGTTGATCTCCATCTGGCCGGCACCCACCTCGTGGATCAGGGTGTCGACGTTGAGCTCCATTTTTTCGCAGTAGTCGTAGACGTCTTCAAACAAGGGGTCGAACTCGTTGACCGCGTCGATGCTGTAGGCCTGGCGTGATGTTTCACTGCGGCCGCTGCGGCCCACCGGCGGCTTCAAGGGCACGTCGGGGTCGGTGTTGCGGGCCACCAGATAGAACTCCAGCTCGGGTGCCACCACCGGGTCCCAGCCTTGAGCGGCAAACAGGTCGCACACGTGGCGCAGCACGCTGCGCGGCGCAAACGGCACCAGCTTGCCTTCGCGGTCGTAGCAGTCGTGGATGACCTGGGCCGTGGGGTCGGTGGCCCAGGGCACGATGCGCACGGTGCTGGGATCGGGCTGCAGGTGCATGTCGCGGTCGGTGGGTTTGATGACGTCGTAGTACGGGCCTTCGTCCGGGAATTCGCCGGTCACACCCATCGCCACCACGGCTTCGGGCAGCCGCATGCCGCGGTCTTCGGTGAACTTTTTGCGCGGCAAGATCTTGCCGCGCGCGACGCCGGTCAAGTCGGGCACCAGGCATTCGATCTCGGTGACGCGGTTGGTGTCGAGCCACTGCTCGAGGTCGCTGAAGGTGAAGTTGGCTTTGGTGGTCATGGTCTACCTTGCTCTGTGTAGGGTGTGGCGGCGCGGCAGGCGCGGCTGGGTTCTGGCTCAGGCGCTGGCAGAAACCCGAGGCAATGGGCCTCGCACACGGTCACGGTAGGTGCGCACGGCGGCACCAAAAGCCTTCAGGATTTGCATCGAAACGGGGTTGCTCGCGGCTTGCCACTCGGGGTGCCACTGCAGGCACAGGTTGAAGCCGCTGGCCGAAGGCACGGAAAACGCTTCGATCACGCCGTCGGGTGCGAGGGCTTCAACCCGCAGGCCGGCGGCCAACCGCCTGACGCCTTGGCCGTGCACGGAGTTGACGGTGAAAGAACCGCGGCCGATGACGCGTTCCAGCACGCCCCCGGGCTGCACCTCGATGGCGTGGGCCTCGCCGTAACGAACGGCGGCGCTTTGGCCGTCAGGCGCGCGGTGGTCGTGATGGCCTTCCACCTCTTGAATCGCCTGGTGGAGCGTGCCCCCCAAGGCCACGTTGGCTTCTTGGGTGCCGCGGCAAATCGACAACATCGGAATGCCGCGCGCCAGGGCCAACGGAATGAGCTTCAACGTCCACGCGTCGCGTTCGGGGTCCAACGGCAGTGCAGGGTCGTGCACCGCCTCACCGAAGTTGGCGGGGTGGACGTTGGACGGTGAGCCGGTGAGCAGCACGCCGTCGGCCAGGTCCAGCAGGTCAGCCAGTTCGTGGCTGGCAAAGGGCGGCGCAATCAAGGGCAGGGCACCGGCCAGGCGCACGGCGTCGACGTATTTGCGCCCGGCGATGTGGAAGGGGTGCTCGCCCATCATCTGGTTGCAGCTGGTGACCAGGACCAGGGGCGTTGAACGGGTTCGTGTCGTCATCATGGGCATTCTCAGGCAAGCATATCGCGCAGGCGATACCAAGCCATGCCCAGCACCAGTGCTGGCGTGCGCAGCAGCGCCCCGCCCGGAAAGGGGCGGTGCCGCAGGCGGGTGAAAACATCAAAGCGGCTGGCGTCGCCGGTCATGGCCTGGGCCACCAGGCGCCCGGCCATGCCGGTCAGCGCCAGGCCGTGGCCCGAGAAGCCCTGCAGGTAGTAGACGTTCTGCGGGCCCTGCGCCTGCACAGACGGCAAGCGGCCGAAGTCGGGCGCACGGTTCATCGAGATGTCGACAAAGCCGCCCCAGGCGTACTCCACCTGGGCCTTCGACAGCTGCGGGAAGGTCTTGCACATGCGCGCTTGCATGGCCTGCGCCAGGTCTGAAGGCGTCACCGTGCTGTAGCTGACGCGGCCGCCGTAGAGCATGCGGTTGTCGAGGGTGGTTCTGAAGTAGTCCAGCACAAAGTTGGTGTCGCAAACGGCAGCGCGACTGGGAATCAGCGAATCAGCCAAGCGTTTGTCGAGAACCTCGCTGCACGCAATATAGGTGCCAACCGGCATGATGCGCCGCGCCAGCATGGGCACCAGCCCTTGCAGGTAAACGTTGCCGGCCAACAGCACCTGCTTGGCGCGCACCTGACCACCAGCGGTGCGCAGCGATGGTGTGGGGCCCTGAACCAGGGCTTGAACGGCGGACCCTTCGTGGATGCGCACACCGGCCGACGCCGCGGCCTGTGCCAGACCCAGGGTGTACTTCAAGGGATGCAGGTGGCCCGACTGGCTGTCGTGCACACCGCTGTGAAAGCGCGGGCTGGCAATCCAGCCCGGCAGATCAGCAGGCGAAATGCGCTGTTGTGCGTAGCCATAGACCGTTTCCATGCGCTCGGCCCAGGCCATGAGCTCCTGGCCCTTGCGTGGACTGGTGGCCAGGCTCAGGTAGCCGTCTTGCCAATCGCAGTCGATGCGGTGTTCTTTGATGCGCTGCTTCAACAACGCGAGCGCCTCAACCGACATGCCCCAGATGCGGCGTGCTTCGTCCAGGCCCAGCTGTTGCTCGATCACGTCCTGGTCGCAGGCCAGCCCGTGGATGGCCTGGCCGCCATTGCGGCCACTGGCGCCAAAACCCACTTCGTGAGCTTCGAGCAGCACCACGTCCAGGCCGCGCGCGCGCAGATCGATGGCTGCGCTCAGACCCGCCAAGCCACCACCGACGACGGCCACGTCGCAGCCGGCATCACCTTCCAAAGCTGGGTAGGCCCTGCGCACACCGGCTGTGGCGGTGTAGTACGAACGGCGGGTCAATTCCAGGTCGGTGGCAAGCATGGGTCGGTATGCGCTAGGCAAGTCCTTGGTGGTTCGGGGTGGCGTAACCCCGGTGTTTCCTGGCGTGCAAGTCTAGTCAAGGCCCGAAGCAATGTGCTTGCAGACTGAACCTGGGTTCACCCTTGAAAACGCAAGATAATGCGAAGATTCATGGGTTTGGCACAACATCATGCGCTCTGCAGACCGCGACTTGCAACTGGATTCGATTGACCGCACGATTCTGAACGAGCTGCAACACGACGGGCGGCTTTCCAACCAGGCCCTGGCGCAACGGGTTCACCTGTCGGCCAGCGCCTGCCTGCGCCGGGTCAAGGCGCTGGAGGACCGCGGCGTGATTGCCCAGTACGTGGCGCTGCTCAACCCCAAGATGGTGGCCCAGCACGGCACCAGCTACACCATCATCAACCTGGAAAACACCCAGACCGCGCAACTCGAGTTGTTTGAACAAGCGGTGCGCGACACGCCCGAGATTCTGGACTGCGTCTACGTAGCCGGCGCCAACGATTACCTGGTGCGCTTCACCTACCGCGACGCTGAAGACCTGGAGCGTTTCCACGCCGAAGTGTTGCCGCGGCTTCCAGGGGTGATGCGGTCGAACTCGATGCTGGTCTTGCGCACGGTGAAGAAGACCACGGCGCTGACGCTCTAGGAACGCTTTAAGAACGGCCTGGAAAGACTTCAGGCGCTGCCTGCAAAGCCCGCTTGCTTCAGGCCCTCGTGCCAGCGGTCTGCGCCCAACGCCCACACAGGTAGGTCCAGACAAAACTGGCTGCGGCATAGCTGGTCAGTTCGGCGTGGTCATAGGGTGGCGCCACCTCTACACAGTCCATGCCCACAAAGGGCAGGTCGGCCAGTTCTTCCAGCAGGGAAAGGACCTGGTTGGTGCTCATCCCGCCGGGCTCGGGCGTGCCGGTGCCGGGCGCAAAGGCCGGGTCCAGGCAATCGATGTCCAGGCTGAGGTAGACCGGCGGGTAACCGTGAGCCGCCAGCCGACTGCGAATGGCACCGATCACGGGCGCCAACTGCTGCGGCGACTCCAGGCCACGCAACTGCCGGGCCGTGAAGATCTGGCCGCCGCGTTGCTGCACGTATTCGCGCGCCGCTTGTTCGCCCGCCGAGCGGATGCCCAACTGTGTGAAGCAGGCGTCGATGACCAGGCCTTCCTGCATCGCTTCATAGACCCAGGTGCCGTGGCCGCTGGGTTCGCCGAAGTGGCTGTCCCAGGTGTCGCAGTGGGCGTCGAAATGGACCACCGCCAGCGGCCGACCCAGGTGCTTCTTGTATTCGCGCAGCAGCGGCAGCGTGATCGAATGGTCGCCACCGATCCAGGCCATGTGGTGGGCAGCGATCAGCGCCGCGGCTTGCGGTTGCAGCGCATCGCGCATGCCTTGCAACGAGGTGTTGGGCAACTGCAGATCACCCGCGTCACCCAGCCGGCCGCCGGGTGCCACGTTGAAGTGCGGATGCGTGCCGTCGCACAGCATGTGGCTGGACTGGCGGATCGCGCGCGGGCCCATGCGCGCGCCAGGGCGGTTGGTGGTGGAGCCGTCCCACGCCACCCCAGCCACGACCCACGGTGTGGCCGGCGTGGGCGGGCCCACCTTCAAGAAGCGTTGGTCGGAAGTGAAAGCAAAAGTCGACATGGTGGTCCCGGGTGCAAACTGGCGCGCGATGATAAGGACTGCATCAACCTGTTTTGGCCGGACGAACCCATGAAACCGATCTACATCCTGCAGCACCTGTCCGGTGACGGCCCGGCCTATCTGGCGGATTGGCTGCAGCAGCAGCGCCTGCCTTTCCGGGTCTTCAACACGCAGGCGGGTCAGGACTTTCCGGACTCGCTGCGCGACTGCAGCGGCCTGGCCATCCTGGGCGGAGAGATGAGCGCCAACGACCCGCTGCCGTCGCTCAGGCAAGCCGAGCAGCTGTTCCTGCAGGCCGTTCGTGACGGCATTCCCACCTTGGGGCATTGCCTGGGTGGTCAGCTGATGGCGCGGGCTTTGGGGGCTGGCGTTGCCGCTTCGCCTGCGCCTGAAGTGGGTTGGCAAACCCTGCAGCTTTCTGGTGAAGAAGAGGCGCGTTCCTGGCTGGCGCCACAGGATCTGGAGCAACCGCCCACCGTGTTTCACTGGCACTACGAGGCTTTCCAACTGCCGGCTGGCGCGCGGCTGCTGGCTGCCACGGCTGCTTGCCCGGTCCAGGCCTTTTCGCTCGGGCCGCACCTGGCGATGCAGTGGCATGTCGAACTGGACGAAGTTAAGTTGGCGCGCTGGTCGCTCGAAGATGGTGAAGAGCACCGGCAGACGCGTTTGGATCACCCCACCACGGTGCAGTCAGGCCCTGCCATGCGTGAGGCGGCCGCTGTGCTGCTGCCGCGGCAACAAGCGTTGGCGCGCCACATTTATGGCCGCTGGTGGGGTTTGATGTCGCAGGGTTGAAGCATGCGGCTGAAGGTCTTGGGTTGAACGGACTCGGTAGCAGACGCTCAGCCTCCACGCTTTCGCATCACGGTGTATCGTTTTCATGATGTGGAATTTCATCCGCTGCACCGCAGCAAAAATTCACCATACGGAAGAATCTGATTCCGCATCATGAAAATGCAACGTAAGCTGTTGATTTAAAACGTGCGATTCTTCTGTCTTATATAAGACATAAGTTATCGCTTCGGTGGTTTGTCCGGTTAAGCTGAGGCTGTGCATTCAAGCCATCGCAGCCTGCTCTGCTGGCGCCACTTCAGCCACATCAACCACCCTGACGGAGCCCCTTCATGACCCAACTGACCCGCCAACAGCAAGTTGCAGCCCTTGAAAAAGACTGGGCCGAGAACCCGCGCTGGAAAGGCATCAAGCGCGGTTACACCGCCGAAGACGTGGTGCGCCTGCGCGGCAGCCTGCAGATCGACCACACGCTGGCCAAGCGCGGCGCTGAAAAGCTGTGGAACCTGGTCAACACCGAACCCTTCGTCAACACGTTGGGCGCGCTGACCGGCAACCAGGCCATGCAGCAGGTCAAGGCGGGCCTGAAGGCGATCTACCTGAGCGGCTGGCAAGTGGCGGGCGACGCCAACAGCAACGGCGAGATGTACCCCGACCAAAGCCTGTATTCGGTGGACTCGGTGCCCAAGGTCGTGAAGAAGATCAACGCCACCTTTGCGCGCGCCGATCAGATCCAGTGGAGCGAGGGCAAAAACGACGTCGACTATTTCGCACCCATCGTGGCCGATGCCGAAGCCGGTTTTGGCGGGGTGTTGAACGCTTTCGAACTGATGAAGGCCATGATCGAAGCCGGCGCCGCAGGCGTGCACTTCGAAGACCAGCTGGCCAGCGTCAAGAAGTGCGGCCACATGGGC
>JANMHH010000347.1:0-21924 GCA_031375065.1 Rubrivivax sp. | reverse complement strand
TGGCAACAGGCTGGCCACGGCCAGCACGCCGCGCACGTCATCCAGCGAGCCGCGGCAAACCGGAAACCGGGTGTGCCCGCTGTCGGCCACGATTTTCAGCAAACGGTCGAGCGGCTCTTCTTCGTCGAGCCAGACGATTTCGGCGCGCGGGATCATCATGCTGCCGATCTGGCGGTCGTCCAGCCGAAACACATTGCGCACCATCTGGTGCTCCTGGGCTTCGATCACGCCCGCGTCGACGCCCTCTTCCAGGCTGGCCGCGATTTCTTCTTCGGTCACCGAGCGCGAAGGCCCGCCACGGATGCCCATCAGCCGCAGCACGGCTTCGGTGCACAAGCTGAGCAGGGCCACCAGGGGCCGTGTGGCCGTGGACAGCCAGTTCATCGGCCGGGCCACCCAACGAGCCAGGGTTTCGGGGTACATCTGGCCCAGGCGCTTGGGCACCAGTTCGCCGAAGATGATGGTCAAGATGGTGATCGTCACCACCACCAAAGCCGTGGCGCCAACAGCCGCCGTTTGCTGCGCCAGGCCAAAGGAACCGACCAACCAGGTGGCAAAGGGTGCCGCGAAGGCCGCTTCGCCGACGATGCCGTTGAGCACGCCGATCGACGTGATGCCGATCTGCACGGTGGACAAGAACTTGGTCGGGTTGTCGTGCAGGTCCATCGCGGCCTGCGCGCCGGCTTCACCACTTTCGACCATGACCTGCAAGCGGGCCTTGCGGCTGGCACTGAGCGCCATTTCGGACATGGCAAACAGGCCGTTGAGCAGGATCAGAAAGAGGAGCAGTGAAAGGTCCATGTGCGCCGCTGGCCAAGTGCAGCGGGAGCGGTGAAAACGGGCCGGAGCGTAGCAGAATCGACCCATGATCTATCTGATCGGCGACGTGCAGGGCTGCGACGAAGCGTTGGGCCGGCTGTTGGCACGCCTGGACTTTTCGCCGTCGCGCGACCGCCTGGTGGTGTTGGGCGACCTGGTCAACCGCGGCCCCGCGTCGTTGGCCGTGCTGCAACGCCTGGCGGCTTTGGGCAACGCTGCCGTGTGCCTGCTGGGCAACCACGACCTGCACCTGCTGGCGGTGGCCCATGGCGCGCGCGGCCTGCACCGCGGCGACACCTTTGCCGACGTGCTGCAGGCACCCGACGCACCCCACTGGCTGTCGTGGCTGGCGCACCAGCCTTTGGCCCACCTGGAGGCAGGCTGGCTGTGTGTGCATGCCGGTGTGGTGCCGCAGTGGACCACCCAAGACGTGTTGCAGCTGGCGCAAGAAGTCCAGGGTCTGTTGCAAAGCGCGGAGCTGGGGCGCTTCATGCACCAGATGTACGGCAACGAGCCCGCGCGGTGGTCGGCCGACCTGACCGGTGACGCGCGGGCCCGCTTCATCATCAACACCTTGACCCGAATTCGCTTTTGCACCCGTGATGGCGTGCTCGACTTCAAGACCAAGGACGGTGCTGACGCGGCACCCGCAGGCTTTTTGCCCTGGTTTGAGGTACAGGGCCGCGCCACGGCCGAACAAGCCATGGCCTTTGGCCACTGGAGCACGCTGGGCCTGATCAACGATCCGCGCCTGCTGGCCACCGACACCGGCTGCGTCTGGGGCGGCAGCCTGACGGCGGTGCGGGTCGACGGTGGTCGCCGCGAAGTGATTCAAGTGCCATGTGCACAGGCGCTGGCGCCGGGCGCAGCGGGCGTTTGATCTGGCCCCTTAGAATCCGGCTCCATTGGAAGCGTGGCCGAGCGGTTTAAGGCTGCAGTCTTGAAAACTGCCGAAGGGGTAACTCTTCCGTGAGTTCGAATCTCACCGCTTCCGCCAATCACCGCCAATCACCGCCCATCACCACGGCTCAGCCCGCAACTGCGGGCTGTTTCACTTCTGTCCTGGTGAGCGAGCGAGGCCATGTAATTTGCCCGAGCCGTCGACCACGGCCGGCGACTTGGGGTGCCGACGCTGATGGCGCTGGACTTCCAGGCGCGGGCGCAACGGCTCAAGGTCCTGGCCAAAGTGCTGATGGAGCGCAATGAAGAGCTTCAGGCCCTGTCGGCCCACACAGGCGCCACCCGGGCCGACAGCTGGATCGACATCGAAGGCGGCGCCGGAACCTTGAATGCCTGCGCCAGCATCGGCAGCAACGAGCTGCCCTCCGGCAACCTGATCCACGAAGGCCCGGCCTTGGCGCTGGGCAAACAAGGCGGGGTCGCCGGCACGCACATGCTGGTTCCGAGGGGTGGTGTGGCGGTGCACATCAACGCCTTCAACTGTCCGGTGTGAGGCCTGCTGGAAAAGTTTGCACCCCGTTTTTTAGCCGTCATGCCGTGCATCGCCAAACTGGCCAGGGCCACGGCCACGGCCACGGCCACCAGCCACCTGACCACAGCGGCAGTGCGGATCATGCTGGCTTCGGGCCTGATCCCTGAGGGCGGCCCGACGACGAGGAATTCGAGCTCTTCGTCAAAGAGGTGGTTCGTGAGATGACGGTCAAGGCGGGTCAGAAGTGCACCGCCATCCGCCGCGTCCTGGTACCGCGCCAACACCTGGACGCGGTGGCGGAACGCCTGCGTGCCCGTCTGGCCAAGGTGGTGGTCGGTGACCCTGCGCTGGAAGGTGTGCGCATGGGTGCTTTGGCGTCACACGCGCAACAGGCCGACGTGGCGCGCCAGGTGGCCTTGTTGCGGGCCTCGGGCGCGCAGCAGGTCTGGGGCGCCGAAGACGGCTTTCAACCGCAGGGCCAGGGCGTGGAAAACGGCGCCTTCTTTGCGCCCACGTTGCTGAGCTGCGCCCAACCGATGGACAACGCGGCGGTGCACGACATCGAGGCCTTTGGCCCAGTCAGCACGCTGATGCCCTTTGACGACATGGCGCAAGCCTTGGTGCTGGCGGCGCGCGGCCAGGGCAGCCTGGTCGCGACCCTGGTCACCCGGGACCCACAACTGGCGGCGCGGGTCATACCGGTGGCCGCGGCGTCGCACGGTCGGCTGCACATCCTGGACCGCGAGTCGGCCGCCGAATCCACCGGCCACGGCTCACCGCTGCCGGTGCTGAAACACGGCGGCCCGGGCCGGGCCGGCGGCGGCGAAGAGCTGGGTGGCCTGCGCGCCGTCAAGCACTACCTGCAGCGCGCTGCAGTGCAGGGCTCACCCACCATGCTGGCCGCCGTCACGGGCGAACACGTGCGCGGTGCGCGGCTGCGAGAGACCGCAGTCCATCCCTTCCGCAGCCACTTTGAAGACTTGCAGGTGGGGGATTCGCTGCTGACCCACCGCCGCACCGTGACCGAGGCCGACATCGTGGCCTTTGGCGGCATCTCGGGCGACTACTTCTACATGCACTTCGACGAGATCGCGGCCAAGGCCTCACCGTTTGGCAAGCGCATTGCCCATGGCTACTTCGTGCTGTCAGCGGCAGCGGGCCTGTTTGTCTCGCCAGCGCCGGGCCCGGTGCTGGCCAACTACGGGCTGGACACGTTGCGCTTTGTCAAACCGGTGGGCATCGGTGACACGATCCAGGCCCGCCTGACAGCCAAGCGCAAGATCGACCGCCAGCGCAAGGATGCGCAAGGCGTGGGCCAAGGCGTGGTGGCCTGGGACGTGGAGGTCACCAATCAGCTGGGCGAGCTGGTGGCCAGCTACGACATCCTGACCCTGGTGGCCAAGCGCAGCTGATCGGTCTGCGTTGCAGGCCTCAGCTTTGCAGTTCGCGCAGTTCGATGTTGCCCGCCGTTTCGTTGACCTTGGGCATGGTGGGCGCTACCGCGCGTGCTGACTTCGACCCCAGCTCACCCTGGAATTCGACCTCGCCACTGGGCGCCATGTTGCCCAGCGCAGCGTAAGCCGCGGCCAGCGCATCGTCTTCGCTCAAAGTGCCGACTTCGGGCTGAACCGGCTCGACGGGCGGTGTGTCCAGGATCGCTGCAGTTCGGTAGACCTCGGACTCGACCGCGGGGTCCATGTGCTCGCGGTCGATGATGGCCACCGCCATCTTCGACCGCAAGCTGGCCAAACCCACCGGCGACCAGTTCACGACCAGGCTTTCCAGTTGCTCGTGCGCTCTTTGCAGCACGTCCAGCGGCAGCTTGTGCAAAGCACGAACGCCCTTTTTCTGCAGCGCGTGTTCGACGAACACCAGGTGCCTCAAAGCAGAACGGGTCTCGGGCAGTTCGGCCAGCAACCCGCCCAGCTGCTCCAGGATCAAAGCCAGGTCCTGCTTTTCCCTGCGCGCGGCCAGCTCGGCCCGACTGTCCTTTTTCGGCTTCTTGGCAGGAGCGGGGGTGACCGCCCTGGACTCCAGAACGATCTGCAAACCAGCCGGGTCCTTGCGCAACGCCAGGTCGTGCTTGAAAAAGGCAACGGCAGCTCGCCTCACCGGGTTGAAAAGTTTCGACAGCACGCGCATGGATGTTTGAGACCGCCTGAGCAACCGGCACCGCCGGTGGATGGCCATGTTGTCGGCTGAAGATAACAACCGCTTGAGTCAGGGTTGTGACCAATGGCATCTGGGCTTCGACCCGCCCAGCGCGGGCTCGGCAGGCGCGCCGACCGACCTCAGGCCAGGCAGGTGCGGTTCTTGCCCGTGCGCTTGGCTTCGTACAGGCCCTGGTCGGCCCGTTCCAGCGCGGGTTGCAATTCCTCACCCGATCGCCAGGCCGTGACACCGGCCGAGAAGGTCACAAAGACCTCTTGGCCATCGTGCAGGAACAAGGCCTCGCTGAGGCTGCGTTGCAAACGGGTCAGGGCCATTTGGGCCTCGGGCAAATCCGTTTGTGGCAGCAGGACCACAAACTCCTCGCCGCCAAAGCGCGCCAGGTGGTCTTGCGGACGCAAACGCTGACGCACTGCGGCTGCCAAGGCCTTCAGCGCCTGATCGCCGGCGGCATGGCCCAGGCTGTCGTTGAGCTTTTTGAAGTTGTCGATGTCGATCAGGCCCACCGCCAAGGTGCGCGCCGGGTCGCGCTTCATCTGTGCCGCTTCGGCCTCAAAGGCCAGCTGCAAACCCCTTCGGTTGGCAACCTGGGTGAGCTGATCGGTCGACACTTCTTCCGACAACCTGCGCAGTTCGACCTCCAAGGCCCGAACCTGGCGCTCGAGCTCGCTGGCCTGCGAGTGGCCGGCCAGCAATTTGCCGCTCGAGATCGACACGGCGGTCTGCACATCCCGGGTGTCGGCCAATAGCGACTTGACGACTGCGGTCAAGCCTTCCAACGAATCGGCCTGCCCAATGGCCAGGGCATGCTGCGCCGCGGCCTGCTGGAAGCGCCCGGCATGCTGGCCGAGTTCGCCCACCTCCAGCAGCATGTCTTGCAGCAACTGCTGCAAAGCGGCGCGCGCCGCCTGGCGTTCGGTCTTGACCGCCACCTGTTGCTCACGGGTTTGGCGCAGCAGCGCCGCAGCCGAGCGCAGGCTGCGCAGATCGGGGCGGCCGCTGAGTTCGGCCTGCAGACGGGCACATTGCCCTTGCACCCAGCTCTGGTCCTCGGCCAGGACGCCCAGGCTGGCGCTCATGTCGCGACAAAGATCGGTCAACTGGTCCACCAAACGGTGCTGCTGCCCCAGCAGGCGCCGGGCCCTCAGGCAGAGCTGCGCCACGTGTTGAACCGAGGCGGGCGTGGCCCCTTGTGCTGCCAGTTCGCGACCCACCTCGCCCAACGCCTGGGCCAATTCGGCGGCTTCGCGGTGTTCGCTGGGCAGCGCCGCGGTGAGGGTCGCTTCCAAATCGACAACCACCGACAACCAGTGCAGCTCTGCGGACCCTTCCAAAGTGGGTGTTGGAGCGGGCTCTGAAGGCACGGACTCCAATCCAGCGCCAGCACCAGCACCAGCACCAGCACCAGCACCAGCTTCACCGAGCGCGGCCTCGCCCGGCAGGTCGTCTTCCCAGGCGCTCATCAAGGATTGCAGCCTTTGCAGCAAGCGGTTGGCGTCGCTGCGACTGCCGTCCAACACGCGCTGCAGGCTGTCCTTGCGCCGCGCCGTGGTCCATTGTTTGCCGCCGCGCGGCAGATTCTTGATGAGGCGCTGGACCAGTTCAGCCCAGGCCTGGCCCTGCTGACGGGCATCGGGGGTGTCGGTCGACCGCTGGCCCGATTCTTCGGCGTAGGCGCGCGCAAAGTTGGCAGGCGTGGGCTCTTGTTGAGCCTGGGCCAGACGGCGCAGCGCGCCCTTGGCCAACGCCGCCGGTGCGACCGGTGCGGTCGCCGGACTGGATCGATCCATCAGTGTTTGGGGCGTTGACGGGCGGCGACCAGGCCTTCAGGCGCATGACCATCGGGCAACACGGCCGCGGCAATCCAGGGCGCCTTGCGTGGCAGCACGGTTTCCTGCAGCCAGCGTTGCAATTCGTCAGGTGGCACGGCCCGGCTGAACAGGAAACCCTGCATCACGCTGCAGCCCAGGCGCGACAGCACTTCCATCTGCCGCAGCGTCTCCACGCCCTCGGCCACCACGCGCAAGCCCAACGAACGCGCCAGCGCAATGATGGCGGTGACCACCGCCGAGCTCTGGGGCGTGAGGCCCAGGTCACGCACAAAACTGCGGTCGATCTTCAGTTCGGAGATCGGCAGCGTGGTCAGGTAGGCCAGCGAGGAATACCCCGTACCGAAGTCGTCGATGGAGATCTCGACGCCAATCTCATTCAAGCGGTGCAGGGACGGGATGACGTTCTGCAACTCTTTCATCAGGTTGTCTTCGGTGATCTCCAAGTGGATCACACGGTGCGGCACGCCAAACTGGGTGACGCAACTGTGGATGTGCTCCACCAGGTCACTGCGCTCGAACAGCCGGCTGGGCATGTTGACGGCGATCGAGTCTGAAAAATCGAAGGCGTCCTGCCAGACGCGGGCCTGGCGTGCCGCTTCACGCAGCGCCCACTCTGACATCGGAACGATCAGCCCGGTGTCCTCGGCCAACGGGATGAAGTCGCCCGGTGGCACCAGCTTGCCCGCACGCTGCCAGCGCATCAGGGCTTCCACGCCGACCATCTTGGCCGCGCGCATGTCGACCTTGGGTTGGTAGTGCAGCACCAGTTCGTCGCGCTCCAGCGCGCGGTGCAGTGCCGTTTCCAGTTCCAGCTTCTCGCGCCCCTGCCCTGCCAGCTGCGGGCTGTAGATGGCTGACGCGTTGCGCCCCTGGGCCTTGACCGAGTACATGGCGACGTCGGAGTTGCGCAGCAGGTCGACGATGGAATTGCCGTCACGCGGGTAGATGGCCACACCCACGCTGGCGGTCACGAAGCATTCCTGCCCGCTGACAAAAATCGCTTCCCGCAGCGTTTCCAGCACCCGCTGGGCCACCCGCTCGGCGTCGCGATCGTCGGCAACCTCGGGCAACAGCGCCACAAACTCATCGCCGCCCAGCCGGCCCACCGCTTCCAGGGCCCGGTGCGATCGCACGCCCACGGCCTCGAGTGCGCCTTCGGTGACCTGGTCGCTGTGGCGCACGCAGGCGCGCAGACGTCGGCCGACCTCGACCAGCAGCTCGTCACCGGCGCCGTGTCCCAGCGTGTCGTTGATGACCTTGAAACGGTCCAGGTCGATCAGCAACAGCGCAAACTGATGCTGCATTCGCTTGGCCTGCTCGAGCGCGCGTTCGGCCCGCCAAATCAGCTGGCGCCGGTTGGGCAAGCCCGTCAGCGCGTCAAAGTTGGCCAGCTGCCGGATCTTGTCTTCTGCCTGGCGCCGGTCGGTCACGTCCTGAACGATGCCGGAGTAACCCGCACCTTGCCCGTGCTCGTTGAACTCGGGTTCGGCTTCGGCGTGGATGATGCGGCGCCGACCGTCCAACAAAACGATGGGAACGTCTGCGGTCACCACCGAGGCATTGCGCTGGGCTTCATGCACCTGGCGCAACAAAGGTCGGCGTTCTTCTTGCGGCACCATGCGCAGCAACGAGCGCAGCGAAACCGGCGCATGGGGTGCAAGGCCAAAGACCCGCGACGCCTCCGGCGACATGATCATGCCGCCCGCCAACGGCCGCCAGTCAAAGCTGCCCATGCGCGCCAGGTCTTGTGCCCGAGCCAGCTTGCTCTTGCTGCGCTCGAGCTCGATGCGTGTGCGCGAGGAGCGCAACAGGTAGTACAGGCGACCCGCCAACAGGCTCCACTGGGTGGCCTTGACGTAGAAGTCAGTGGCACCGGCTTCGTAGGCCCGGGTGATGGAGGCGTCGTCGTCCAGACCGGTCAGCATCAGCACCGGGACATTTTCGAAGCCCGGCAACCTGCGCACGGCCCTGCAGGTATCAAACCCGTCCAGGCCACCGGGCATCATGGCGTCGAGCACGATGATGTCGGGCACCAACTCGCGCAACAACGTCAGCGCCTGTTCGCCGCTGCCCGCTTCCGTGATCTTGAAGCCCCGCTCGCGCAACGCCAACGCGGTCAACAGCAGGTTCACCTCGTCATCATCGACGAGGAGCACCTCCGGTTGAGCGGGCAGACTGTCGTCTGCGAAGGGGTGATTGGGCGTCATCGGCAAATGCAGATTCAAGGGTGAAGAATAGCCCTAACCGCCACCATTGCCGACTCACCGTCGGCGATAAGACGGCCAATGTCACGGTCCAGCGTCGCCAGCTGACCGGTCCGGATCAGCGACTCCACCTCCGCACAGGTTTTCGACAGTTGCAAGGCGCCCACGCTGGCGGCCGACGACTTCAAGGTGTGCGCCACGGCGCTCACCACCGAGGCCTGGGGTTGTGGCTGCTGGGCCCGCAGCTGACCCAGCATGCGCGCCAGTGAGGTCTCAAAGGCACCCAACACTTTCAGGACCACGCCATGCTTGCCCTGCGGGTCCAGTTCGCGCAGGCGTTCCAAAGCCTGGGCATCCAGGCCCGCTGGCTGCGCAGGGCGCTCCGGCGATGGGTTTTCAGTCGACATGGAAGTGGGCGGTGCAGGTGACTCGGAGGCTGTTGTCAATGAACCGCATTGGGTGGGGTGAGGATAACAAGGCGTTTTCAAGCCAGCGTCGGTGCGGTGCTCAGGCCATGGTCAAGGCGCCCTTTGGAGAAGTGGTGGTGTCGGCCACCCAGACCGACGGGCTGCATGGACAAAAACCTTGCCCGGTAATTCGGCTTGGGCGCCGCAAACTTGAGCAGGGGCTGGTGGGTGGGTCCGTACAATTCGAGCATGTCATGTCTATGCGCGGCCCAGACCATCGCGACTCGCGTGCGGCGGGCACTCGCCAGTTGCTCGGTGCCCGTGCTGTCAGGCTGCACCGGGCCCATCGACCCTTGGGCTGCTGCGCTGTCCATCGCCATGGCCTTGCTCGTGGTGGCCGCGTTGGCCGCCGCGCTGACATGGGCGCTGGCACGTCACCGCCAAAGCGAGGCCTTGCGCCAGTGTCGACAGGAACTGCGCGCGCAGGCGTCGCTGCAAAACGGCTGGACCTGGCAAACAGGAGCCGACCACCGGCTGGTGTCCTGGCAGCCACCGCCAGGTGAACCGTCGCTGGACTGCGTGCTGTTCCAGGCGCAAAGCCGTGCACCCTTGTTGGCGCGCCTGGAGCGCCAACAGGCCTTTGCAGGCCTTTTTCTGCAAGCCCCCCTGGCGGCGGGCTGCAAGACTTGGGAGGTCGCGGGCCTGCCACTGCACGACCCCACGGGCGCTTTCTCAGGCTTCATGGGCACCGCCCGACCGGTCGACCGGGACCACCAGCGCCAGCGTGAGGCCAACGCTTTTTCAGCCCTTCTGGCAGCCCAGCCAAACCCCACCTTGACGGCCTGGAGCGGTGACGATGGCCTGCGGGTCAAACAATTCAACCCGGCGGCGGCGCACGGGTGGCCCAACCTCGAGGTCGGGCAGTTGCTCAGCCAAGTGATGGTGCAGACACCCGAGGCTGCCGCCCAAGCAGGCCAGATCGCGCCAGACGCCGGCCCGGCCGAGGTCCAGGGTTGGCGGCTGCAGGCCCTGCCAGCGCCGCCCCACGCGCCGCTTTCCGAGGGCGGTGTGTTGCTGATGCGTTTGCCGGTGGACGAAGCCAAGGCCGCATCCGGGCTGCAGGCTGAAAGCGACACCTTCAGTTTCACGCTCTCGCACGACCTGCGGGCGCCGATCCGGGTGGTGGAAGGGTTCACGCGCATCGTCAAGGAAGACTACGGCAAGCAGCTCGACCGGGTTGGCAACGACCACCTGGACCGCGTGCTGGGCGCTGCGACGCGCATGAACCTGATGATCGACGCGCTGTTGACCTTGGCGCGCCTGTCGCAACAACCGTTGGCGCGCCAGCGCGTCAACCTCTCGCAGCTGGCCGGCTTTGTGGCCGACGACCTGCGCCGTGGGGCGCCAGAGCGAGAGGCCCAGATCGACATCGAGCCGCAGCTCACCGCCTGGGGCGACCCGACGCTGCTGCGCCTGGTGCTGGAGAACCTGCTGGGCAACGCCTGGAAATACTGCAGCCGGTGCCCGCAGACGCGAATCTCCTTGGCCCTGGTGCAACACGGCGAGCGAAAGGCCTTTGTGGTGCGCGACAACGGAGCCGGCTTTGACATGCGCTCGGCGGACCGCTTGTTTGGCCTGTTCCAGCGTCTGCACAGCGCCAGCGACTTTCCCGGGCACGGCGTCGGGCTGGCGTCGGTGCGCCGGATCGTGCAGCGCCACGGTGGCGACATCTGGGCCGAGGCCGAACCCGGGGTCGGCGCGTCGTTCTATTTCACGTTGGCGGCGTAAGAACCGGGCTGCGCTGGCCTTGGACCGGACAGCGAGTCGCCGCGCAAGGTTGCGGGTGTGGCGGACCAGCCACTCAGGCCGAACGTGCCAGTTCTTCGATCGCCAACAGCAGCTTCTCAGCCTGCTGCGGCAGCGACAGCGCTTGTTCGTCGGCCATGCGTTGCAGGCGCAGGCGCGCATCGGCCCGGGCCAGCGAATGCCGGTGCATCAGAACACCCACCGCTATCGCGGTGACATCGCCAGCGCTGCCGGTCGCAGCGGCCGCCAGCGCTGACCCGCCTGCCCCTGCTGCCGCGCGCAGCCGACCAAACACCGCTTCCACGGCGGGCACGATCTGCCCAACGTCGAGCGGCTTGACCAGATAGGCCTGCGCGCCCAGCGACTTGACCGTGGCCAGGGTGGCTTCGTCGGAGAAGGCCGACAGGAACATGAACGGGATGCCGTAGGCGTCACGCAGCGTCTGCGCCACATCGAAGCCGCTCAGGCCTTCCATGCGGATGTCGAGCAGCGCCAGTTCGGGGCGGTGTTCTCGCGCCAGCAGAATCGCATCGTCACCGTTGTCGGCGTCGATCACCTCGTAGCCGGCCTGCGCCAGACCATGGGTCAAGGTGGCCAGCACCAGGCGGTCGTCGTCCACCACCAGAATGCGGCCTTTGCCCGAAGTGCTGTTTGCGCCTTGCATGGCGCGGATTGTCACCCATCGACCGCCACCGGCCAACGCACCGACGGCGGCTGGATGTCGACCTGGGCCACGACCTCGCTGCCCTCCTGCTTCAAGGCCAGCGTCGCCGTTTTGCGCGGCAGCAGTGCGCGCACCAGCCCGAGCCCGGAAACGCCGCTGCGAATCTGGCCCAGGTTGAAGTCGGCGGGCAGTTGCGACTGGCCGACGACACGAATGCAGATGGCCTCACCACGCGCCGTGAGCTCACAACGCACCTCGCCCTGTTCGCCATGCTTGATGGCGTTGGTCAGCAGTTCGTTGACCGTCAGGGCCACCGGAATGGATTCGGCTTCGGGCAGAACATGCGGCAACTCACCCACCAGTTCAACCACGATCGTGCGACCAAAGGTTCGCTGAACCGAAAGGGCAATGGCCTGGATCAGCGGGGCCACGCCCAGCGGGCCCTGACTGCCGACTTGCAGGCCATAGACCTGGGCGATCGCTTGCACCTGCCCGACGGCTTCACCGAGCACGGTGGCCATGGCCGGGAATCGCGAGGCGTTTTGCTGCAACAAGCCGGCCACCCCCTGCAGGTTGTTCTTGATGCGGTGGTGGACCTCGCGCACCAGGACTTCGCGCTGGGCGATGGCGGCCTGCAACCTGGCCATTTCGGCCTCGCGTTGTTCGGTCACGTCGCTGGCCACCAACAAGAGCTGGGTGGCATGCTCGCTGCCCTCGTCCAGCGGCGCCAGGCGGCAATCCCAAACCCGACCAGGGCCGTCCGCAGCGGCGCTGGGTTCGTCGCTGTCACGCCATTCGTGCTGACGCCGCAGGTCTGAGCCTTCCAGGCTGCCCAGCCAGGTGCGCAAAGCAGCGGCCTTGGCGGGCGCGCAGCACTCTTCGGGTGTCGCGCCCAAAACCTGCTGCGCCGGCAGTCCGAAGAAGGCACTGGCCGTCTGGTTGACCTGCTGCACACGCAAGGTCTGCGCATCGAACAGGGCGATCGCCAACGGTGCCGTGTCAATCACGCGTTGCAGCGACAGCTGGGCTTGCGCGATGCGCTCTTCGGCCTGCCGGCGCCGCTCGATGTCCAACAAGGCGAAGGTGACCTCGGGCTCGCCGCCGGCAACGCCGTGGCCTGACAGCACGGCATTGCCCACCACCCAGAACTCCCGCCCATCGCGTCCGCGCATGCGGCACTCAAAGGTTTGCGAAGGCCCATCACTCAAACGTTGCACCCAGTCCTTGCGGCGCAGGGGGTGGTCCAGCTCGGGCGTGGCGACGATGCTGATGGGTTCGCCGACAAAGTCGGCCAGCTCGCCAGCGAACATGCGGCGGGCCGAGCGGTTCATCCACTCGATGCCACGCTCGGACACGCTGACGATGCCCACCAGCACCGAATTCAGGATGGCGCGTGTTCTGTCGGCCTGCAGCGACAGGGTTTCACGGGTGCGGCGGCGTTCGTCGATGTCGACAAACGAGCAGATCAGCCCCGCTTCGGCATCGTCGCTGTCGACCGGGCGCACGGCCACTTGCACCCACACCAGGCTGCCGTCGCGTCGGCGCAGCAGGCGCTCGGCGGCAAAACGGCCCGTGCCACGCAGGCCCTGGGCGATGCGGGCTTCGAAGTCGACACAAGCCCGGGTGTCCTCGTAAAGCTCGGCCGCGTCCAGGGTGCTGAGCTCCGGGCTGGCCCAACCGGTGAGCTCGGCCATGGCCTGGTTGGCGCGACCGATGCGCGAACCTATCTGGTAGACGATGCCGACTTCGGACAGGTTGAACATCAAGTCGCGGTCGCGCAGCAGTTGCTCCAACTCGGCCTGCTGCGCTTTGAGCCGGGTGATGTCGGTCAGCACCGCCACCGACTCCGATTGTTCGGCCTGCGGCTGGGCCCGGCGCACCGACAGCGAATACCACTGCGCTGCACCGCCTTCGTGCAAGACAGGCAACTCGGTTTCAAATGCGCGCCCGTCGTCCAAGGCCCCCAAGGCCTCTTTCACGCCGTCCAGCGGGCCCATGCTGCGGGCCAGGATTTCCTCCAGCGAGGCACCGGCGGCGGCGCCCGGCGCAAAGCCCAGCATCCGCTCAAAGCGCCAGTTGCAGCGCACCAGCACCGGGCCGCGCAGGTAGGCGATGCCGGCCGTCGAACTGTCCAGGATGGTGCTCAGCTCGCGCAGCAACTGGTTGTTGCGGCGCTGGGCGCTTTCCTGCTCGGTGACGTCCAGCGTGACCACCGACATGGTGGGACGGCTGCCGGCCAGCGACGCCGGCTCGACCCGGGTCAGCAGCCACCGCATGCCAGCTTCCGGGTGTCGCACGGCATAACGCACCTCCGTGCGTTCGCCATCGCGCAAAGCGCGTTGCAGCTTCTCAAATTCGCCCAGCGAAGCCGGATCGACCACGTCGCGCCGAATGCCGATGGCGCGGGCTGGTTGCGGATCCATCTCGCCGGCTTCGGGCCACAGGGTGCCCTGACCGTTGGCGGCGGCACGCGTTCCCATCCAGCCTCGCGACGGTTCGTAGGTGGCCACCCGCACACTGGCGGTGTCCATCAGCATGCTCTTTTCCAACTGGGCGAGGTCGCGTTCGTCTTCGACACTGCGGTCTTGCACCACCGCCATGACGCGGCGCTGGCCGTCTTCGGCGGCGTGGCAGATCAGGCGCGCCCACAGGCGGCGCAAGCGGCCATCCAGCAGCGGCAGCAAGGCCTGGCGCTCGAGTGGCTGGCCGCCGGGCACCAAGGCGGCCATCACCGACCCTCCAGCCCAGGCCAGCAAGGCTTGCAGCGCCGCAGGCGCTTCCTGCAGAACTTCGGGAACCCGTTCGACCAGCGACTCAAAGGCGGCGTTGGAACGCAAAATCAGCCCGGTGTCGTCGTACACCAGCATGCCGGTGTCGCTGAGTTCAAACCACTGCACCAGTTCGTCTTCGGCCCGGCGGGCCTGGTGCCGTGCCGCCTGCTCCCCGGTTTCGTCATGCATCAGCACCAGCCATTGCAGGACCTGCTGATCGGCCCGCACCGGAACCAGGGTCTGAACCAGCCAGCGCTGCCGTCCCTGGCCGTCGATCATGCGACACCGGATCGGTGCGGCATGTCCGACCGCCTTGGCCTGCGCCGCCGCGTCGGCGCGTACTTGATGCCCGGTCCCTTGGTCTTCGACCGGCTGCAGTTCAAGCGGATCCCGGCCCACCAACTGTGCGGCCGACAAGGCCAACAACGCGGTGCAGGCTTCGTTCACGGCGCTCAGCACAAAACCTTCGTCGAGCAACATGGCCGGCATCGCCGATTGCCACACCGCGGTCAGGTCTGCCGGCAGAGGCGCCGGTTCGGGCAGGCCCCGGACGCTCATCCGTCGAGCAGTCGAGCCGAGCGCAAGGCCGCCAGCAAAGCGCGGTTGACCTCAGCCGGGCCCAGCATCAGCCGTTCACTGCACTCGCGGATGTCGTACATCGACTCTTGCTCGATGGCCTTGATGAGATCCAGGTAAGGCGCGTAGGGCCCGGCTTCGCCACCCAGGGTTTGTTGCACGCGGTCCGGCACGGGCACATTGCCCAGCAGCTCGGAAAAGGGCTGCTGCAACAGCTGGTCGAGCAGCGAAAAGACGCCGCACAAGAACATTTCGCCACGCATCTCGGCGTCGCCCTGGCCACGCGAGAGTTCTTCCATCATCAAGCCACGGCGAACCGCCGCGTGCAGCAACGGTTTGCCGTTGCTGCTCTTGGACGATGAGGCCAGCAGCACCGCCAACCAGCGCTTGAGCCGCTGGTACCCCAACATCATGATGGCGTGGCTGAAGGAGTTGACTTCAGACGACAGGCCAAAGGCGGGCGAGTTCAGGTAGCGCAGCAGGCGAAAAGCCAGCGTCGGGTCGCGACGCAGCGTGTCTTCGAGCATGGACACCGGGTCTTCGCGGTCGACGCCCTGGATCAGCTGCATCACCACCTGGATGTCGGCGGGCACCTTGGCGCGTCCGCTGGCCTGGGGTGCCGGATCATCAAACGGCCAGCCCAGCACCGAAACAGCACCGCGAGCAAAGGCCTGCTCGATGTCGGCCGACGTGCGCACACCGGCCTGCACGGTGGTCACCTGCCGCACGCCGGGCGCCGGTACCGCACTGCCACGGCGGTCGTCATGGGCTTCAACGATGCTGTGACTGAAGCAGGCCAACACCTCGGGCGCCAGCGGCGTCAGCGGTCGACCCTTGATCAACAAGACCGAGCCCGACTGACGCAGCGCGCGCAGCGGCTCCGCGTGGGCCGGGTCGCTGGCCATGAACGCCGGCACCTCGATCATGAAGTGCGGCGGTGGTGCCATTTCCATCAGCGCATGCAGCAGCGCTTCGTTGGTCACGTTCAAGGCCACCGGGTGATGCAGCGTGGGGCTTGGGGCGGCCGCCACGCCGGCACTGGCGGGTGCCGCAGCGCCGTCCAGCGGGCGCAGAGTCAGCGCCAGTTCGGCGATGGGTGCGCTCGCGGGCCAGACCTCCATCAAGGCCGCCACCAGCGCAGGGGCGTCGGGCGTGCTGTCGTTGGAGACCGGGAAAACGGTGACCCGCGTCGCCACCACCTGGCGCTGACGGTCGATGACCGGGCTGTAACCCAGCAAGACTTGACTCAGTACGGGATGTTCATTCATGAATCTGCAATGTCGCCGTCAAGGCAAGCTGCTGCTCCAGTGACTTCAGAGGCCAGCTCAGGGCATCAGCCCAGGTACTTCAGCAAGGACATTTGCTGCACGATGGAGTAGGTTTTCAGCGCCGCATCGTAGCCGGTCTGCTGGTTCTGAAAGTCGGAAATGGCTTTCAACATGTCAAGATCTTCCGCTTCTGAGCGTTCTTGTTGTGCATCGAGCTGGGTCTGGCTCAGGCGCTCACCGATGCTGTCGATGCGGCGCATGGCTTCACCGGTGCGCGCGCGCCAGGCCGACAGGTGTTGGGCACCCGAGTCGAAGTCGCCCAAGCCGTCGCTGACACCTTGCGCCACCTGCGCCGCCGTGCGGCCTGGGGTGAGCAGCTCGCCGACCACGCGGTCCATCACGTCAAAGACCGACAGGCTGGCACCGGGGTTGGCTGCGTCGGGGGCCTGCAGCCACGCAGCCCGCCCATCCAGCGACAACGGCGAAGCTTCGCCCACCGCCGACAGCGTCTGGCCACTGGCCCCGGCATAGGTCACGCCACCCGGGCTGTCCAACAACGGGGGGCCGTCGGCGCCCTGCCCGCCAAAGAGATAGCGACCCGCGCCATCACTGCGGTTGGCCACCGCCAGCAGGTCATCGCGCAGGCCGCGGATGGCATCTGCAATGGTGCGGCGGTCGGCGTCGGTGTAGCTGCCGTTGCCGGCGCTGAGCAACAGCTCCCGGGCCTGCTGCATCAACTCACCGGCATGCCCCAAGGCGCTTTCGCTCAATTGCATGGCGTTGCGGCTGGTGTCGATGGCGCGCAACTGCGCTTCGGTGCGCGCCAGCTTGGCCAAGGCACGTTCGGCCTGGGCTGCTGCGGCCGGGTCATCGCTGGGCTTGATGACCCGTTTGCCGCTGGTCAACTGCTCCTGGGCTGTGCTCAACGCCTGCTGGCGGCGCTGCAGGGTGCTCAGCGAACTCTCGTAGGCGTTGGCGGTGGAAATGCGCATGGGCTTTCAGGCTAGGCGCCTGCCGTTCTGAGCAAGGTGTCAAAGAGCGACTGGGCGACCTGCAGGACCTTGGCTGCCGCCTGGTAGCTTTGCTGGTACTGGATCAGTCGCGCCGCTTCTTCGTCCAAATTGACGCCCGACTGAGCAGCGCGGGCGGTTTCGCTTTGGCCGGCCACCGCGTCCGAGATGTTGGCTGCGGTCTGCCCGCTCTGCACCCGCACACCGATGTCGGCAATCGCCAGGCCCCAGGCGTCGGTGGCGGTGCGGCCGCCGCTGATCAAGGCGTCGCGCAAGGCCAGCAGTGCCACCGCGTTGCCGTTGTTGGTGGCCAAGGTGCCGACCGGGGTGGGCTCGACGTTGAAGACATCGCCGGTGCGGGGCACGCCGCTGAGCTGCATCGAAAAGCCGTTGATGTCGGTCGGCGGGGTCGGGATGGGCTGGCCAGCCTGCCAAACCGCGGTGCCGGTGCGCAACAGGTTGTTGCTGGCGTCGAACACCTCCCAGGTGTAGTCGCCGTTGTCGGTGGTGAAGGTCACGCGCGAAGTGGCGCCCGGTGAGGGCAACGGCACGGCCGTGATCTGCAAAAGGGCGGTCTGCGCCGTGCCCACGTTGGCCGGCGCGCTGAACGCCACCAAGGGCGAGGCGGCGGCCAGGTCCCGCGGGTCGTCCAGCAAGCGGCTCATGCCGTTGGCCGAACGGGTCACCGGTTGCAGCAGGAAGCGGTCTCCGGCCTGCGGCGGCGACGTGGCGAAATCGATCCGCATGCCGTCGACCACGTCGCCGCTGTTGACGCCCGTTGTCTGGCCGTCGCGCAAGCGGGTCAAGACCCAGCTGCCTGACCCGACCGCGGTCTCCTGCAGGTTGTATTCGCTGGCTTGCAGCGCCGCCGCATCGGTGATCGTCAAGGTCACCATACCCACCGGCGTGCCCGCGCCTGTCAAGGCGTTGGCCGCGTGGGGCTGGGCCAGCGATGGCCCCAGGCCAAACAGTGCTGCGGAGGGCACCGAACCCAGGGGCGCCTGCAGGTTCAGACCCCGCTGCTGCTGTTCGTTGACGGCGCTGCCCACCGACGCCGCCAGCTGACCGATCAACGTGCGGCCAACGACCAGATCCTGGTTCTGAAAACGCAGCAAGCCGGCGATGCTGCCGCCGCCCAGCGTGCCTTCGTTGAGCTGGCGCCGCACACCCGCTTCGTCAAAGCCAACCGCGGCCCGGGACGGATCCGACTCGTCTTGCAAAACCTTCAACTGGGCCGCCTCGGTGCCCAGCACCAGGCGCTGCCCGCCACTGATGAAAACGGCCATCGTTCCGTCTGCGGCTTCGATGCGCGAGATCTGCACGAGGGTGGAGAGCTTGGACAGGATGCGGTCACGCTCGTCCAACAGGTCGTTGGCGGGTTGACCCAGGCCTTTGACCTCGGCAATGCGCTGGTTGACCTGCGCCATGCTCTTGGCCAGGCTGTTGACTTCGGCCACCGACACCCGAAGCTCGGACAAGACACCGGTTTGCACATCGTCCAGCGCCACGCCGGCCTCGGCAAAGCGGGACGCCATTTCACCGGCACGGGCCAGGGCCACCTGCCGGGTGGCCAGGTCGGCGGGTCGATTCGACAGGTCGACCATGGCGTTCATGAATTCGCTGGTGGCATAACCCAAGCCGGCCTCGCCGGGCTTGAAGACACTCTCCAGGCGCCGCAACTGCTCCAGGCGGGTTCCGTCCATGGCCGCCAGCGCACGCGCGTTGGCGGCTTCGCGGGTCAGGAACTCGTTGTGCGACCGCGAGACCGTCGCCACGTCGACACCGCGTCCGAAGTAGCCAGACCCGGTGAACTGGCCCTTGGAGGTGGCCAACTCGGCCTGCTGGCGCGAATAGCCCGAGACGTTGGCGTTGGCGATGTTGTGGCTGGTGACTTGAAGGCCGGCGTAGTTGGCCGCCATGGCCTTGATGCCCAGCGACATCAGCGGTGAGCTGCTCATGGCTGCCCCTTCAGGCCGTCCAGCGTTGCAGGCGCAACGTGGTGTTGATGACACGCGTCAGCTTGTCGGCATAGGCCGGGTCGGTGGCATAACCGGCTTTTTGCAGGCCCTGCGCAAAGGCCGCGGCCCGTTCGGCGCGGCCGCTGCCGTCGGCCGCTGGCGGGCTGGCCACCGTGCCCACGGCGGCGCGGTAGCGCGGGCTTTCTTTCATCAGCCGCGCGTAGTCCGAAAACGACTCGGCGTAGCTGCCGTAGGCGCGGAACTTGGCCACCACCTTCTGCGCTTTGCCGTTGATGTATTCGGTGGTGGTGATCTCGGCCACCGGCCCCTTCCAGCCGCCGGTGGCCTTGATGCCAAACAGGTTGTAGGACGGCGAACCATCACCATGCTTGATTTCCTTGCGCCCCCAGCCGGTTTCAAGGGCCGCCTGCGAGACCATGAAAGCGGCCGGAATGCCGGTGGCGGCTTCGGCTTGTTGGGCTGCCGACTGGTGCTGCTGAACAAACCCGGCGGCGCCGGTTTGCGGCAGCCGCGTGGCTTGCGGCGTTGCGGTCAAGGGCGCCGGGGTGTTGTTGGCCGACCCGGTCGCCGGAATCGGCCCCGGGCTGAGTCCCATATGGCGCTCGAGCTGTTTCATGATCGCGTCAGACAGCCCGCCCGGTCGGCCCGCCAACTGGGTGGCGTACTGGGTGTCGAGCATCTCGCTGCCCATGCCGGTGCCGGCGTTGTCCAGCATGCCGCTGGACAGCGTGGTGCTGCGCATGCTCTTCATCAACTCGTTCATGAACAGGGTTTCGAACTGCTTGGCCACCTCGCGGACGGCGCCCTGGGGGTCACCCGCAGCGCGCGAGCGCAGACCGTCGAGGGACTTGCTGTCGTAGGCCAGGCCACTTTGTGGCAACTGCGCAATGGCACCCATGTCAAATCACCTCGATCTCGGCATGCAGCGCGCCGGCGCTTTTCATGGCCTGCAGAATCGCCAGCAGGTCCATCGGTGTGGCACCCAGCGCGTTGAGCGCCTTGACCACGTCGGCCAACTTGGCGCCGGCCGGCATTTGAATCAGCGCCCCGCCCTGCTGCGAAATGGCGATGTCGCTGCGCTCGCCGGCCACCGTTTGTCCGGCGGACAGCGGGTTGGGTTGGCTGACCACGGGGGTGGTGCTGATGGTGACCGACAGGCTGCCGTGCGCCACGGCGCAGGCGCTCAAGGTCACCGCGTCGTTGAGGATCACCGAGCCGGTGCGCGCGTTCAGCACCACCCGCGCGGCAGGCTTGGCCAGCGACAGGCTGAGGTTTTCGATGTCGGCCAGAAAGGCCAACCGGTCTTGCGCCAGCGCCGGCATGCGCACCCGCACGCTGCGCCCGTCCAGCGCCTGCGCCGTGCCGTCACCCTTGGCGGTGTTGATGGCCGAGGCCACCGCAGTGGCGGTGGCGTAGTCGTTGGCGGTCACACCCAACTGCAGGGAATCACCCTCCAGCAAAGGCGTGGGCACCGCGCGTTCAACGCTGGCGCCGTCGGGTATGCGGCCGGCCGCCAGGTGGTTGATCTGGACCTTCGATCCGCCCGCTGCAGCGCCCGCGCCGCCGACGATCAAGTTACCTTGCGCCAGCGCGTAGACCTGCCCGTCAGCGCCCTTGAGCGGGGTGGCGATCAAGGTGCCGCCGCGCAGGCTTTTGGAGTTGCCCAGCGACGACACGTTGACGTCGATGGCCTGTCCCGGTTGCGCAAACGGCGGCAGCTGCGCGGTGACCAACACGGCCGCCACGTTCTTGGGCTGCATGGTCACACCCGGTGGCAGGGTCACGCCCATCTGCTGCAGCAAGGCATTCAGACTTTGGGTCGTGAAAGGTGATTGCGTGGCCTGGTCGCCGGTGCCGTCCAGGCCCACCACCAAGCCATAGCCCAGCAGTTGGTTGCTGCGCACGCCCTGCACCGCCGCCACCTCCTTGATGCGCACGGCGGCCTGCCCCGGCGCGGGCCACCAAACCGCGCTGCTGGCCGCCAGAAAGGACAAGGCCACCACCCAACGCACCCAGCGCTGAGCGCTGCGATTTGAAGTTTCTGGGTTCATTTGCATGGTTGCTTGAGAGCAAGTTCGTTGGGGCGCAGGGTCGTTGGGGCCAGCTCAGATCGGCATCACGCTGAGGAACATGCGTGACAGCCAGCCGATGGCTTGCGCTTCGGCCTGGGCGCCGCGGCCGCGCTGTTCGAGCCGCACGTTGGCGATGGCAGCGCTGGGGATGGCGTTACCGGCCTGGATGGCGCGCGGGTCCACCTGGCCCGAAAAGCGCAGCACGTCGACGTTCTCGTTGACGCCGATCTGCTTTTCGCCGGTGATCAACAGGTGACCGTTGGGCAGCACACTGCGCACCAGCACCGTGATGGTGCCGCTGAAGTCGTTGCTGTTTTCGGTGGTGCCCTTGCCGGCAAAGGTGTTGCTCGACGTGCCGTCGGCGCTGGCCCTGGCAAAGGCCGCCGGCCTGACCCCAGGCAGGGCCGTGACGCTGGCCGACAAGGTGCCGCTCTTGTCCACCGAACTGGTCGACTTCTGGGTTGCACTGACCTTTTCCACGATGTTGACCAGCAAGGTGTCGCCCGGCAGGCGGGCCCGGTGGTCTTCAAACAGCGGCCGGTAGGTGGCGGCCTGGAAAATGGACCCGTTGTTGGGCGGTACGGCGCTGGGCAAGGCCACCGCCACGGCCTGGTTGTCGGCGATCTGCACACGCGGGCCGATCCAGACGCAGCCGCTCAGCCCGACCGCCAGGCTGCTGGCAGCGATCAACCGCTGCACCAAGGCGAGCCCGCGCGGCATCACAGCTGCGACAGACGCTGCAGCATCTGGTCCGAGGTTTGAATGGCCTTGGAATTGAGTTCGTAGGCGCGCTGGGTGGCGATCATCGACACCAGCTCTTCGACCACGTTGACGTTGCTGCCCTCCAGGAAGCCGCCCATCAGGCGGCCCAGACCCGCTGAATTGGGCGCGCCCGCGTTGGGTGCGCCCGAGGCT
>JANMHH010000229.1:0-22316 GCA_031375065.1 Rubrivivax sp. | reverse complement strand
GGAGAAGTGGGTCAGTCGGTCGAGGAAGTGGCTCATGGTGTGGTCCGCATGGGTTCAGCTGTAGGGGGTGGTCGCCAGGATCAGCAGGGCATGGGCGCGTTCTTGCGGCTGTAGAACCACCAGGTGATGGCGATGCAGGTGGCGTAGAACACGATGAAAGCGTAGAGCGCGGCGTGGGGGCCGCCGGTCAGCGCGATCGACGTGCCGTAGCTCTTGGGGATGAAGAAGCCGCCGTACGCGCCGATGGCGCTGGAGAAGCCCAGCACCGCGGCGGCTTCCTTGTTGGCGTCTTTCACGGCCTGCTCCTGCGCGGCCGGGCTTGGGCCGGCGGCGCGCTGGCGTTCGGTCAGGAAGATGACCGGAATCATGCGGAAGGTGCTGCCGTTACCGATGCCGGCAAAGGCAAACAGCGCCATGAAGCTGATGAGGAAGCCGGTGAAGTTTCCACCTTGACCTGCATGCGGCAGGAACTGCAGCACCGCATAGACACCGCAGCCCATGCCGATGAAGTTCCAGAAGGTCACGCGGGCGCCGCCCAGCTTGTCGCTGAGCCAGCCGCCCAGCGGGCGAATCAAAGCGCCTACCAAAGGCCCCAACCAGGCGTACTGCAGCGCATTGACGCCTGGGAACTGGCTCTTGATCAGCAGCGGAAAGCCCGCGCTGTAGCCGATGAAGCTGCCAAAGGTGCCCAGGTACAGCCAGCACATCAGCCAGTTGTGGCTGCGCTTGAAGATCACCGCCTGGTCGGCAAAGCTGGCCTTGGCTTCGGCCAGGTCGTTCATGCCAAACCACGCCGCCACTGCGCTGAGTGCAATGAAGGGCACCCAGATGAAGCCGGCGTTTTGCAGCCACAGCGTTCCCTTGGCGGTGCTGGCCGGCGCTCCGCCCAGCGCGCCAAACACGCCAGCGGTGATGACCAGCGGAACCACCAGTTGCACGATGCTGACGCCCAGGTTGCCCAGGCCGGCGTTCATGCCCAGCGCATAGCCTTTTTGGGCCTTGGGAAAGAAGAAGTTGATGTTGGCCATGCTGCTGGCAAAGTTGCCGCCGCCCAGGCCGCACAGCAGCGCCAGCACCACCATCACTTCATAGGACGTGCTGGTGTCTTGCACCGCAAAGCCGATGCCCAGCGCCGGCAGCAGCAGGCTGGCGGTGGAGATGGCGGTCCAGCGTCGCCCACCAAAAATGGGCACCGCAAAGCTGTAAAAGATGCGCAGCGTGGCACCGCACAGCGCGGGCAGTGCGGCCAGCCAGAACAGCTGGTTGGTGCTGTACTTGAAGCCCACGGCGGGCAGGTTGACAACGACCACGCTCCACACCATCCACACGGCAAAGGCCAGCGTGAGGGCGGGGATGGACAGCCACAGGTTGCGCCGGGCGACGGCCTGGCCGCTTGCAGCCCAGGACTTGGCGTCCTCGGGGTTCCAGCCGGTGATGACATGAGAAGCCATGCAGGTTCTCCTTGAAGTTGTTGAAGGGTTGGGATGGGTGTGGGGCCTGTCGCAGGCTTTGCTGCAGGCTTGGTGATCAGCGCACGCTGGCTGCTGCGGCCGTGGCTGCCATTGGGGCAAAGGGCGAAGCGGGTGCTTCGGCGCCCATGACCGGGGTCTTGCGCACCTCGGTCCAGTACATCCAGATCAAGGACACCCAGACCACGCCGTACATCAGCATGAAGGCGCTGCTGCGCACGCCGGTCAGGTCCATCAGCGCGCCAAACAGGATCGGCAATACAAACCCGCCCAGGCCGCCGGCCAGGCCGACGATGCCGCTGATGGTGCCGATGTTGTGCGGGTAGTCGTCGCTGATGTACTTGAAGACGCTGGCCTTGCCAAAGGCCCAGGCGATGCCCAGCGCAAACATCAGCGCGGTGAAGGCGTAGACGTTCAGGCCGATGTGGAAGGTGCGCGCGCCGTTGACGGTCATCACCGTGAAATCGGTCTGCGGGTAGCTCAGCAGGAACAGGCAGATCCAGCTGACCCACATCACCCACCAGGTCACGCTGTGGGCGCCGTATTTGTCAGACAGGATGCCGCCCATGGCGCGCAGCACGCCGCCGGGCAGGCTGAAGCAGGCGGCCAGCAGCGCGGCGATACGGATGTCCAGCCCGTACTCGCCCACGTAGTACTGCACCATCCACAGACTGAGCGCCACGTAGCCGCCGAAGACGATGCTGTAGTACTGGCAGTACTTGATGACCTTGGGGTCTTTCAGCGCCTTCATCTGGTCGCTGAACTTGGTTTGCGACGGCACCAGGTGAGCCGGGTCGCTGCTGCTGCCAAACCAGAAAATGATCAGCGTGCCCAGCATGATCGCGGCGTAGACCTGTGGCACCATGGTCCAGCCAAAGGCCACCAGCAAGGCCGGCGCGACAAACTTGTTGACCGCTGCGCCCGAGTTGCCAGCGCCATAAACCCCCATGGCCATGCCTTGGCGGTTGCGTGGGAACCAGCGTGCCACGTAGGGTGTGCCCACCGAAAAGCTGCCACCGGCCAGACCCACGAACAGGCCGATGACCAGGAAGTGCCAGTAGGCCGTGGCGTAGGACATCAAGAAGATGGCCGGCACGGTGACGGCCATCAGCACCGTCATCACGATGCGGCCGCCGTATTTGTCGGTCCAGATGCCCAGCGGCACCCGGATCAGCGAGCCGGTCAGCACCGGCGTGGCGGTCAACAGGCCAAATTCGGTGGCGTTCAGGCCCAGCGTCTTCTTCAGCGGAATGCCGATCACGCCAAACATCATCCAGACCATGAAGCACACGGTGAAGGCCAGCGTGCTGACGATCAGCACGCTCCAGGCCTGGCGTGGCAGCGCAATGTTTGGGGATCCAGCTGGGGATGTGGCTGGGGTTGTGGCTGGGGTTGTGGCGCCGGTGGGATGGAGTGGTGCAGCCATGGCGTTGCTCGTTGCGAATCGGTGCCCGCACTGTGGCCGGGCCACGCGGCGCTGAACATCCGTCGCACGGGCGCTATCCGGGCGCCTGAAGAACGATGGCCGCGGGCAATCCCCATCGTTCGAAAGAACTACAAGCTGCGACCGCCTGAAGCCAGGCCTTTGGCCGGGCGAGCGCATCACCGCCACGCTGTCTTCACAATGCGCCCAGGAGACCCACCATGAACGACGCCGAACTGGGACAACTGTCCGACCTGCCTGCCGACTACGTGCAAGCCCTGCGCCAGCTCAACCTGGTGCCGCTGTGGCCCAGCCTGCGTGGCGTGCTGCCGCCCGACAAACCGCGCCCCAACACGCGCGCCACGGCCTGGGCCTACCGCGACATCAAGCCGCTGCTGCTGCAGGCCGGGCAGCTGACGCCGATCGAAAAGGCCGAGCGCCGTGTGCTGGTGCTGGCCAACCCCGGCCACGGCCTGGACAAGATGCAGGCCAGCGCCGCCATCTACCTGGGCATGCAGTTGCTGCTGCCTGGCGAATGGGCGCCGTCTCACCGCCACACGCCCAACGCCGTGCGCATGGTGGTGGAAGGTGAGGGCGCCTGGACCACGGTGGACGGCGAGAAGTGCCCGATGAGGCGCGGCGACCTGATCCTGACGCCCACCGGCCTGTGGCACGAGCACGGCCATGACGGTGACCAGCCGGTGATCTGGCTCGATGTGCTGGACCTGCCCTTGGTCTACTACATGGAAGCCAGCTACCACATCAACGGCCCGCGTCAGCAGGTGTTGCCGGGCCGCGGTGACCTGGCTTATGCAAGCGGCGGCCTGTTGCCCACGCCGGTGTTTGACGGCGATGCCGCGCGCCGTGGCAAGGCCTACCCGATGCTGCGCTACCCCTGGACCCAGGCCCGTGCAGCGCTGCTGTCACTGGCCCAGGACCGGCCCGAGCAAGCGGCCGTGCAGCTGACCTACGCCAACCCCGAGACCGGCGGCCACGCGCAGAACATCCTGGGCTTTTATGCCCTGATGCTGCGGGCGGGGCAAACGCTGCCGTTGCCGGTGCGCTCGCCGGCCACGGTCTTTCATGTGGTGGAAGGGGGCATGACGGTGCGGGTCGACAGCGACAGTTTCACGCTGGCGCAGGCCGACACCTGCTGCGCACCAGGCTACTCGCCGATCACCTTGACCAACCGTTCGGCCACCGATCCGGCGTTTGTCTTCATCGCTGATGAAACGCCCTTGCATCAGAAGCTGGGTGTCTACGAGGTGCGCAGTTAGGCGGTGGCGCCACGCCTGGCGCTGGGCGATGCCGGTCTTCTGGTCATCGGCGCCGTTGGTGCGGGGCACCCCACCCGATTGACGGTTCGCTGGGTCGGGTCGAGCACCGCGACACTTTGTCACTTGCGCTCGGGGGTTTCCCCGACTACTGGAGGCCTTGCCCCTGCAGTCTCATGCTGGGTGCGGGACCTTCAGCGGTTGCAGTTGTCCGCGCAGATCGGCCAGCCGTCGATCGGTTCTCAAACCGACACGGCTGATTAAAAAACACAGGAGCACAGACATGGTCAGATTGATGAAAACGGTGTTGACAGCCTCGTTGGGCTTGGCGCTATCGGGCAGCCTGCTTGCAGCGGCGCCCACCGTGACGACAGAAGATTTTGTCGACAAGATCGAATCCCCCTGGGACATGGCGTTCATGAAGGACGGCACCATGTTCTTCACCGAGAAGTGCAAGGGTCTGTCCGTTCGAACGGCTTCGGGCGCGATCAACAAGCTGCACGGCCTGGGCGGCACCAGCGGTTACACGTCGTCCAGCGCCGACCTGTTCTGCGACGGTCAGGCCGGCATGATGGGCGTGGCGATCGACCCGCAGTTCGCCAGCAATCGGTTCATCTACGTCTACTCCAGTTCCAAGCTCAACGACAAGCTGGGCAACCGGGTCATGCGCTTCAAGCTCAACGACGCGATGACGGCCGTTTCTGACCGTACCGACATCGTCGGCGACATCGGCTACAAGCCCAAAGCTTCCAAGCACCCGTTTGGTGGCCCCGGCGCGCACAACGGCGGCCGCATCCGGTTCAGCCCTGCCGATGGCTTTCTGTACGTGACCACCGGCGACAACCACCTGGGCATCGGGCCGCAGGGTCCAACCTACATCGGTGGCAAGGTCCTGCGTGTCGACCGGGACGGCAAGGCCGCGGCTGACAACAAGCCGCCAGCCGGCTTCGATCCACGGGTCTTCACCTACGGTCACCGCAACCCCCAGGGCATTGCATTCCGCCCCAGCGACAACCGCCCGTTCACCGCGGAAAACGGCCCGTGGCACAGTGACGAAGTCACCGCGCTGGTCAACGGCGGCAATGCCGGCTGGGACCCGCGCCCCAACGTCGGTGGCCGCAAGGACTGCCCGGACGACTACTGCGGCTACTCACCCAACCAGATGGGCGCCATGGACCCCAAGAAGCGTGCCGCCTTCATGCCCATGACCGACCTCAAGACCTATCCCAAGGCCATGAAGCCGGCCTGGAACAACAAGGGCTTGTCGCAGGGCATGTTCTGCAACACCTTCCTGTCGGGTGCGCAATGGAAGGACTGGAATGGCCAGATGGTGGTCGGCTTCGCCGGCATTGGCATTCACGGTACGGCCGTGGGCAACCGGCTGGATCTGCTGAAAGTCAGCGCCGACGGCATGTCTGCCACCAAGACCGATTTCCCCTGGCCAACGGTGGCGGGCCGCTTCCGTGCCTGTGAACAGGGCTCGGACGGCAATCTGTACGTCGCACTCGAAGACCAGGGCAAGATCATCCGCGTGAAGCCACAGTAACTGCACCGCGCCAACGCGCTGCCTCACGGCAGCGCGTTTCTTTTTCTGCAAGCACAAGGAGACCCCGTTGCGAACAACGCTTCACTGGATGGCCATCGTCGGCGTGCTGGGCACCGCAGGGCCGGCCTATGCCGACGCCGACCTGGCGATGAAGAAAAATTGCGGAGCCTGTCATTACGTCGACAAGCGCAAATACGGCCCCAGCTTCCAGCAGATCGCCACCAAGTACGCCGATCAGAAGAACGCCACCGACGTGCTGGCCAAAAAGATCAGGCGCGGCGGGACCGGGGTCTGGGGTGAAGACGTGATGCCGCCTCAGCCGCAGGTGTCGGCCGCCGACGCGCGTGCATTGGCGACCTACGTGCTGTCGCTGAAGTGATCCGGGCTGAGCCGCTTTGCAGTTTTGCGCCAGCGGCGCGCGCCAAGGGCCAGGCAACACCTGCTGGGGTGGGCCTGCACCGGCCGAGTCGGGCACTCTTGCTGCTGGCCCTGGCCTTCAGCGCCCAGCCGGGCGTGTGCCAAAGTGTGTTGGTCTACGTCGAACCCGGCCTGGCCTCTTGTCCAGCGCCACCCGTGGCCGCAACGGCCACCGCCAAGACGGTGCAACGAGGCGCGCCGGTCACCGGCAGCATCCGGGTGTCGTGCGGCTTGGACCAAGGGTCTTACACGGTCAGCTTGAATTCGACCGACCCCGAGGCTGCCTTTGCACCGAAGACCTTTCTGGTCAACTTTGGTCGTGTCGCCGGCAACGGGGTCTATGCCGTCAGGTTTTCGACGCTTGGTTTGCAAAGTGTTTCGGCGACGATCACATCCAACATGGGCAGCCCTGCGGTGCGCGGGCAATTTGTCAGCGCGGCCAGCGGGTTCAACGTGGTGCAACCGTGATGGCCGCGTGGCTGCAAAGCGATGGGTGACCAAGCAAAGCACGGCTGCAGGCTCAGAGGTCGAACCTGGCGGTGGCGGATGGAGACGGTCACTCCTGGCCGATGACCCCGTCGCCGCTGCTCAGCTGCGCAAGTGACGGTAGACCGTGGTGCGTGAGATGCCCAGCGCCCGCGCGGTCAGGCTGACGCTGTGGCCGCAGCGCTCAAACTCGGCCCGCACCAGGTCGGCAGCGCCGCGCTGCAACTGCGAGGCACTGGCCAGCGGCAGCGCCTGTGGCAATGCCTTGCCAATGTCTTGCGCGCTCAAGGGCTGGCGGCTGCGCGCTGCGGGGCGGTGCAGCAGCGAGCGTGTCAAGACCGAACGCAGCTCGCGGAAGTTGCCGGGCCAGTTGTGGGCGAGCAGGCTGGCCAGGGCGTCGTCGGCCAAGGTCTGCTGCGGGTCGATCTGGCCCAGCACCCAGCGGGCGGCCTGCGCCAGATCACGCCGCTGGCGCAGCGCCGGCAAAGTCACACAGACGGTGTTCAGTCGGTGCAGCAGATCAGCGCGGAAGGTTTTGGCCAGCACCGCTTCGTCCAGGCTGGCGTGGCAGGCCGCCAGCAGCTGAACGTTGACGCGGCGGGCGGTTTGGCCGCCCACCGGGCGCACCATCTGGTCGTCCAGAAAACGCAGCAGCGCCGCCTGCAGATGCAGCGGCAGGTCGCGCACCTCATCGAGCAGCAAGGTGCCGCCGTCAGCCGCCAGCAGCAGGCCCGGGCTGCCGTCGCGGCGGGCACCGGTGAACGCGCCGCCCACATGGCCAAACAGCTCGGCTTCAAACAGTTCGCCGGGCAGTGCGGCACAGTTGACGGCCACAAACTCGCCGCGGCGGCCACCGACCTGGTGGGCGTAACGGGCCAGCAGTTCTTTGCCGGTTCCGGTTTCGCCCTGCAGCAAGATTGGGGCGTTCAGCCTGACCGCCGCTTCGACCACGCGGCAGGCCTCCTGCACCACCGGGTCGTCGGCCAAAAAGTCCAGCGCTGCTGCACCTGCGCGGGCAGCGCCAGCGCCGGATTCGTCCATCCTTGAAGTGCCGGACGGCCTTGGCGTCCTGGCAGCCCTGGAAGGCCTTGAAGCGCTGGGGTCCGGTGCGGCTGGCAGCGCCGACGACAGCGCTTGCGAGCGGGTGCTGTGCAGCAGGTGGCTGCGCGCAGGCCCCACGGCCTGCCCAACCAGCCGCACCACCAGCACGCTGCCCAAGGCGTCGCGCAGCCGCGCGTCGGTGCCCAGGTGCAAGCGGGCCAGCACGTGGTCCAGCGGCTCGCCAAACAGCTCCTCGAAGCGTGTGCCACGCACCACTTCCAGCCCACTGAGCAGGTGGTGTGCCGGCCCGTTCACGGCCACCAGGACGCCCTGACCGTCAAAGGCCAGCAGGCCTGTGCTCAGGGTGCCCAGGAACTCAGCGCGTGGGTGGATGGCCAAGACCCATTGCCCGCGCATCTGGTGCGCCAGCAGGCTGTTCTCAATGTGAGTGGCCGCCATTTGCACCAGCGCCTGGGTGTGGCGTTGGCGTGACTCGTAGTAGGAAGACGCATCCAGCACGCCCACCACCTGACCGTGGGCGTCGCGCACCGGCGCTGCCGTGCAGGAAATATCACCTAACTTCAAAAAGTAGTGGTCCAGGCCGGTCACGGCCACTGCGGTGCCCGCCGCCAGCGCCGTGCCCAGGCCGTTGGTGCCCGCCACGCTTTCGGTCCACACGCTGCCGGGCAGGATGCCGGCGTCGCTGCCGCTCATGCTGAAGCGGTTGTCGGCGTAGAGGTCGAGGATGACACCTTCGTGGTCGGCAAAGGCCAGCAGGAAGTTGCTGCCTGCAATCTGGCGCGAAAGCGTTTCCAGTTCAGCCTGGGCCAGACGGCGCACAAACTCGGAACGCTCGCGCCGACGCGACAGATCGGCGGCTTCCACCACCGGCACCGCCAGGCCCGCCGTTGGCAGCAGGCCGACGTCCATGCAGCGAACCCAGCTGTCCAGGATCAGCTGCGGTGGCAGCCCATCGGGTGGCATGGCCATGCCGCGGGCACGGATGGCACGCGCATGTGCCAGCGTGCGGTCGTCATGTGCCAGCGTGCGGTCGTCGCCTGGGGTCAACAAATGCAGTCTCCTCTTGCCGGTCGCCGCCAGCTTCGGTGGCGTAGCCGTTCGCGCGCCAAGCCGAAGGGCGACGGTAGCAGCGACGCCGGTCATGATCAACTGCACAGTTTCTGGACACACGGTGTGCAGGCTGTGCTGCGGCTGGACAAGGTGCCTGCGCGCCCACCGTCGGGCGGCTGCAGGCGGGCCGGATGTTGGTACTGGGGTGTACCCCAAGTGGAACGGCTCTTGCGGTCTGGTCGGGGCTGCTTCCGTACGGGGGCGGCCCTTGCACAGCAACAACGAACAGGAGAAGACTCATGTCCCGACACACAGGCTTGACGAGCTGGGCCGCAGCCGCGTTGGCTGCGGCACTGGCGCTGCCAGCCGCAGCCCAGCAGAACATTGAAAAGCTGAAGCAGATGAAGGTCGCCACCACCGACCTCAACATCCCGGTGGTGCCGCAAGCTGGCCGCAACGCCGACGCCATCAAGGCCAACCTGAAGCGCGTCAAGCTGCCGCCGGGTTTCAGCATCGACCTCTACGCCGTGGTGCCCGACGCCCGCCACATGGCCGTGGCGCCCAGCACCAACATGCTGTTTGTGGGCACCCGCAAGACCACCGTCTGGGCCGTGACCGACCGCAACAGCGACGGCATTGCCGACGAGGTGAAGACCTTTGCGCCCAGCCTGAAGTTCACCAACCCCAACGGCGTTTGCTGGACCAAGGACGGCTTCCTGATCGTGGCCGAGCACAACCGCATCCTCAACTTCCCCGCTGCCGAGTTTTTCTATGAAGGCCCGGACGTGGCGGTGATTGAAGTGGTGGGCCAGGGCAAGCTGATCCCGCCCGAAGAAGAGTCCTACAACCACGGCGCCCGGGTCTGCAAGATCGGGCCCGACGGCATGCTGTATGTGAGTTTGGGTCAGCCGCACAATGTGCAGCCGCGCGACAAGATCGACATCTACAACAAGGTCGGCATTGGCGGCATGGTGCGCATGAACGCCTTTGACGGCAGCAAGCGCGAGGTCTACGCCACCGGCATCCGCAACAGCGTGGGCCACGACTTCAACCCGAAGGACGGCACGCTCTGGTTCACCGACAACCAGACCGACGGCATGGGCGATGACATCCCCAACGGCGAGATCAACCGCATCACGCGCGCAGGCCAGTTTTTTGGCTATCCGTGGAAGCAGGGCAAGACCCGCATCACCGAGCACGGCTACGACAAAGACCCGCTGCCAGGCAACATCACCGACCCGCAGGTCTACACGGTGGCGCACGCGGCCGACCTGGGCATGAGCTTCTACACCGGCAAGATGTTCCCAGCCAAGTTCCAGGGTGGCTTCTTCTCAGCCCAGCACGGCTCGTGGAACCGCACCACGCCGGTCGGCGCCCAGGTGCTGTTCACCAGCCTGAAGGCCGACGGCACCGCCGACAAGACCGAGGTCTTTGCCGATGGCTGGCTGGACAGCAACGGCCTGTACCGTGGCCGTCCGGTCGACGTGGCGGTGATGAAGGACGGTTCGCTGCTGATCAGCGACGACTTTGCGGGCGCGATCTACCGCGTCACTTACAGCGCACCTTGACGTGAGCTGACCGACGGGCCTGCCGGGGCGGCTGTTGCTGCCCCGGTGGCGCCTGTCCTTTTTTTGGACTTCCATGCCCACCCCATTTTTTCTGACCGCTCGCGCGCGCTCGGCCCTGGCCCTGGTCCTGGCCTTGTCTGGGTCCTGCTGGGTGCATCCGGCGCAAGCCAACGATGCATCTGCAGGCCGTCAGAAAGCGCAAGCCTGCTCGGTTTGCCACGGCCCGCTGGGGCTGTCGGTCACGCCCGACGCGCCGCATCTGGCGGGCCAGCCGGTGATCTATCTCGCTGCACAATTGCGCGCCTACCGCAGCGGTGCCCGCAAACACGAAGTCATGGTTTTCATGGCCAAACCCCTTTCCGACGATGACATCAACAATTTGGCCGCTTGGTTCTCCAGCATTCGCATTGACGCTCAAGCGCCGCCCTGAGCGGGGCGCACGGGGCGCACGGTGGGCGGCGCTGCTTTGCGTGCCGCTGTTCTCAGCGCCGCTGTGCGCGGCGGCTCAGGAAACGGTGGTCATCACCGCCAGTGGTGCCGAGCGCCGGGTGTTCGACACCCCCTATGCCGTGGGCGTGGTGTCGGCCGAAGAGCTGCGTGCAGCCGGGCCGCTGGTCAACCTGAGCGAGGTGCTGGGCCGGGTGCCCGGCATCGTGGCCAACAACCGCAGCAACTACGCGCAAGACCTGCAGATCAATTCGCGCGGCTTTGGTGCCCGCGCCAGTTTTGGTGTGCGCGGACTGCGCCTTTACAGCGACGGCATACCGGCCAGCGGGCCTGACGGCCAGGGCCAGGTGTCGCATTTCGATCTGGCCGGCGCAACCCGGCTCGAGGTGCTGCGCGGGCCGTTCAGCGCGCTGTACGGCAGCAGCTCGGGCGGTGTGATTTCGCTGGTCAGTGCGGCGCCCACCGAACGCCGGCTGGGGCTGGAACTGGACGCCGGCAGCGACGGCCTGCAGCAGTGGCGCGTCAGCCTGGCCGGGCCGATCGACAACGCCTTCAGCGTGCGGGCTCAGCTGTCTCGCTTGCACAGCGACGGCTTTCGCCCGCAGAGCGAAGCCCAGCGCACGCTGGGCAATGTGCGCCTGGGTTGGCAGCAGGGTGCCGACCGGGTGGTGGTGGTGCTCAACGCCATCAACCAACCGGCGCTGGACCCGCTGGGCCTGACACGGGCCCAGTTTGAAGCCAACCCCGACCAGACCACCAGCGTGGCCTTGCCGCAGGACGTGCTGGGGCAACCCGACCGTTTCAACACCCGCAAGAACACCGCACAAGACCAGGCCGGGGTGAGCTGGCGCCACCGTTTTGAAGGCAGCGGCCCTTGGGCCGAAAGCCAGGTCTCGGCTTACAGCGGCCGCCGTTCGGTGACGCAATGGCAGTCCATCCCGGTGGCCACGCAGTCCAACACCACCAATCCCAGCCTGACCGAGCGCCAGCCCGGTGGCGTGATCGACTTCGACCGCGACTACCGCGGGCTGGACGGCCGGCTGGTCTGGCGCTGGGCCCTGGCCGCCGAGCGCACGCTGCAACTGGTGGCCGGCGCCGCCGCCGAGTCATCCACAGAAGACCGCCGCGGCTTCGAGAACTTCAGCGGCGCGCCGGCCGTGCGCCAGCTCGGCGTGACCGGCCGCCTGCGCCGTGACGAAAACAACCGCGTCAGCAGCCGCGACCTGTTCGCGCAGGCCGAAGCGGAGTTGTCGGCGCAGTGGATGGCCACGCTGGGCGTGCGCAGCGGGCGGGTCAACTACACGTCGACCGACCGCTACGTGGTGGGCGGCAACCTGGACGACTCCGGCGCGCTGGCCTACCGCTACACCAGCCCGGTAGCCGCGCTGCAATGGCGGCCCAGCAGCCAGTTCAATCTGTACCTCAGCGCCGGGCGCGGTTTTGAAGCGCCGACGCTGGGTGAATTGGCCTACCGCCCTGACGGTGGTTCAGGTTTCAACACCGACTTGCAAGCCCAGACCAGCCGCCAGATCGAACTGGGTGCCAAGTGGCGCGCGCCCAACACGGCGGGTCCGGTGGGCAAGCCCGTCTGGTCGGTGGATGCGGCGTTGTTCGACGCCCAGACCGACGATGAAATTGGCATTGCCACCAACCGTGGCGGGCGCAGCACCTTTCGCAACGTCGGCCGCACCCAGCGCCGCGGCGCCGAGCTGGCGCTGGTGGCACCGCTGGCCGAGGGCTGGCGCGCACAACTCAGCCTGACCTGGCTGGACGCCACCTACAGCGACGGTTTTGCAGTCTGCGCCGCCTTGCCCTGCCTGAGCCCCACACTGCCGGTGCCGGCCGGCAACCGCATTGCAGGCACGCTGCAGCGCAGTGCCTTTGCCGAGCTGGCCTGGGCGCCGTTGCCGGCGTTGGACCTGGCCTTGGAAGTGCGTGGACAGGGCCGGGTGCCGGTCAACGACGTCAACAGCGACTTTGCTGCCGGCTTTGGCTTGCTGGCGTTGCGCGCGCGCTGGCAGCTGAACCTGCCGGTGGGCCGGCTGGACCTGCTGGCCCGGGCTGAAAACCTGGCCGACCGGCGGGTGGTGGGCAGCGTCATCGTCAACGAAGGCAACAGCCGCTTCTTTGAGCCCGCGCCGGGGCGGGGCTGGCTGCTGAGCGTGCGTTACAGCGCGCCGTTTTAGGCTTGACGCTGTTGTGTAGAGGCTGTCGTGGTGACCCGAATGTGTTGATCCGGTTGGGCTGCCGCTGTCCGATCAAGCGGCTTGCTTTTGCCCCGCCGCCAAAATGCGCGTCAAGGCCGCGTCCAGGTGGCCCACGCTGCGGTCCGGGTTGTGCAGTTTTTCCAGGCCGAAGAGGCCGATGCGGAAGGTCTTGAAGTCGGCCGGCTCGTCGCACATCAGCGGCACACCGGCGGCGCTTTGCAGGCCTTCGCCCAGGAAGGACTTGCCGGTGTGCAGGCCGGCGTCGTCGGTGTAGCTGACCACCACGCCGGGGGCCTGAAAGCCCACAGCGGCCACGCTCTGGATGCCGTGGCTGGCCATCAGCGCGCGCACCTTGCGGCCCAGTTCCCACTGTTCGTCACGCAGCTTGGCAAAGCCGTAGGCACGGGTTTCCAGCATCACGTCGCGGGTGGTGGTGAGCGCGTCGGTGGGCAGCGTGGTGTGATAAGCGTGGCCACCGCCTTCGTAGGTCTCCATGATCTGCAGCCACTTCTTCAGGTCGGCGGCAAAGCTGGTGCTGGTGGTGTTGTCAATGGCCGTGCGCGCGCGCTCGCTCAGCATCACAAAGGCGCAGCAGGGCGAACCGCTCCAGCCCTTCTGGGGCGCGCTGATCAGCACGTCCACGCCGGTGGCTTGCATGTCGACCCAGGCCGCGCCGCTGGCGATGCAGTCCAGCACCAAGAGGCCGCCCACCTCGTGCACCGCATCGGCCACGGCGCGCAGGTAGTCGTCGGGCAGGATCATGCCGGCTGAGGTTTCCACGTGCGGGGCAAACACCACGTCGGGCTTGCTGGCGCGGATGGCGGCTTGCACTTCGGCGATGGGCGCCGGCGCAAAAGGCTGCTGGCGGCCAGCGGCCGTGGTGCGCGCCTTCAGCACGGTGTGCTGGCTGCTGATGCGGCCCATCTCGATGATCTGCGTCCAGCGATAACTGAACCAACCGTTGCGGATGACCAGGATCTTCTTGTCGTTGGCGAACTGGCGGGCCACGGCTTCCATGCCAAAGGTGCCACTGCCCGGGATGACCACGGCCGAGCGGGCGTTGTAGACCTCTTTGAGCACACTGGAGATGTCGCGCATCACGCCCTGGAACTTGCTGGACATGTGGTTCAGCGCACGGTCGGTGTAGACCACCGAAAATTCCAGCAGGCCATCGGGGTCAACGTGGGGCAGCAGTCCAGGCATGTCTTACTCCGGGTTCTTGAGGTCATCTCAACGGGGTCAACAGCTTAGCATTGGGACGGTTCCAGCGCCGCTGAAGGGGCGCTGTGGGGCCGCTGAGGCTTCAACCGGGTGGCGGGTATCGTTCACGCTTGCCCCGTCTTCAACACAGGAGTTCAGCATGGGTTGGTTTTCCAAAAAGGACAGCGGCTTTTTCCTGGCCACCATCGTTCCCGCCCCGGGCGTGGGGCCACAGATCGGCCAGTACCTGGGGGTGGTCAACGGCGAGGCCATCATCGGCGCCAACATCTTTCGCGACCTGTTTTCATCGGTGCGCGACGTGGTTGGCGGGCGCGCCGGGGGCTACGAACGCGCACTCTCGGGCGCCCGCGACGCCGCATTGGACGACATGATGGAAGCGGCCAAGGAAATGGGCGCCAACGGCATCGTTGGCATCGACTTTGACTACGAGGTGCTGGGCGAGGCCAACGGCATGATGATGGTGGCCGTGAGCGGCACGGCCGTGAAGATGGCCTAGCGGTGTCTGGCCTGCCATGACAACCCGTGATGCCATCACCGATCTGGATGCACTGGGCCTGTCCAGCGCCATCCACCAACGGCAGCTGTCCTGTCGCGAGGTGATGCAGGCCTACCTGGCACGCATCCATGCGCTGAACCCGCGGTTCCTGGCGATCGTCAACTTGCTGCCCGACGACGTCTTGTTGGCGCAAGCGCAGCAATGCGACGCCGAGTTGGCGCGCGGCGCTTCACGCGGCTGGATGCACGGCCTGCCGCAAGCCATCAAGGACACCGGCCACGCAGCAGGCCTGCCCACCACGCAGGGCAGCCCGCTGTTGAAAGCTGCTGTCGCCCCCAATGACAGCCTCTACGTGGCGCGCATGAAAGCGGCCGGCTGCATCGTGGTGGGCAAGACCAACATGCCGGAATTCGGCCTGGGTTCACACAGCTACAACACGCTCTTCGGCACCACGCTCAACGCCTGGGACAGCAGCCGCAGCGCCGGCGGCAGCAGCGGCGGCGCGGCGGTGGCGCTGGCCCAGCGTTTGCTGCCGGTGGCCGACGGCTCCGACTTCATGGGGTCGCTGCGCAACCCGGCAGGCTGGAACCACATCTTTGGCATGCGTCCTTCCCAAGGCCGCGTGCCGGCCTGGCCCAAGCCCGATCTGTGGGTGGCGCAGCTGGGCAGCGACGGCCCAATGGCGCGCACGGTGGCCGACCTGGCAGCGCTGCTGCGCACCCAGGCCGGGTTTGACCCGCGCGTGCCGCTGTCACTGGACAGCACCTTGGGCACCACCGACCCGATGCCCTTGCCGCTGCGCGAAGTTCGCATCGGCTGGTTGGGCGACCTGGGCGGGCACCTGGCCATGGAAGACGGCGTGCTCAGCGTCTGCGAAGCGGCGTTGGCGCGCTTGGCGGGCGCGGGTGCCGTGGTCGAGCCCTTGGCGCTGGGCTTTTCAGCGCCAGCCGTGTGGGACGCCTGGCTGGTCTGGCGCCGCGCGCTGGTGGCGCCGTCGGTGGCGGCGGTGCTGACCAGCCCCGAGGCCCGCGCCCAGATCAAACCCGAGGCGCTGTGGGAACACGACGCCGCCCAAGGCCTGAGCTTTGCCGACTTCTACCGCGCCAGCTGCGTGCGCAGTGCCTTTCAGAACCACCTGCAAACACTCTTTGAACGCTTTGACGTGCTGGCCTTGCCGACGGCGCAGTGCTGGCCCTTTGCCGCTGACATCACCTGGCCGCGCAGCGTGGCCGGGCGCAGCATGGACACCTATCACCGCTGGATGGAGGTGACGATCTACGCCACCCTGGCCGGCCTGCCCGCCATCAGCGTGCCGGCGGGATTTGACGCCAGCGGGCGCTGGCCGATGGGCCTGCAGCTGATCGGCCGGCCGCGTGGCGACGCGGCCCTGCTGGCCCTGGCGGGCGCCTATGAACAACTGATTCCCGAGCTGCTGGCTCAAAGGCCCCCACCATGAGCGAAGCCTTCATTGACCACCCCCCCGACCACCGCCCCGCCCACATCAGCCGCGAAGAGTGGGACGCGCGCGTCAAGCTGGCGGCCGCCTACCGCATCTTCGACCGCATGGGCTGGACCGAGCTGATCTACAACCACCTGTCGCTGCGGGTGCCGGGCGAGCCGGGGCGCCTGTTGCTCAACCCGTTTGGTTTGCATTACAGCGAAGTCTGCGCTTCCAACCTGATCAAGGTGGACGCGCAGGGCAGCATCCTGGGTGAAAGCCGCTGGCCCATCAACCCGGCCGGCTTCACCTTCCACGGCGCGATACACGCCACCCAGCCCGATGCGCACTGCGTGATGCACGTTCACACCACGCCCACCATGGCCGTGTGCTGCCTGGAAGTAGGCCTGTCGTTCACCAACTTTTACGCCGCGCAGCTGTACGGCAAGGTGGCGTACCACGCGTTCGAGGGCATCACCGTGCACGCCGAAGAGGGCGCGCGCATCCTGGCCAGTGCCGGCGGCAAACCGGTGCTGCTGCTGCGCAACCACGGGCCGGTGGTGGTCGGCCAGACGCTGGCCCAGGCCTTCGCGCTGATGTGGACGCTGCAGCGCGCTTGTGAAGTGCAACTGGCTTCCACGTCGATGGGTGCGGTGCGCAGCATCCCTGAAGCGGTGCTGCAAGCCTGCGTGCGCGACTCGCTGCAGTTTGACCCGCGTTATGGCGCAGGGCAGGACAGTTTTGACGCCATGCAGCGGCTGGTGGATGCACAGGACCCGTCCTATCGCCGGTGATGCCCCTGCAAGCAACGGCGCCGTTCAAACTCCGCCGCTGAGTCGGCGCAGTGCAACCGAAGCCGATCAGACCGCGCAATAGCGTTCTTGAATCTCGCGGTCGTCGAGCAGCGCCTGGGCGTTGCCCTGGTGCACGATGCGCCCCTGGTCCAGGATGTAGGCGCGGTCGCTGATCTGCAGCGCGCGCTCCACGTTCTGCTCCACCAGCAAGATCGTGATGCCCTCGCGTTTCATGCGCACGAACAGCGAGAACATCTCCTGCACCAGCAGCGGCATGATGCCTTCGCTGGGCTCGTCCAGCAGGATCATGCGGGGCTTGGCCATCATGGCCCGCGCAATCGCCAGCATCTGCTGCTCGCCGCCCGAAAGCGACGTGCCTTCTTGCTCCAGGCGCTGCGCCAGGCGCGGGAAGGTCTGCGCAATTTCAGCGATGCGCTCGCGCTCCAGGTGGCGGTCTGGCCCCGCGATCAGGCCCAGGCGCAGGTTTTCTCGCACGCTGAGCCCGGGCACGATGCGGCGGTCTTCGGGCACGTAGGCCAGCCCGCAGTGGTAGCGCTTGTGCGCTGGCTGTGCGCCTATTTCCTGGCCGTTGAAGGTGACGCTGCCGCTGCGCTTGGCCAACAACCCCATGATGGCTTTCAGCGTGCTGGTCTTGCCGGCGCCGTTGCGCCCCATCAGCGTGACGATTTCGCCCGGCCGCACCTCGAAGCCCAGCCCTTGCACGACGTGGCTGGTGTCGTACCAGGCGTTCAGTTCTTGCACGCGCAGCATCAGCCTTGCCCCAGGTAGACGCGGCGAACCTCGTCGTTGGCCTTGATGTCGGCCGGTGTGCCTTCGGCCAGGAACTCGCCGTGGTGCAGCACCAGCAGGCGTTCACAAATGCCCATCACCAGCTTCATCTTGTGTTCCACCAGGATGACCGAACGCTCAGCCGCCAGCGCGGTGATCAGGTCCATCATGACCTGGGTTTCTTCGGGCGACATGCCGGCGGTGGGCTCGTCCATCAGCAGCAACTCGGGCTCTGCGGCCAGCGCCATGGCCACCTCCAGCGCGCGCTGCTGGCCGTGGGCCAGGTCGGCGGCGGGGCGGTGGGCGTGATCGGCCAGGCCCACGCGCTGCAGCAAGGTGCTGGCGCGGTCGGCCAGTTCGCTCATGGCGGCGCGCGGCTTGAAGAGCTCGAAGCGGGCGTGGCGCATCTGCACCGCGACGCGCACGTTTTCATGGGTGCTGAGCTGCTTGAAAAGATTGGTGATCTGGAAGCTCTTGGCAATGCCGATGCGCGCAAACTGGTGTTGCGCCAGGCCGGTGATGTCGCGCCCGTTGAAACGCAGCCGCCCTTCGCTGGGCGCGAAGGCGCCGCTGACGACGTTGAAGAAGGTGCTTTTGCCCGCGCCGTTGGGGCCGATGATGGCACTGAGCTTGCGCGGCTGAAAACTGGCGCTGACCTTGTTCAAGGCCACGAAGTTTCCAAAGCGCTTGCTGATGCCTTGCACCTCCAGAATGGGTGGCGCTGCCGCAGCGCCGGCCGGTGCGTTCATGCCGACTTCTCCAGCCGCTTCATGAAGCTGCCCCAGATGCCAGCCGGGAAAAACAACACGAAAAACATGAACACCACGCCCACCACCGCCATCCAGTGCGGCGTCAGGGTGGTGACCACGTCTTCCAGCGTCAAGAACACCCCGGCACCGACAAAGGGCCCGAAGAAGGTGCCCATGCCACCCAGCAGGCACATCATCACGGCCTGCCCCGACAGCAGGTAGTGCAGGCTGTCGATGGGCACCACGCTCAGGTGCAGCGCGCGCAACGCGCCGGCCAGGCCACACAGCGCAGCCGACAGCACAAACACCACCAGCTTGGTGCGCGCCACGTCATAACCGCAGGCGGCCGCGCGTTGCTCGTTTTCGCGCACCGCTTCCATCACCGCGCCAAACGGGGACGCCAACAGGCGCGACACCAACCACAGCGCGGCGGCGACAAAAACCAGGATCACGTAGTACTTGGTGGTCGGGTTCAGGAAGTCGAGCCGCAGGCCCAGCACGTCCAGCTGCGGCACCTGAATGCCACGCAGGCCGTTTTCGCCACCGGTCCAGCGCTCGGCCTTGTAAAAGGCGTAGTAGACGATCTGCGCCAGCGCCAGCGTGACCATCGAAAAGTAGATGCCGCGCGTGCGAATGGCCAGGTAGCCCATCACCACGCCCACCGCTGCCGCGCTGGCCACACCCAGCAGCACGGCCAGGCCCCAGGGCAAGCCCATGTGCACCATGCCAATGCCGGTCAGGTAGCTGCCCACGCCCAGAAACGCCGCGTGGCCAAAACTGAGCAGGCCGGTGTAGCCAAACAGCAGGTTGAAGCCCACCGCAAACAGGCCAAAGATCAGGATGTTGACGGCCAGCGCCTGGTAGGGCATGAACAGCGGGAAGACCAGCAAAAACGCGATGACCGCGGCCACCCGGTGCTGGCGGATGCGCTGGATCCAGATGCCCCAGGAGCCCCAGGTACCTGACGTGCCCGAAGTGCTCATCCCATCAGCCCCGCTTTGCCAAACAGCCCCTGCGGCCGCACGAGCAGCACCAGCGCCATCAGCACAAAGATGGACAGCTCGGCCAGCTCGGGCGCAAAGAGCGAGGTCATCGAAAACACCACGCCCACCAGCAGACCGGCCACCACCGCGCCGGGCAAGGAGCCCATGCCGCCCACCACCGTGACGACAAAGCTCTCGGCCAGCACGTGGATGCCCATTTCGGGGTTGACCGCGCGCGTGGGCGCGGCCAGCACACCCGACAGCCCCGCGATGGCGGTGCCGATGCCAAACACCACCAGCCACACCCGCGCGATGTCGACGCCCAGCACGCGGCAGATCTCCCCGTCGCGGCTGCCGGCCCGCACGATCAGGCCGTAGCGCGTCTTTTCCAGAAACAGCCACAGCGCCAGCACGACCACGGCAGTGGCCGCAATCAGGAACAGGCGGTACTTCGGAAACATGCCGATGCCCAGATCGACCGCGCCGCGCAGTTCGGGTGGTGTCGATGAAGGCAGACCTTCAATGCCAAACATCACCCGCATGGCCTCGATCAACACCCAGCTCAAGCCAAAGGTCAGCAGCAAGGGGTAGTCGATGCCGCGGCCGTAGAGTGGACGCACCAAAAAACGCTCGGTCACCAGGCCGATGCAGCCCACCACCAGCGGCGTGAGCACCAGGCTGAACCAGAAGTTGCCGGTCAGCCCCATGAAGTAAAGGCCGATGAAGGCGCCCACCATGAAAAACGCGCCGTGCGCGAAATTCACCACCGTCAACATGCCGAAGATCAGGCTCAGGCCCAAAGCCAGCAAGGCGTAGATGGCGCCCAGCGCGATGCCGGTGACGAGTTGCAGCGCCAGCAGTGACGGTGTGATTTCCATCGGGTGGTGTGGTTTCCAGCGTAAGCGGATTGGCGAAAAAACGGCCGAACAGGCATCAAGCGAACGCCGCGGAACCGGCTTTGCCGGGCCGCTGGCGTCGCCCCCTGGGGGGAGCGGCGCAGCCGCTTCGGGGGGGGTCAGGTCACCTTGTGGCCCATCTCTTCGCAGCTGCGCAGGTTCTTCTCTGCCGCATCTTCGATGGCCAGCACGCTGAAGACGTCGTTCTTGTCCTTCATGCCCTTGCTCTTGCTCTCGACGATGACCACCGACTGCACCGACTGGTGGTCGCACTTGCGATAAAACTGCGGGCCCTTGTACCAGTCGTACTTGAGCTGGCGCAGTGCGATCGACACCCGCTGCGAGTCGGTGGCGTCGGCGTTTTTCACCGCCTGCAACACGCTCAGGATGCCGGCGTAACCCAGCGCGCCGTAGTCCGACGGCACTGCGCCGCCATAGGCCTTGCGAAAGGCGTCGTTGAACTTCTTGGCCGTGGGGATCTTGTCTTCCATGCCCCAGTAGTAGCTGGTTCCGCCCAGCACGCCTTCAAACGCGTCGGCACCGCCGGCCACGCGGCTGGTGTAAAGCAGCACCGGGGCGATGATCTTGGTCGTTGACTTCAAGCCGAAGTCGGTGGCTTGCTTGGCGCTGTTGACCAGGTCACGGCCAAAGTTGCACAGCACCAGGATGTCGGGCTTGAGCGCCTGGATGCGTGGCAAGAAGGCCGAATAGTCGGCCGCGCCCAGCGGATGGCGGATGTCGGCCAGCGTCTGCGTGCCCAGGGCCTGCCCGGCGCGCTGAAAGCCACGCACCATTTCGTGGCCGTAGGCGTAGTCGGCGGTCAGGTAGACCACCTTCTTGCCAAACTTGGGGAAGGCGTAACGCGCCACCGCACCGGCAGTCAAGTGCGGGTTCAGCGCTTCGTGAAAGGTGTAGAGGCTCCAGTCCTTGGCTTCGTTGATGGTGTCGCTTTGGCTGATGCTGTTGAACAGCACCTTGCGCTCACGGGTCACCGCGTTGATGCTGAGCTGAGTGGCCGCCGACAGCGAGCCCACCACAAAATTGACCTTGTCCTTTTCAATCAGCTCCAGCGTGCGCGTGGCGGCTTCACCCGGGTTGAGCTTGTCGTCGCGCACCAGCAGTTCGCACTGCTGGCCCTTGTGTCCACCGGCGGCGTTCCACTGTTTGACAGCCAATTCGGCGGCCCGCACCTGGTCTTGCGCTTCGGCGCTGAAGGCACCGGTCAGCGGCACCGGAAAACCGATCTTGATGGGGCCACTCTGGGCGCGTGCGATGTAGAACAGCGCTGGCGCGGCGGCCAGTGCGCCACCGGCGGCAACGACCAAGCGGCGGCGGGGGTTTTGAAGGGTGTTGCTCATGGTCTTGTCTCCTGGTGGTTGAGGTGGAACGCGCGGGCTTCAGGCGGCCAGCGTCTGGGGCGGAAAGGTGTCGAACAGGGAAGGGTCGATGGCGGTCTGGTGCATCACCGTGGCTGGCGATGGCTGCAGACCGCGGTTGCGGTGCCGTGCTTCAAGGTGGGTGCCCAGCGCCTGGGCGCGCTGCGCCACGGCCAGTCCGGCGGGGTGGCGGCGTGCGCTGTAAGCCAGCACCGCGGCGGGGGTGGCGCCATGCCGGGCGATGCTGTCTGCCAGAGCCGTTGCGTCGTCAGCGGCTTTGGCCACGCCCATGCCCACGTGCGGGCGGGCCACAAAGGCCGCGTCGCCCAGCAGCGCCACACGGCCGTGGGCCAGCGTGGGCGAAGCCAGGTCGTAGATCGGCTGCAGAAAGGGTACGGCGGTCTTTTCCAGCACCTCAGCGAACTGCGGCGCCAGGTGCTGGCGGGCAGCGGCGCGGGCGGCAGCGATCTGGCGCCAACTGACTTGCTGCGGCGGGATGCCGTCTGCGTGGTGCTGGCCGTCGGCGTCGGTCATCAGCTCCGCCAATTCAGGGCCCGCGTCGGCGGGGCGGTACCAGACGAAGTTCCAGCGCCGCTGGCCCACCGCGGTGCTGTCGTTGGCACCG
>JANMHH010000187.1:0-10337 GCA_031375065.1 Rubrivivax sp. | reverse complement strand
GCGCTCGATCACCATCGACACCAAGAAGCCCAAGGGCAAAGAGGTGCTCGAGACCCTGATCAAGACCTGCGACGTGCTGGTGGAGAACTTTGCGCCCGGCGCGCTGGACCGCATGGGCTTCACCTGGGAACGCATCCACGAACTCAACCCGCGCATGGTGGTGGCTTCGGTCAAGGGCTTTGGCCCTGGGCGTTATGAAGACTGCAAGGTCTATGAAAACGTGGCTCAGTGCGCCGGCGGCGCAGCGTCCACCACCGGCTTTGACGACGGCCCGCCGCTGGTCACCGGCGCGCAGATTGGCGACAGCGGCACCGGCTTGCACCTGGCCCTGGGCATCCTGGCGGCACTGCTGCAACGCGTGGAATCGGGCCGTGGCCAAAAGGTGCTGGCGCCGATGCAGGACGCCGTGCTCAACCTGTGCCGCGTGAAACTGCGCGACCAGCAGCGCCTGGAGCGCACCGGCACGCTGCATGAATTTCCGCAGTACCCCGACGGCCAGTTTGGCGACGCCGTGCCACGCGCCGGCAATGCCTCGGGCGGCGGTCAGCCGGGCTCGATCCTGAAGTGCAAGGGCTGGGAAACCGACCCCAACGCCTACATCTACTTCATCACCCAGGCCGCCGTGTGGCCGGCCGTTTGCAAGGTGATTGGTGAAGAGGGTTGGATCACCGACGAGGCCTTCGCCACCCCGGCGGCGCGCCTGCTGCACCTGAAGCCCATCTTCAAGCGCATTGAAAAGTGGACCATGACCAAGGACAAGATCGAGGCCATGGAGATCCTGAACCAGTTTGACATTCCCTGCGGCCCGATCCTGTCGATGAAAGAGATCGCCGCCGACGAGTCGCTGCGCGCCACCGGCACCATCGTCGAGGTGGACCACCCGGTCCGTGGCAAATACCTGTCGGTCGGCAACCCGATCAAGATGTCGGACAGCCCCACGGTGGTGACCCGTTCGCCGCTGCTGGGCGAGCACACGCTGGAGGTGCTGGCGCAGCTGGGCTACACCGAAGCGCAGATCGCCGAGCTGAAAGCCGAACGCGTGATCTGACCATGTAGGCGGCGCTGGTTGGCGCAGGCGCCCCACATCGACACCACCTGTGCCTTGGTCAAGTTGCTGGCCAAGAGCATGGCGGACGTGAGGGGACGGTTGCGGTTGCAGGCTTGATTGACTGGCAGTCTTTGATAGGCGGCCCAGCGGGATCAGGCCGGCGGGGCGCTCTGCTGCGTTCATGTCCCCCGACGGCGGCCTGCGGCCACCGTCTCCTCCTTCACTTCACTCCGCAGAGCGCCCCACCGGCCTGATCCGGCAGCGGTGGTGGCGGGCTCGCGGCAAAGCCTCGTACCGGTTGCACAATCGCGGCCCTGCCCAAGGTCTCACCACTTGCCATCTGATGACTGACGATTCCGTTCCCAAGCCGCCGCCGCACAGCACCATCCGCAGCTTTGTGCTGCGCGCCGGCCGCATGGGCCCAGGACAACAGCGCGCCATGCTGGAAATGGGGCCGCGCTTTTTGATCCCTTTTGCGCCTTCGCTGCACGACTGGGACACCACCTTCGGTCGCCAGGCGCCGCGGGTGATGGAGATTGGCTTTGGCATGGGCACGGCCACGGCTTCGGTGGCGGCTGCGCAACCGCAAACCGACTTCATCGGCGTCGAGGTTCACGGCCCCGGCGTGGGCGCCTTGCTCAAGCTGATCGGCGAACAGCAGTTGAACAACGTGCGCGTGCTGCGCCACGACGCGGTAGAGGTGCTGCAGCAGATGGTCGCGCCGGCCTCGCTGGCTGGCATCCACATCTGGTTTCCCGACCCCTGGCACAAGTTCAAGCACAACAAGCGGCGGCTGATTCAGGCGCCCTTTGTGGCGCGCTTGGTGCAGCACCTGGCGCCTGGCGGTTACCTGCATTGCGCCACCGACTGGGAGCCCTATGCGCAGCAGATGCTGCAGGTGCTGCAAGCCGAGCCTGGCTTGGTCAACACCGCAGAAGGCTTTGCGCCACGGCCCGACTGGCGGCCGCTGACCAAGTTTGAAGACCGTGGCCTCAAACTGGGCCACGGCGTGTGGGACTTGGTCTACCGGCGCCGCGGGTGACCCGAGGCCGTGCTGGCACACATCACGCCGCCCAAGTCACCCAGCCAAAGTGAGCGGTCAGCAAGACCAACCCGCCAAACACGATGCGGTACCACGCGAAGATGGTGAAGTCGTGGGTCGACACATAGCGGATGAGCCAGCGGATGCAGACCAGCGCGCTGAAAAACGCCACCACCGTGCCCACGGCAAACATCGGCAGGTCGCTGGCCTGCAAGGCCGAGCGTTCCTTCCACACCGAATAGGCGCCCGCCGCCATCAACGTGGGGATGCCCAGGTAAAAGCTGAATTCGGTGGCGCACTTGCGCGAAAAGCCAAACACCATGCCGCCAATGATGGTGGCGCCCGAGCGGCTGGTGCCCGGGATCAACGCCAGGCACTGCATCAGGCCAACCTTCAGCGCGTCCAGCGCCGACATCTCGTCGACCGACTCGATGCGGGCGCGTCGGGTGCCCTCGGTGTCACGCTGGCCAAACCGGCGGCGGTGCCAGGCTTCCACGGCCAGGATGACAAAACCACCCACCACAAAGGCCAGCGCCACCGGAACGGGGTGGAACAGGTGCGCCTTGACCAGCTTGCCAAAAAGCAGGCCCAGCACCGCCGCTGGGAGGAAGGCCACCAGCACGTTGCGCACAAAGCGCTGGGCCACGGGGTCGTGGCTGAGTCCACGCACCGTGCCCAGCAGGCGTTGGCGGTATTCCCAGATCACCGCCAGCATCGCGCCGCTTTGAATGGCCACATCAAAGACCTTGGCTGCTTCGCCGGTGAAGTTGATCAGCGAGCCGGTCAGGATCAGGTGCCCGGTAGACGAGATCGGCAAAAACTCGGTCAGGCCTTCGACCAAGCCCATGACAACGGCCTTGATCAGCAAAATGGGGTCCACGGCGGGGCTTTCAGTCGGTATGGAGGCGGGGAAGACAGGCAGGGCGGCGGATGATAGCCAGCGTTTGGTGAACGCCCGCTTGTCAGACTGCACAGTCGCCGGGCGGGCGGGTGGCAGGTACTGCGTTGTCCGGCCAAAAATGGTTTGAAACACGGCAAGGCAGTCGAAAACGCCGTGGCGAGCGAGCACGATGCCGTGTAAGGCAACAACGGCAGCCGAAGTCCCGAAGCAGACGGATGAGACACCTTGCGTGGTGCCTTGGCCCATGCCCTGAGCGAATGACTCGAAAGCCACAGCAGTGCGGGGGCAGGCCAGACGACCGTTTCAGACTGGCTGCAGCAGCTCGGATTTTGGCAAGCGAACGTTTGCGAGCGCCGGCACCGGACTTTGGGCAGTTCCTGAGGCGGCTGTCCGCTGGGACTCGGAACTTGACGTTCGGCGGCGAACGGTCGCGCACGACCCACCGCCGACACAGCGCTCAACGGTTGGTGGCGGCAGCAGCAGCTGCTGTGCACGGCGACGGCCGACACCATTGCCGACGGCATCGCTGTGCGCGAACCCATCCCGCAAGCGCTGGACAACCTGCAGGGCTGGTCGACGACGTGCTGCTGGTCAGCGATTGGCATGTCCTGCAGGCGATGCGGCAGGCCCAGCGCCACACGGGCCTGCTGCTGGAACCCGCCGGCGCGGCCGGACTGGCCGGCGTGTGAGCGCACCGGGCCCGGTGGGCCGGCGGCCGCGTGGCCACCGTGCTGTGTGGCAGCAACCTCACGGCAGAACATCTGCAGGACATCCTGCGCTCCACATGACCGCCCTGACGGTTCAGCCGCCATGGCATGGCAAACGGCCCGGATCATGCTTACCGCAGAATCGCTCCTCCTGTCCCGCCATCACGAAAGCAGATCCGCCATGCGCACGTCTCCCAGGTTCTTGATGACGTTGACCATCATCGCCACGACGATGATGGCAGCCGCACCCGCAGCAGCTCAGTACCCGACCAAGCCGCTGCGCATGGTGGTGCCCTTCCCCGCCGGCGGCGCCACCGACACCATTGCGCGCGTCATCGCGGCGCCCTTGTCGCAGGTCCTGGGCCAGCAGGTCATCGTCGACAACAAGCCGGGCGCCGACGGCGCCATAGCCGGTGATGCCGTGGCCAGGGCGGCGCCCGACGGCTACACCATCTTCCTGGCCACCAGCAGCGCGCTGTCGGCCGTGCCGGCGATGCGCAAGCAGCCGCCCTACGACCCGGTGACGGCCTTCACGCCGATCACCAAGATCGGCACCTATTCGTACTTCCTGTTCGCCCACCCGTCGGTGCCGGGCCGCAACGTGGGCGAACTCATCGAATACATCCGCGCCAACCCCGGCAAGGTGAACTACGCAGGCGCCACCACGGCCGGCGTGATGGCGGCCGTGGAACTGTCGGGCTTCGCCAAGCTCGACATGGTGCGCATTCCCTACAAGGGTGAGGGCCCGGCCACGCTGGACCTGGTCAGTGGCCGCGTGCAGCTGATGTTCGCCACGCCGACCAACGCGCTGCCGGCGGCCAAGGACGGCCGGCTGAAGGTGCTGGCCGCGCTGATGCCCAAGCGCAGCCCTCTGTCGCCCGACACCCCCACCATGGTCGAGGCCGGCGCACCGAACCTGTCCATCGTGCCCTGGGGTGGGTTCGTCGGCCCCGCAGGCATGCCGCCAGAGATCGTGGCGCGCCTGAACCGCGAGATCACCGCCATCCTGGCCCGCCCCGAGGTGCGTGAACAGATGGAGCGTCAGGCCATCGAGGTACAGAGCTCCACACCGGCAGAACTGGGCGCCCACGTCAAGGAACAGCTCGAGATGTGGCGCAAGGCGGTGCGCGACAGCGGCATCGCCGTCGAGTGAGCGTGAGGGTGTGAGTGGCGCAAGGGGCCGCGCGCCGGCATGGCGCGCGGGGGCGACTCAATATCCCAGCGCCAGGCCGTCCTTGCGGTGGTCCGACCCGCCGAGCAGCGTGCCCCGGTCCCAGTCGATGTGGATCGCCTGCGCGCCGCCGATGGCGTAGGTGGGCGTCTCGATGCCGTAGCCGCGGGCGCGCAAGGCATCGCCCAGGGTCTCCAGCAGCCGGCCCTCGATCTCCAGGCTGGCAGTGCCCGGCAGCGGAAACAGCCGCGGCAGCGCGATGGCGCTCTGCAGGTCCAGGCCGTGGTCGAACAGGCGCGACAGGAAGTGCGCCTGGCCGGTGGCCTGGTAGTGCCCTCCCATCACCCCGAAGCTCATGCTCACGCGGCCGTTCTCGGCCACCATGGCCGGGATGATGGTGTGCATGGGCCGCTTGCCCGGGCCGATGGCGTTGGGATGCCCTTCCTGCAGCGAGAAGCCTTCGCCGCGGTTCTGCAGCAGCACGCCCGAGCGCGGCGACATCAGCCCGCTGCCGTAGTGCCAGAACAGTGAGTTGATGAAGCTCACCGCGTTACGGTCCTTGTCCACGACCGAGATGTAGACGGTGTCCCGGTGCATCGCGCCGCCGCCGCCGAAATCGGGCAGATCGGCGGCAGCGCCTGACCGGTCTATGCGCGCGACCAACTGGTCGAGCAGGCGGTCCGACAGCATGTGCTTCACGTCGACACCGGCCATCGCGGGGTCGGCGACCCAGGCGTCGCGCGCGGCATAGGCCAGGCGCGAGGCCTCGATCACCAGGTGCAGCTGGTCCAGGGCCAGCGGGTCGCCCCGGATGTCGAAGCGCGAGAGGATGCCCAGGATCATCAGCGCGATCACGCCCTGCCCGTTGGGCGGGCATTCGTAGACGGTGCGTCCGCGGTAGTCCAGACTGATCGGCGCGACGTATTCACCCGCGGCCCCGGCGAAGTCCTGCAAGGTGTGCACGCCGCCCTGCGCGCGCAGGTGCTCGACGATGTCTTCGGCAATCGGCCCCTGGTAGAAGGCGCGCGCGCCGTCCCGGCCGATCGCCTCCAGCGTGTCGGCCAGCAGCGGTTGATGCTGGATGTCGCCGACGCCGGGGGGGCGGCCGTCGACCAGGAAAGTGGCACGCGCCGTGGGGTCACGCTGCAGCAGCGACTGTTCCTCGGCGAGGTCGAAGGCCACGCGCGGCGTGATCGCGTAGCCCTGCCGCGCCATCGCGATGGCGGGCGCCAGGACCTCCGACATCGGCAGCCGCCCGTGGTCGGCCACCAGCCGGCACCAGGCGTCCACCGCGCCCGGCACCGTCACGGCCAGCGGCGAGTGCCGCTCGATGCGCGTGACACCTGCCGCGCGCAGCGCCGCCAGCGACACACCGGCCGGCGTGCGGCCCGAGCCGTTGTAGGCGCGGATGTCGGTGCTGCCTTGCACCGAGATCATCGCGAAGCAGTCGCCGCCGACGCCGGTCGACCCAGCCTCGACGACACACTGCACGGCGCAGGCCGCCACGGCCGCGTCGATGGCGTGTCCTCCGGCCTTCAGGATCTCGACGGCAGTGAGCGTGGCCGCCGCATGCGAGGTGGCAGCCATGCCGTGGCGGGCCACGGCCAGCGATCGGCCCGGGAGTTCGAAGTTGCGCATGAGAGAGTTCCGTGATGCTGTAGATGGATGGGAAGGGGCCGGCTGGCCCATCCTTGACCGACAAGGCGGCGGCCGAACCGCCTGGCCTCAGTCGTCCGCGAGGTACTGCACGATGGTCGGGCGCATCGAGGCCCCGTCGGAGCGATTGCGGACCAGCCTGACGCTGCCGCCGTGCATGTCCACCACACGCCTGACAATGTACAGCCCCAGGCCATCGCCATTGCCATTGCCATTGCCATTGCTCTCGCCCCTGTGATCTCCCGCGGGCCGGGCCTCGCGCTCGAAGAGGCCGGGCAGCAGCGGGGCATCGATGCCCGGGCCGGCATCGACGACGTCGAGCCACGGGCCGGCGGCGAGTCGGAGTCGGCCACGCGGACGGTCAAGCCAGCCGTTGCATCGGGCCGGCCGCGAGCGGCTTCTGTCTGATGCGCGGCCGGACTCACAGACCCGGCCAAGTGCTGACGTTCACGGCCGTCGAGTGGCCGACAGCACCAGACTGACAGCGGTCGGTCAAGGCGCGACGCACTGCACCCGCTGACGACCCACCAGCGACACCCAAGGCCTCGAGTTCGCCGCCCTGAAGCCGCCGGTCAGACCAAAGTGATAGACCCGACGGTGGTCGCTTTGCGGAGGGCGCCGGAGGTAGGCGACGCACAGGACGATTGAAGCGAAACACGCGGCTTTGGACCGTGCGGGCTCATCATTTCGGGAGCCTCGCGTGCAAGCCATCGGCCGGCAGCCCAAGCGGGCGCCTGATGGCATCCCGCCCCACTACGAACGTCACCGCCCCGAGCGGACCACGTTGTACCGTCTGGTGCGCCAAACGCAGCCAACTTCATCTCGCACACCGAGGCTAGTACCGGATCTGAGCTGCCGCGGTCCATCAAAGACGAGTTCGACGCCTTGCTCGAATGAGGCATCCTGGCGCACGGCTTCTTGAGGCTACGCTGCGGCGAGTGCAGCCGCGACAAGCTGCTGGCCTTCGGCTGAAAGCGGCGCCGGCTTTGCCCGGCGTGCGGTGCGCGGCAACACGCGGGCAGAGCGCTTCTGGGACCTCAGGGGCTACAACGAGCTGCGCCGGCGCGAGGGGCAGGTCTACGTAGCTCTCGCGCACACCGTGAAGGTGATGCTGAAAGTGCTGCGCACACGAGGCCTCAAGGACTACCTGGCGCAGGTGGCGCGCGACCGCGCCTGACGCGGTCTGAGCGCGTTAGTTCCGGGGCACCCCCCACGTTTGCGTCGCTGGCCGCGGTGGCCGATCCATCATCTGTTGGATGTTTTGGTCTGATGGGCGTCCTAAGCTGGCATGGCCGACCGGGAGGAAACCATGGCACATGAAGTCTGCGTGGAGACACGCCGCTGGGTCGATGAGGTGCGCGAGCCGGTGGAGCGCTGCCTTGAGCAGCCGTGCGTATGGTGGTGCTTGTGCTGCAACAAGTGGCTTTGCGGGCTGATCTGGATCGTCGTGACGGCTGCCGGCTGGGTGATCGAGCGCACTTGCGAGATCGTGGCTGACACCGTGGACGTGGTGGTCGGTGTCGTCACCGGCATCGTCAACATCGTGGCGGGCGTGGTCACCGGCGACTGGTCGCGGGTGGTCGGCGGCCTGCTACAGATCGTGGTGCCCATTGTCAAGCTCGCGATCCGGCTCACGACCATCGCGACGCTCGGCTCCGTGGTGGGCGCGTTCACACATGCCGCCGACCGCTGGAGCCTGAAGGACCATGCGCGCACACTGCTGGATGCCAGATTCCGCGACAACCCGGCACTGGCCGAAGCCGCGAAGGCCGCCGTCGGCACCGAGGGCCAGGGCTTCGGATTGCGCCTGCGCGCGGTCGCCCAGCGGCTGTCGATCCGCTCGGACGCGCGCAGCCAGCCCGACGGACCACCGGACCTGATCCGCTTCATCGACGAAACTCGGATCGACCTCGCGATGCTGGCGGGCCTGCGCAACCAGCCGCTCTGGTGGCAGCGCAACTTCCCCGAGCTGGTAGGCGATGCTGGGCCGCTCACCGCGGCCGACATCGACGCCTACGTCGCGCAGCGTGGCGTCGGCCCGGACGTCAAGCATTTCACTCTCTCAAGCATGAGCCGCGACGCGCTGCAGAGCCGCCTGAGCGTGGCGAACACACACGCCGGAGAACTGGGCCTGCGCCTGCAGTGGACCATCGTCGACGTGGCGCCGACCAGCGCCGACCAGATCGTGATCGACGAGAGCAAGTTCGCGAGGTTGCTGCCGGCGCCTCCGTTCGGCCGAATCCGCAAGGCCGACAACGCGGCAGGCGCTACCTCTGACCTCTGCATGCCGCTCGTGATCGCCTCGTTCGGCTTCCTGAGCCCGGGCGTAAGCGGGATCTCGGCGCTGAAGGAGAGTTCCGTCTGCGTCGAGCCCAGCGCCGATGGCTCGAACGCGCTGCGGGGCGAGGGCATCACAGGCGCGGCCTTCCGCTGCCGGCAGCCTGACATCGTGTTCAAGTACACCGCGATCCACGAACTGGGCCACAGCTTCGGGCTGTGCCACTGCGACGGGCTGTTCCGCATCATGTACACCGCCGCCACGGATCAGAAGAAGAGCATCTGGAGCTGGTCGGCGCTCTACCAGCTGTGGACCGACGGGCCCGAGGCGGCCTTCATCGGCGCCGAGGGCAAGGCGGCCTGGGACTACATCGTCGCGAACTTCGCCAGCGAGTGCCTGACCACGCGCCCCTTCTGAACGAGCTCCGGAGAAACCCAATGGAAAGAACCTGCTGCGGTGGTATATCCCCGAAAGCCGACCTGGTCGCGTGGCCCGAAGAAGCGCGTGCGCTGCGCAAGCAATTGCGGGCGCTGGAGTCGCCGTGCGGATGCGTGGCTGCTGCGCTGGCGCTGGCCGGCACGGCAGCCACCTGGGTGGCGCTGACCCTGACCTCGGGCTCACCGCCGCCGCCGTTCCACAGTGCCAGCAGCGGAGCGCTAGCGCTTCTGGCTGCCGCCATGGCCGGCAAGTTGGTAGGCATCCTGGGTGCGCGCTGGCGGCATGCGGTGTTGCACCGCCGGCTGCGCGCGCTACTGCACGTCCCGGTCCCAGCTGACTCCCCGGTCGGCGGCCGGGATTGAGCCCGACGTAAGCCGGCCGCTCTTGGCGTGCAGTGCCAGTCGCGATTCGAACTCGGCCTCGCTGATGCGCTTGAGCACGCGAGAGTTGCTGCGCGTCAGCGTCGTCGTCTCCCAAGCGCGCGTTCGCGGCGCGCGGCTTGTTTCCGTGGGCTCAGCGCGGCGATGGCGGTATCGACGGCCACAGCGGCGGGCCGGCCTTTCTGCGGCGCGCGTTCCGCGCGTTGCGGACGCTCGGGCGGCGGCGGGCGTGGAGGTTGCGGGGGCGCCACCCCGAAGCCGCCGGTCAGACCAAAGCGACACAACCGAAGGTGATTCCTCTGTGGAGGGCAAACGCCGGTAGGCGGCACACGGGGCGATTGAAGTGAATCGGGCGACTTGAGCCCACACGGTCTGAATCCGCGCTCCGTGCCTCAATCGCTCCGAGTGTCGCCGTCTTGAGGGTGCCGACCCCCTCGTCGCCACGTTCGGGTGTTCCGTTTTGCGATCTGGTTGGGATGCAAGGAAGCTGCCGTTCGTCGACGACGATTGATGGCCGACTTGAGCCAACGGGCGGTCCGGACTCGTCACCGGAAACCCGCCTTTCGCAGCTGTGCTGAGGCGAGATTTTCGAGCGATCCGGGAAGGACGGCTTGTGGCCGTCAAGGCACGGCCGTCGACCGGCCGCGAACGCCGGCCAACGCCGCGGAGCCGCCATCGACATCAGCATCGGGGCGGGTCACAGGGACCGTGGTGTC
>JANMHH010000341.1:0-10385 GCA_031375065.1 Rubrivivax sp. | reverse complement strand
GGCGTCAAAAGCATTGCCGGGCTGGGCGCCATGCAGGTCTTTGAACAAGAGGGCCTCAAACCAGCCGCCATCACCGGCTGCAGCGCCGGGGCCATCTTTGGCGCGGTCATCGCCGCTGGCCACCCCGCCCAACGCTGCATCGACATGGCACGCGACCTGTGGTCGCGCGACATCACCAGCCGCAAGCGCCACCGGGCGATCTTGGAAGTGGCCCTGCCGCGCCTGGCCGGGTTTGACGACCGCTTTGCGCTGCGCGACGACAGCCAGATCTGCAAGCGCCTGCAGATCGCCTTTGGTGACATCCGCATCGAAGACCTGCCCACGCCGCTGCGCGTGCAGACCACCTGCGCCACCACGGGCGCATCGGTGGTCCTTCAACGGGGGTCATTGACCCAGGCGCTGCGGGCCAGCGTGGCCCTGCCCTTCCTGTTTGCACCGCAGCGCATCGACGGCCAGCTGCTGGTTGACGGCAGCCTGTCAGACCCCTTGCCAGTGGACGCCGCGCCAGCGGGCCAGGTCACCGTGGCGCTGGGCTTTCGGGTGCCGTTTCCGCGCAACGCCAACACCGCGTCGCGCCTGGCCACGCGCATCACCGCGGCCTTGTCCAACAACCTGCTCGATGCCCGTTTGGCCAGCGCAGACGCTTCGCGCCTGGTGTTGATGCTGCCGGAACTGCCGCGCCGCATCGGTCTCTTCGACACCGAAGCGATGCCCGAGCTGATCGAAATCGGCCGCCAGGCCGCGCGCGCTGCGCTGCCGCGCTTGCGCCTGTTGCTGGGCAACGCGGTGCGCTTGGCTGCAACGGCATAGCCGGGGCACGGCGCTGCGGCTGCGGCTGCGGCTGCGGCTGCACAGCGGCCGGGCCGCGCGACCAGCCGCCGCTTGCCTACACTGCGCGCATCGCCTACACCGGGTCCGCGCATGTTGCCTCCGCACTGGAAGACGTTGCAGCCTTTGCTGGACGAAGCGCTGGACGTCAGTCCGGCCGAGCGGCCGGCGTTGTTGCAACGCTGGCGCACCGACTTCCCGCACCTGGTGGACGACCTGCAGCGCCTGCTGCAAAGCCACCAACAGGCCGAGACCGAAAGTTTTCTGCAAGGCGAACCCGCTGCCGGGGCTGGACTTTTTGCAACCCCCTTGGCCGGCCAGCGGCTGGGCGCCTACACGCTGCAAGAAGCGATTGGCGAAGGCGGCATGGGCAGCGTGTGGCTGGCCCGGCGCGACGACGGCCGCTTTGAAGGTGTGGTGGCGGTCAAGCTGCTGGGCCTGTCGATGCAAGGCGAAGCGCGCGCCGAACGCTTTCGCCGCGAGGGCCACATCCTGGCCCGGCTGGCCCACCCGCACATTGCGCGTCTGCTCGACGCGGGTGTGTCGCCCTCGGGCCAGCCCTATCTGGTGCTGGAGCATGTGCGCGGGCGGCACATCGATGTGCACTGCAACGAAGAGCGGCTTGGCCTGCCAGCCCGCATCCAGCTGTTCCTGAGCCTGCTGGACGCCGTTCAACACGCACACGGCCACCTGGTGGTGCACCGGGACATCAAGCCGTCCAACGTGATGGTGGACGAGCACGGACAACTCAAGCTGCTGGACTTTGGCATCGCCAAATTGATCACCGCCGAAGGGCAGACCGACAGCGTGGCTGAAGCCCCGTTGACACAGCAGGCCGGCAACCTGCTTTCGCCCGGTTATGCAGCGCCGGAACAGCTGCAGTCGGGCACCGTGTCCACGGCCACGGACGTCTACGCGCTGGGCGTGCTGCTGTACGGGCTGCTCAGCGGCCAGCACCCCACCACGCGGCCTGGCAGCTCGGCCGCGCAGGCTTTGCAAGACACGCTGCAACGGGACGCACCCCCCATGTCGCAGACCCTGCGCGGCGACGAGGCTGCCGTTGCAAGGCAGCTGCGCGGCCCGGCCCTGCGCCGCGCCTTGGCCGGTGACCTGGACAACATCGTCGCCAAAGCGCTGCGCCGCGTGCCGGCCGAGCGATACGCCACCGCAGCGGCCTTTGCAGACGACCTGCGGCGCCACTTGGCGCGTGAGCCGGTGCTGGCCCGCAAGCCCGGCACCGGTTATCTGCTGCGCCGTTTTGTCCAGCGCCACCGTGCCCCGGTGGTGGCCACCGTGCTGGGTACTCTGTTGGTGGGTGGCTTTGCCCTCAAGGCCTGGCAAGAGCAACAGTCCGCGCGCCTGAGCCAGAACCAGGCCCAGACCGTGGACGGCTTGCTGCAAAGCTTGTTCCGCGGCATGAGCCCCGACGTGGCCGCCAGCCGCAGCTTCAGCGCCAAGGAGTTGCTGGACCGGGCGCAGGCATTCCTGGACGGCAAAGTCGACGTCGACCCCAGCACGCGCCGCGCCGCCCGCCTGCGCATGGCCGCGCTGTACCGCGATGTGGGTGCCTACAAAGAGGCCGCCGTCGGGTTTCAGGCTGAGGCCACCGAAGCGCAGCGGCTGCAGGACCCGGCCGCGCAGGCGATGGCCCTGTGGCAATGGGGCAAGGTGGCGATGTGGGCACTGGACTACGACAAGACCGCCCAGATCGTCGTCGACCTGGAACGGGTGGTCGCCGCCGACCCCCATCGCACCGCCGGCATTGAAGCGCGCCTGGCGTTGCTGCAGGGCGAACTGGCGCTGAACACCCGGCGGGTCCAGCAAGCGCAGAGCGCCCTCAACCGCGCAGAGCTGCTGCTGACCCAGCAACACGATCTGGAGCTGAGCGCGCGCGCCGCGCACGCCCAAGGTTTGGCGGCACGCCTGGCCTTGGATGTTGACGCCGCTCGCCAACACTTCAAGCGTGCCGCCGCCCTGTCTGCGCAGCGAGGCGAAGAGGCCGTGGTGGACCGCCTGAACGTGGCAGCCGACCTGGGCAGCCTGGAAAACAGTGCCGGCCAGCATGCGGCGGCCGTGCAGGTGCTGACCCCGTTGTTCAGCGACATGCAGGCACGCCTGGGCCCCCAACATCCGTCCACCATCAACACCGTGAGTGAACTGGCCATGGCGGAATTGCGCCAGGGCCATCACGACGCGCTGCAGGTTTGGCTGGCACGGTTGCGCGGTTCCACCAGCGCCGCAGACGCCTGGCGCGAGGACCATGCCGGCATGCTGCAGGCCATGTCCTGGATGTACAGCGGCCAAGCCGCCCGGGCCGAGCCCGAATTGCGCCGGCTGCTGGCGGCGCTGCTGCGCGATGAAGGCGGTGTGTCGCCCACCACCGAGCCGGTGCGCCGCCTGCACGCCGAGTCGCTGCTGCGACTGGGCCGCACGGCTGAAGCGCAAACCGAGTTGCGCCTGACCGAAGCCAATCTCATCAAGCTGACCCGGCCGGGTCACCCCAGCCTGGCCACCACCCGGGTCTTGCTGGGCATTGCCCTGGCGCGCAGCGGTGATCTGGCCAGTGCGCGCGACCTGTGGTTGGCCGCTGCACCCACCTTGGCCAAGGAACTGGGCGCAGCGCATCCTTTTGCGCTGTCCGCTGCCAGCTATGCCGCGCTGGTTAGCGCCGCCCCAGTGACCCCAGGCACATCAGACACGCCGCCCCTGATTTTGGCCGAACGACTGCAGCAGGCCTTGGGCTGGCAAGACGGCGCTTCAGAGCTCACCGCCCGGTTGCGTGCACCGGGCCCAACACGCGACTGGCGGCGCTTGCCGGTGGTGCTCTGAGTTGCTGCTCTGAGTTTCTTTTGTATCGCTTGTCGGGTTTGGGCGGCGAATCTCGATTAGCTGGATGCAGACGTCTATAACCCGCCTGCGCTGAACTTCACCCCATCGACAGGAGCATCACCATGACTTCCCATGTCCACGACTTGCGCCGCGCAGCCAGCCTGACCGCGCTGTTGGTTTGCGCGATCAGCCCAGCCATTTCAGCGCCCGTCGGCGGCACCACGTACACGGTCTATGACGGCCCGGTCTTGGCGCTGCCCAAGGGCTGCAAGTTCGTCGCCAGCCTTTTGGGACAGGGCATTCCTGACCTCGTGCCGCGGTCCAGGCCGTACGTCGTCACCGAGAACCCGAATCCGCCACCGCCCACGAGCGCCCAAGTGGTCCCTTACGCCCTGGTGCCATTGGGCTATCGCTCCGTGGCCTTTTCCTACAATTTTTCCAACACCAACCTGATGATTCCTCAGGCTCTGGGCGTGTTCAAGGTGAACACCGTGGCAGCCACCGTTTTCATGGGGCCCACCACGGCCTACCCCGTGGCCTCCTACCAAACCCGCAGTGACGGCACCGCCAGCATCGCGTGGGCAGGCACCGCCACCGAAGGGCTGGCGCCAAAGGCAACCAGCTTCCAGAACAGTTGGCTGGTGAGCGTGCAAAGCACGGGCACCTGGACCAACAGCCTGAAGGATCCGACGCTGCCCGCCAGCGTGGTGTTCGAGTGCGCCATGCCCGTCAAACCGGCACCAACACCCGTGCTGCAGTGAGCCTCACGCGGCAACATTGTCCAAGCCAGCCGTTAGCGCCGGCTGGCCAACCAGATGCTGGGCAGGATCAGCGCTGCGCCCACCAGGTGGTGCCAGCCCGGCACCTCGCCCAGCAAGCCCCAAGCCAAGAGCGCGCCGTAGACGGGCGCCAGGTACAACATCATCGCCGTGCGTGATGCCCCCAGTTCCCGCTGCAAGTAGGAATAGGCACCGTAGGACAGCACGCCGGGCAGCACCGCCGCCAGCAGCACCAGCCCCACAGCCGGCCAGCTGAAGGGCGGTGTTGTCGTGAACGCCGCTTCGATCAGCGTGGTGGGCAGCAGCACCAACAAACCGCCGCCGATGATGGCCACCAGGCGCTCGCCCGGACCCAGCGCGCTGGGCCAGCGTTTGAGCAACACCGAATAGGCGGTCCAGCTGGCGGCGGCGGCGGTGATCCAGGCGTCACCGGCTGCAAACTGCACCGCCAGCAGCCTTGAGGGCTCGCCTTTGGCGATGACCCACAGCAGGCCCACCAAGGCCAACACCACGCCGGCCCATTGGGCCCGGCTCATGCGCTCGTGCAGCAGCCAGGCGCTGGCCGCCACGATGGCCATCGGCGTGGCGGCGTAAATCAGCGCGATGTTGGTGCTGCTGGTGCTGTGCCCGGCGACATAAACCCAGGCACCGCAGATGTACATGCCGAAGAAGCCCAGCACCAGCAGGTGCAGCCCTTCGCGGCGCACCACGGCGCGCTGGGCCCACAGGCCACGGCCCATCCAGGGCAAGAGGATCAGCGCGGCCAGGCACCAGCGACCCAGCGCCAGCGCATGCGGCGCGATCAGGCCGTCGCCCAGGCGCGCGATGATGTAGTTGGACGACCAGAGCAAAGGCACCAGCCAAAGCAACACGCGGGCGCGGCCGCTGGCCGGCACCTGGGCGGCAAAGCTCACGCGGCGCCGGCGCCGCGCGGCATGCGACTGGCCATCGGCTCACCCATGCGAATGGCGCCACCCGGCTGCCAGCCCGGGTTGAACTGCAGCGGCCCCCGCGGGAACAGCATCACCACCGTGCTGCCCAGCAGGAAGCGGCCCATTTCAGCACCGCGTGCCAACTCGATGGGCTCGTTGGCATAGGCCCATTCGCGCACGGTACCGGGCCGCGGCGGGTTGACCACACCGTGCCACACCGTGGCCATGCTGCCCACGATGGTGGCACCCACCAACACCAGCACCCAGGGGCCTGCATCGGCACCCACGCCGTCAAACACACACACCACCCGTTCATTGCGGGCAAACAAGCCTGGCACGCCACGCGCCGTGGCCGGGTTGACCGAGAACAGGTCGCCGGGCACGTGGATCATGCGCAGCAGGCGGCCCGCCTGCGGCATGTGGATGCGGTGGTAGTCCTTGGGGCTGAGGTAGAGCGTGGCGAAGTGGCCGCCGTGGAAGTGGGCCGCCAAGGCCGCGTCGCCGCCCACCAGTGCGGTGGTGCTGTAGTGGTGGCTCTTGGCCTGAAAAATCTGGTCGCCTTCGATGGCACCCAGCTGGCTGATGGCGCCGTCCACCGGGCACAGCAAGTCAGCGCTGGCCAAGGGGCGCGCGCCCACCTTGAGGGCGCGGGTGAAGAAGTGATTGAAGCTGGTGTAGGCGGCCGGGTCGGGCTCTGCGGCCTCGAGCATGTTCACGCCATATCGCTGGATGAACCAGCGGATCACGGCCGTGGTGACTGCACCGCCCTGCAGCCGCGCTGCCGCGCCAGCCAGTGACGTCAGGGCCTGCTTGGGCAGCAGGTGCTGCGCGGCCACCGCCACGCGCTCCGACATCGGCACCGTCATTTCAAGGGCGCCAACTCACGAAGGGCCTTGACCGCGCCCTGGCCCACGCTGGCACCAAAGCGTTTGGCCAGGCGTTCGGCGACGTTCTCGCGTGGGGTGTAATCGATGATGTCTTCGGCCTTGATGACCTCGCGGGCCACAAAGTCCAGGCTGCCGGTGGCGTCGGCCAGGCCCAGCTTGACGGCCTCTTCGCCGTTCCAGAACAGGCCCGAGAAGGTCTCGGGCGTTTCTTTCAGGCGCGCACCGCGGCCCTCTTTCACGACCGCGATGAACTGGCGGTGGATCTGCTCGATCATGGCCTTGGCCATCGCCGCCTGTTTGGGGTTGGTGGGGCTGAACGGGTCGAGCATGGCCTTGTTTTCGCCCGAGGTCAGCAGCCGGCGCTCGACCCCCAGCTTGTCCATCAAGCCGGTGAATCCAAAGCCGTCCATCAAGACGCCGATGCTGCCCACGATGCTGGCCTTGTCGACGTAGATTTCGTCGGCCGCCACCGCAATGTAGTAAGCCCCCGAAGCGCAGACCTCTTCGACCACCGCATAGACTTTTTTGTTGTGCTTGGCCTTCAGGCGCTTGATTTCGTCGTGCACGATGCCACTCTGCACCGGGCTGCCACCGGGCGAGTTGATGCGCAACACCACCGCCTGGGCGCCGCCATCTTCAAAGGCGCTGCGCAGCGCACCGAGCAAGAGTTCGGCACTGGCTTCATTGCCCGCCGCGATTTCGCCACGCACCTCGACCAGCGCCGTGTGCGGCGTGCTGGGCGCCGAAGGGCCTCCACGGCCGGCCAAGCTCAACCAAAGCACCACCAGCGCCAACCCCAGCCAGGCCAGGCGAAAGAACACGCGCCACTGGCGCTCGGTGCGCTGGTGGCGCATCAGCTCGGCAGCCACGCGTTCCAGCGCGCCTTCCAGGCCGCCGGACTTGGCCGCGGCCGGCGCTGCGCCGAGCGCCGGTTTTTGCTGCGCCAACGCGGCCGCAGCGGTCACCGTCAAGGGCTCCACGGCGGGGCCTGCGGGCAAGGTGTCGGGGCCGTCGGAAGACGGGGGGCTGGGTTCGTTGGGGTTCATTCGGGGGCGGCCGCAGCGGGCGGTGCCGGCGGCTCATCAAAGGCGTCAAAAGCGACGGGGCGGATGTCGCGGGAAGGATACCAAGTCACTTGGCCGTCACGCTCCTGGACGGAAACCGGTGTCAAGCGGCCCTTGCCGCAGGGCCCGCCCACACAGCGGCCATCGGCCGGCTCGTAGCTGGCACCGTGGATGCTGCACAGGATCCAGCGCTTGTCCATGTCCAGAAACTCGCCGGGCTGCCAGTCCATTTCGGTGGGCACATGCACGCAGCGGTTCAGGTAGGCCACCACAGCGCCGTCAAAGCGCATCGCAAAAGCGCGCGCCGGGCGGCCGTATTGCGTCACGTCCCAGACCCAGGCGCGGCCGCGTTCGGGCAGGTCGGCCGACGCGCACAGGGGCTCGGCTTGAAGCTTGGCGTCGTCAGCCATGGCTCACCCGGTCCTTCACGCGTGGTCCAGCAGCCAGCGGTGCAGCTCTTCGGTGCTGTGGGCCACAAACAGCGGCTCGTGCTCGGCAAAGGCTTCACTTTCATGGGCACCGAAGCTGACCGCCACGCGGGCCGTGCCGGCGTTGCGGGCCAGCATCAGGTCGTGCGTGGTATCGCCAACCATCAAGGTGCGCTCGGGCGTGCTGCCCAGTTGCGCCATCAGCTGCTGCAGCATCAAGGGGTGGGGCTTGCCGGCGGTTTCGTCGGCGGTGCGGGTGGCGTCGAACATGCTGTGCAGCTGGGAATGCTGGAGCGCGTCGTCCAACCCGCGGCGGTTCTTGCCGGTGGCCACAGCCAGCAGGTGGTTGCGCGACTTCAGCGCGGCCAGCATGTCCAGCGTGCCCGGGAACAGCACCAGTTCGTCCTGGCGCGCCAGGTAATGGTGGCGGTAGCGCTGGCCCAGTTCGGGGTAACGCTCGGGCGGCAAACCGGGCACCGCGTGCTTCAGCGCGTCGTGCAGGCCCAGCCCGATCACATAGGCTGCATCGGCCTGGCTGGGCACGGCCACGCCCAGGTCGCGGCAGGCGCCCTGCATGCACTGCACGATCAACGCGGTGCTGTCAAAGAGGGTGCCGTCCCAGTCGAAGGCGATCAGGTCGAAACGGCGGTTGGGGCGTCTGGCCATGGGCGTAGCAAGGGAAAAGGGACAAATGGGACCGAATGGGGCGAATGGGGATCAACTGGGAACCAAGAGGAGGGCCAAGACAGGCCGTTGTATCGGCGAACCGGGCCTGTCAAAAGCCCAACAGTGTGGCGCACTCTGGCGGCAGCGGTGCATGCAGGGCAATTCGCTCGCCACTGGCCGGGTGGTCAAACGACAGGTCGCGCGCGTGCAGGAACATGCGCTCGAAGTGGCGTTCACGCGCAAACAGCTTGTTGCGGGCGAAGTCGCCGTATTTGGGGTCGCCCACGATCGGGTGGCCGCTGCTGGCCAGGTGGACCCGGATCTGGTGGGTGCGGCCGGTCTTGATGGTCACGTCCAGCAGCGTCAAACCCGGCCACTGCCGCGCCACCTTGACCAGCGTGATGGAGCGGCGGCCGTCGGCGTGGTCAGCGCCCACCACCTTGACGTGGCGCTCCCCGGCCGCGTCCAGGGTCTTGTGCAGCGCCGAGTCGATCACCTTGAGCTTGGCCGGCCAGTCGCCAAAGACCAGCGCGGCATAGGTCTTGCCAGTGTTGCGGTCGCGAAACTGGTCTTGCAGGGCGGTCAGCGCGCTGCGTTTCTTGGCCAGCAGCAGGATGCCCGACGTCTCCTTGTCCAGGCGATGCACCAGTTCCAGGTAGCGGGCATCCGGGCGAGACCGGCGCAACTGCTCGATCACCCCAAAGCTCACCCCACTGCCGCCATGCACCGCCACGCCCGCAGGTTTGACGATGGCCAGCAGGTGCTCGTCTTCCATCAGTACCGGGAACTCGCGCGCCGGCGCTGGCGGCGCGCTGCTGGGCGCGGGCAGGCGCATCGGCGGCACGCGGATCTGGTCGCCTTCGGCCACCCGGGTGTCGGCCCCGGCGCGACCCTTGTTGACCCGCACCTCGCCCGAACGGATGACCCGGTAGACATGGGTCTTGGGCACGCCCTTGAGCAGCCGCATCAGGTAGTTGTCCAGCCGCTGGCCGGCCGACTCGGCGTCCACGGTGAGCGTGCGCACGGCCAGCGCAGCAGCGCCCGCACCAGGCGTGGGTGAGGCACTTGTTTTGCCCGCTATACTTCGCAACTCCACGTTTAGGCTGTAAGTGCTTGATTTATCGGAGTTTACGCGGGCGCCCGCGGCTCTATCGTGGAAAGGTCTGTGCCGTGTTGGCGCAGACCACAAGGTGATGCAACGCCAGCAGACGGCGCCAAGCCAACCGTCCCTGATGGACGATGGCGGGCCTTTGATGCTGGTGGCAGAGAGTCCAGTCAGAACCCCGCTTCGCTCACCCGAGGCCCCGAAAAATCCAAAAGGGTCCAAGACCCAGCCCGTCGGCAGCCTTCCAGGCTGACAAAGCGCTGACCTTGAACCCGCGTGCAGGCACGCTGTTGCAGCCCCCGATGCTCCCAGACACCCCAAAACGCCCCACCAGGCCCCGGCACCCCGCCGGCGCGGCCCGGGCGCGTGCATGGCCGCGCGATCCGCGGCCTCGCAAGGGGCCACAGAGCGAAGACGCTGCAACCCCAGCCCGCACGCACGCGCCAACGCTGCGTTCCTGAGGTTCCCGGTCCAACCGGTCGCCACACGCAGTCCAGGGCATTTCGCGTCAACGGTTCGGCCATGACCCTCGTGCATCTTGCAATCAAGCAAGGGGCAGCCCGTCTGAACGACAGGCCCGCCCAGCACAGGAGCGCAAATGAAACGCATGCTGATCAATGCCACGCAGCCCGAAGAGCGGCGCCTGGCCATCGTCGACGGACAAAAGCTCCTCGACTTCGAAACCGAGATTGAAGGGCGCGAACAGCGCAAGGGCAACATCTACAAGGCGGTCATCACCCGTGTAGAGCCCTCGCTGGAAGCCTGCTTCATCGACTACGGCGAAGAACGCCACGGCTTCTTGCCGTTCAAGGAAATCTCGCGCAACTACTTCCGCGAAGGCGTTGACGTCAAGAACGCCCGCATCCA
>JANMHH010000039.1:0-1666 GCA_031375065.1 Rubrivivax sp. | reverse complement strand
CAGCGCTTCGCCGGCGCTGGACGCCATGCGCAGCGCCAGCTCACTGCGCGCTGGCAGCGTGGGCGAGGCCAACATCCCCGCAAAGCCGGTGGGCGCGCCGAAGAACACGGTGGGCTTGAGGCCACCCACCTCGCCACGCCAACGCTTGAACGTGGCCTCGGGCGTGGGCCGCTCGGCCATCAGGATGGTGGTGGCGCCCACACTCATCGGGAAGCTCAAGCCATTGCCCAGGCCGTAGGCGAAATACAGTTTCGCGGCGCTGAAACACACGTCGGCTTCGGTCAGGCCCAGCACGGCCTTGCCGTACAGCTCGCAGGTCCAGTACTATTGGCGTGCGAGTGCACGGTGCCTTTGGGGCGGCCGGTGGAGCCGCTGCTGTAGAGCCAGAAGCCGGGGTCGTCAGGGCTGGTGGCAGCGGCTTTGGGAAGCGGCGCGTGAGCCTGCACGAAGGCGTCGAATTCCACTTCCGAGGGGTGCAGCGGCGATGCATCACCCAGCGCCGCTTTCAGCGGCGCGAGGGGCCGCGCCACGATCACCTTGGCCACCTCGTGGTCGCTCTTGGTCATCGCTGCAGTCAGCGCCGGCAGCAGGGCGCCTGACACCAGTGCCGCCTGCGCGCGTGAGTGCTCCAGCATGTAGGCGTAGTCGTCGGCCGTCAGCAGCGTGTTCACGGCCACCGGCACCAGGCCCGCATACAGCGCACCGAGGAAGGCCACCGGCCAGTCGTTGGTGTCTTGCATCAGCACCAGCACCCGCTCTTCGCGGCGAATGCCCAGCTGGCGCAGCGCGGCGGCCATGCGGCGCACGCGTTCATCCAGTTGGCCGTAGCTCAGCGTGCCCAAGTCGTCGACGAAGGCCGCCTTGGCGGCGCGCTGCGTGTTGACGGCCAGCAGGTGCTGCGCGAAGTTGAAGACCGCGCCGGGCGGTTGGATGCCGGCGGGTGCGGTGGCGCTGACGTTGGCTGTGGGGCTCATGGGGTGTCTCCTTCAGGGCCGGCGCCGTGGTCTGCGCTCGGGCCAGTGGGTTCAAGACGGTGCGTTCAGGCTGCTGGTCAGAGGGCTGACAGCACCGTGGTGCTGGCCTGCACCGCTGCGCGGCGGTGGTAGAAGTTCAGCGCCTTCAGGCCGCCCAATTCTTCGCCGCCGCCGGCTCGGCCAGGACCACCGTGCAGTGACTGCGGCATCACGTTGCCGTGGCCCGTGTGCAGCGCAGCCACGTCGGGGCTGATGACATGCACCCGGCCATGGCTGCTGGCCAGTTCCAGTGCGGTGCGGCCCAAAGCGCCGGGGTCACTGCCGAACACCGAAGCCACCAGCGAACCTTGCCCGCGGCGGATCAGTTGCAGCGCATGCGCCGCGTCGGTGTAAGGCACGAGCGTGGCCACCGGGCCGAAAACCTCGGTGTCGTGCACCAGGTCTGCGCTGTCGGCGTCGGTCACGCCCAGCAGCGTGGGGCCGACGCAGCAGGCCAGGGCTGGGTCAGCGTCCACCAACGCGTGCTTGGCGCCGTCGTGCAGCACGGTGGCTTGTGTTTGCAGCCGCGCCAGGCCTTCGCGCACGGCGTTCAGTTGCGCGCGGCTGACCAGTGAACCCATGCGAACGCTGTCGTTGCGCGGGTTGCCCACGGTGGTCTTGGCCAGGCGGGCACTGATGGCTTCGGCGACCTG
>JANMHH010000086.1:0-11373 GCA_031375065.1 Rubrivivax sp. | reverse complement strand
GCCTTGCTCAAGAGCATCGAGCTGGGCACCGTGGCGCCGGGCGACGCGCTGCCCAGCGAAACCGAACTGGCCGCCGAGTTCGGCGTCTCGGTGGGCACCTTGCGCCGCGCCGTCGATGACCTGGTGGCCGAACACATCCTGGTGCGCCGCCAAGGCCTGGGCACTTTTGTGGCCACCCACACCAGCGACCGCTTCCTGTTTCAGTTTTTCCACGTCGAACGCAGCGACGGTCTGCGCCAGGCGCCCGAAGTGGAACTGGTGTCGTTCGAGCGCACGCGGCTGGACGAAGAGGCTGCGGCGGCGCTGAACCTGAAGCCGGGTGAACCTGCGTTGCAGATCGAAAACCGCCTGCGCTTGCAAGGGCGCCCGGTCGTGCACGACCGGCTGGTGATCCCGGCGGCGCTGTTTCGCGGCCTGACCGAAAAGCGCTGGCGCGACCGGCCCAGCACCATCTACCACCTGTACCAGAGCGAATTTGCCATCACCGTGGTGCGCGCCTTCGAGCGCCTGCGCGCCGTGGGCGCCGACCGCGCTGCCGCCCGCGTGCTGGGCGTGGCCGTGGGCCAGCCGGTGCTGCAGGTGCGGCGGGTGGCGCTGGACCTGGGCGGCCACGCGGTGGAGTGGCGCGTCAGCACGGTGGTCACCGGGCAGCACGACTACGTCAACTTGTTGTCGCGGCCGGTGTAGTCGCGTAGCAGCGGGTCAGGCTCGCCTGGCGAGCCGGCCGGCCTTGCCAGTCCGGCATGCTCAACCGGCAGGCCCGTCTGAATGGCAGCTCTGACATGCCGGTCCGACAGTTTTTGGTCGGCCCCGGCAACTGCGGGCGTACAGTCGTTTAACAGACCGGCTGTACCAGGCTGGCAAACCCACAGGAGATTTCTGATGAAGACGCTGTCATTGACCTTTCGCGGCGCAGCGCTGACCGTGGCCGCCTTGTTCGCGATCACGGCCTGCACCACCGCGCCGCCAGGCCCGCCCGCCTCGTGGGGCGTCCCTGAAGTGGTGGTGGCGCCTTCGAGTTTCACCGGTGTTCACGGCTTGGCGGTGGACAAGCAGGGTCGGCTGCTGGCGGGCAGTGTGGTGGGCAACGCCATCTGGGAAGTGGACCGCAACACCGGTGCGGCCAAGGTGCTGGTCGGCGGGCCCGAAGGTCAGGCCGACGACATCGCGATCGGCCCCAATGGCGAAATGGCATGGACCAATTACCTGGTGGGTGCGGTGCGGGTACGCGACAACGACAACGCCCCGCAGCGGGTGGTGGCGTCCGGTCTGCCGGGCCTGAATTCCCTGGACTTCGACCGCCGCAATGGCAAGCTTTACGCCACGCAGGTTTTTCTGGGCGACGCGCTGTGGGAACTGGACCCCAAGGGCGTGGCCGCGCCGCGCCTGATCGCCAAGGACCTGGGTGGCCTGAACGGCTTTGAAGTGGGGCCCGACGGCATGATCTATGGCCCGCTGTGGTTCAAGAACAGCGTGGTCAAGGTCGACCCGGCCAATGGCGCCATCACCGTCATCAACAACAGCTTCAAGACCCCTGCCGCGGCCAACCTGGACGGCAAGGGCCATGTCTTCGTGATCGACACCGCCACCGGCGAATTGGTGCGCGTGTCACTGGCCACTGGCGCGCGCAGCACCGTGGCCCAACTGAACACCGCGCTGGACAACCTGGCGGTGGCGCCTGACGGCACGGTTTACGTGTCCAACATGGCCGACAACTCGGTGCAGGCCGTCAACCCTAACACGGGTGCGGTGCGCACGCTGACCAGCGGCAAGCTGGCGGTGCCATCGGGCGTCAAGCTGCTGGGCAACACGCTGTATGTGGCCGACATCTTTGCCTACCGCCAAGTCGACCTGGCCAGCGGCAAAGTCACCGACATCAAACGCATGCACGGCACCGGTGTGGACATGGAATACCCGTTTGCATTGGGGGTGTCCGACCAGCTGGTGGCCATGGCCTCGTGGTTCACCGGCAGCGTGCAGGTGCTGGACCGCAGCAGCGGCAAGACCTTGGCCATGACACACGGCTGGAAGGCACCCTACGACGCCCTGCCGTTGGCCGACGGCAGTGTGCTGGTGGCCGAAATCGCCACCGGCAGCATCACCCAAGCCAGTGGCGCGGAATTCAAGACCCGCAAGGTGCTTGCCAGCGGCCTGGGCGGGCCGGTGCAGATGACGCTGGGCCGCGACGGTGACCTCTATGTCACCGAAGCCGCCGGTAATTTGGTGCGCATCAAGCTCAGTGACGGCAGCAAGACGGTGGTGGCCAGCGGGCTGGCGCTGCCGCAGGGTGTGGCGCAAACGCCTTGGGGTACCTTCATCGTGGCCGAGGGCGCACTGGCCCGTTTGACCGAAGTGGACCCCGCCACCGGCAAGCTGCGCACCGTGGCCGACCAACTGCCCATCGGCCTGAGTGGTGGCCCTGGCATGCCGCCGCCTTATGTGGCCACGGGCGTGGATGTGGGCCCCGACGGCAGCATCTACTTCAGCGCCAACCGCAACAACGCCATTTATCGCATCCGGCCTGTGCGTTGATGACCACCTGACCTTGCGGCCGGATTTGCGGCTGACCTTGCGGAGTGGATCAACCCGTCAGCGCGTCCAGCTTCAGTGGGTGCGACCGCCCCAACCAGAGCGCGCTGTCTCGGTGGTCACGCAGCTCGTCGTCGGTGTTGGGGTGGACGAAGACGTCCAGGGCGCCATGGTTGAGCGTCAGCCAACCCACCACCGGCGCAAAGTGGCTGGCGGGAAACGCGAGCTGAAAACTCCACAGCGGGTGCGGGCCCACCGGCTGTTCGTGGAAGCGGCCCATCTCGAAAAGGCCGCTCAGCGCGGCCGCGATGCGTTCGCGCAAGGCCCAAGCAGCGTCGCGCGTGCCCGCATCAAAGTAGATGTGCGCATGCCAACTCGTGATCAGGGTCGGACTCAGAATCTGCATCAGGTCTTCTTGGGCATGAGGCTCAGTTTGAACTGCCGCTGAGGTAGAACGAGGCCCAGAAGTAGGGTTGCGCAGAACGCTTGGCCAACTCGAGTTGCGCTGCGCGCAGCGCGTCGCGCTTGTTCATGCGGGCCAGGTTGGCATAGAAGCGTTCCATCAGCGTGGCGGTGGCTTCGTCGGCCACCTGCCACAGCGAGGCCACCACCGTGGACGCCCCGGCGTACAGAAAACCGCGGGTGATGCCGATCACCTCTCCGCCATCGGTGATCTGGCCCAGGCCGGTCTCGCAGGCGCTCAGCGTCACCAGGTCGGCCGTCAGTTTCAGGCCGTAAATGTCACCCACCCGCAATGCGCCGCCGTCTGCCGACGACGTTGCGGTGGCGGGCGCCAGGATCAGACGCGACTCCAGCGGCTGGCGCGCGTCAAACACGGCATGGCTGGCAATGTGCAGGGTGCGCGCCCGGACGGCGCCGTCCATCAGCGCCTGGCGTGTGGCGGCCGCGCCCAACAGCAGACTCGAGCCGGGCAACAACCGGTTGAGCCGGCGTGCTTCCTGTTCGGCGCTGGGCAGGTCGCCTGTGGGGTTGCCCAGGATCAATGCCGCAGTGCCTGGCGCGGCGGCGCTGTGGCGCAGGTACTTCAAGGCACTGGCGCTGGTGGTGACGCGCAGCGCATGTTTGTCCAGCAGGTAGCGCTTGCCGTCGTGCAGTGCGGCAAAGGGCAAGTAGTGAAGACCACTGTGCGGCACCACCAGCACCGCACGCGAGCCCAGTGCACTTTCCAGCGGCGCTATCAGGCGACCGTACAGCTTTTGCCCCAGCACCAGGGCCTGCGGCGTGCGTTGCACGATGGCAGCGCGGAAGTCGCGGATGTCGGCGATCAGGCCCCGGCCGTCAAGTGTGTAGGCGCGGCTGCCCTGGGCGCTGAAGGTCAGCGCAAACAGCCGTTCGCCATGCAGGTAGTACTGCAGTCCCACCTCGTCGGCGTCCAGCAAGCGCACCAGCTCGCCAGCCGAAAACGGCGCCGCCGACACCAGCGAAGCCAGTTCGGGCGCGGCTTGGCGCAGCTGGGCGGTGGCCGCGCTGAGCTGGTTGCGCTCTTGCAACCAGACGGCTTCGCTGCGCAGCGGTTTCTGCGTTTGCAAGGTCTCTTCGGCTTCGCGCTGGCGTTCCAGCAAGACGGCCAAGCGGGCGTCGCCACGCGCCAGCACGGCGCTGGGGGTGGCCACGCCCTGGCGGTCGGCCAGCAGGTCGACGAGTGCGCGTGCTTTGGCGCGCTCGACCACTTCGAGTGCTTCGGTGGCACGGTTCTGGGCCAGCAGCAGGCCAATCAGCGCGCCATAGGCGGCTTGTTTGTCGGCCACAAAACCGATCTTGGCAGCCTCGGTGTCGATGCTGGTGCGCAGCTCTTCAATGATGGCCAGCGCCTCACGCAGCCCGCTGATGGCCGCCTCGAATTCACCCTCGGCCTGGGCGATGCGGCTGCGATCGACCAGCACCATCCAGTGGATGGCGCTGTTGTGGCGCAAAGCGGGCAGGCGCAGCAACTCGTCGTAAGCCGCCTTGGCTTGTGCAACTTGACCCTGGCCGTCCTGGCACTTGGCCAGCATGTACAGGCGCGGCAGCTGTTGCCAAACCCAGTTGCGCGGGTTGCCGTGCAGCAGCACTTCCACGCTGCGCCGAAACTCAAACTGGCGGTCGGCCTGCAGCGCAGCGCAGGCCTGCGCATATTGGCCCAGCGCCAGATGGCCGCGGGCCAGCCCCAGCGTGCGCTGGTTGGCCAGGTTGGGGCCGGCTGTCAGGCCCGGCTTGACGGCTTCGATCTGGCTCAGGTGGCCGTTGGCCTTGGCGGGCTCTTGTTGACGGGCCGCGGCCAGGGCCAGCAAGGCCCAGGCCTCGACCTGGATGTCGCGCTCGCCGGCGCTGCCTTCGCGTTCAAACCAAAGCCGGGCGCGCTCGGCCTGTGCGGCTGCGGCCTGCACCTGCCCCAGGTCGAGCAGGGCTTCGGCGCGCATCAGGTAGACCGTGGGCGTGGCGTCGTCCAGGCCAAAGAGGATGCTGGCGCGGTCACGACCACGCAGAGCCGCCTCCAGGCGGTCCAGGCAGGCCAGCAGCGGGCGGTAGCGCTTGGTCCGTGCGTTGGCGTGGCACAGCGCGTGCAATTCGCCGGGCTTGAGCTGGGCCTCGCGCGGCGACAGGCGCTGGGCTACCTCGTCGTAGCGCCCTTGGCCAGAAAGCTCGACCAGTTCACGCTCGCTCAGCGGCGCCAGCACGGTTTGTGCGGTGGCGGGCAGCGACAGGCTCAGCGTCAGGCTCACAGAGAGCACGGCCGCCCGGCCCCACGCAGCGCCCGCAGCCCAGGCAAAGCACGAGTGGACGATGCGCATCATGGCGACACTCCGGTGGCGCTCAGCTCGGCTCAGAACCAGTAGCCGTAACTGGCCAACAGACCCGTGGTCTTGGCCGACACCAACACCGACAGACCGCCCTGCATGTAGCTGCGCGTGCTATCGGCGCGCTTGTTGCTGCCGATGGAAAGCCCCAGCTCGGTGTAGTTGCGCAGGTAGAGCTCGGTGCCGGTGTAGTGGGTGTTGACCACCGAGTATTCGATGCTGCGGCCAAACCCAAGCCAGGACGGTGCCGGCATCGACCACAGCAAGCCGTTGCGAAACACGGTGTTGGAAATGCCCGAACCAGTGTCTACGCCATTGATCGTGCCGCCCAGCGTGCGGTAGTGGCCGATCAGGTTGCCCATGACCAGGTCGCTGCCGGCGCCACGCCACACCACGCTGCTGCTGAGCGAGAGTGAGCCGATCTTGCCGGCGCTGCCCAGGTCAGCGGCGCAAACGATGGCAAAACCTGCGTTACCCGACAGGGCCCAGTCGCGGGTGACGGGCTGTCGCATCGCCGCGCCCAGTGCGCCCTGCTGGGTGCGCGCGCCGTCCACATCGGCCACCGTCAGCGGCAGCGAAACGGAGAACTGGCGCCGGGGGTCCAGATCGGAACGCAGTGTGTACGACAGCGGGATGGTCAGCGACCGGGCCGAGCGCCCGTGGTCGCGCAGCAGCCCCACTTGGGCACCCAGACCGGGCAGCCCTGGCAGCGGCCCGCGCACCGCACCTGCGGGCAAGCCGCCTGCTTGCGCCACTTGCACAGGCCCGTCACTGAGGTTGCTGGCAAAAGGCGAGAAGGCCGTTGCAAAGTCGTTGGCCACCATGCGCGCCATCAAACTGCTGGGGTTGCCTGCCACCGGGTCAAAAGGGGAGCTGCGTGCCGACTCGCGCTGCAGCCGGCGCGCCGCAGTTCCCTGTTGCAGATAGCGCTTGATCTGTTCGATCACTTCGGGCCAGGTGGGCGCGGTGAACTGGGCGTTGGCGCCGGTGGAGGGGATGCTCAACTGGCCGTTCACCACCGTGGCGTTGCCCAGCAGCGCAGGCGCTCCACTGAGGTTGGCCGACACGCCGCGCAACGACAGACTGAAGGGCACGGGTGCGCCGGATGGGGCCGATGCAGACCCCGCCACTGGCACCGCGGCAATGCCGCTGAGCAGTCCGCTCAGTGTTTTCGAGGCCAGATCAACCGGTTGACGTACCGCGTTTGGGTAGTTGGCCGTGTAGTTGTCGGCTGCCCACGAGCATGCAGCGCTCAGGCCCAACCCGATGATCCAGATGAAACGCTTCATGTTCACTCCAGCATTCGAAGCCCTTCGAAGCCCGCATCATCGCATCGACCACCTCCCTGACCTTCGCTCTCAAATCGCAGGCTGATTGACGCGCCGCGACAGCTCAGCCGCGCTTTCCTTGCGCTCGCTGTAGCGGTCCACCAGATAGGGCGCCACGTCGCGCGTCAGCAGCGTGAACTTCACCAGTTCTTCCATCACGTCGACCACACGTTCGTAGTAGGCCGAAGGCTTCATGCGCCCGGCGTCGTCAAACTCCAGGAAGGCCTTGGCCACCGACGACTGGTTGGGGATGGTGATCATGCGCATCCAGCGCCCCAGCACACGCAATTGGTTGACGGCATTGAAGGACTGCGAACCGCCCGAGACTTCCATCACTGCCAAGGTCTTGCCCTGTGTGGGGCGCACGGCGCCCAGGCTCAGTGGAATCCAGTCGATCTGGGCTTTCATGATGCCGGTCATGGCGCCATGGCGTTCGGGCGATGTCCAGACCATGCCTTCGGCCCAGGCCGCGCTGCTGCGCAGTTCCTGCACCTTGGGGTGGCTCTCGGGCGCGGCGTCGGGCAGCGGCAGGCCGGCCGGGTCAAACACGCGCACCTCGCCGCCCATGGCCGTGAGCAAACGCGCGGCTTCCAGCGTCAGCAGCTTGCTATAGGAACGCTCGCGCAGCGAGCCATACAGCAACAAGAAGCGCGGCGCGTGGGACGACGCGCCAACACTCGCCAGCCGCGCTGCGGTGGGCGTGTCGAACAGCGAACGCTCGACGTTGGGCAGACTCGGATCAAAATCATTCATGGTGGGGTGGGTCGGGTCTGCCCGGCTTCGTACCAGCCTTTGCTGCGGTTGACGATTTTGACCACCAGCAGCATCACCGGCACTTCAATCAGCACGCCCACCACGGTGGCCAAAGCCGCGCCCGACTCAAAGCCGAACAGGCTGATCGCGGCCGCCACGGCCAGCTCGAAGAAATTGCTGGCGCCGATCAGCGCAGAAGGGCAGGCCACGGCGTGCGACTCACCCAGCCGGCGGTTGAGCCAGTAGGCCAGAGCCGAGTTGAAGAGCACCTGAATCAGGATCGGCACGGCCAGCATGGCGATGACCAGCGGCTGCGCCAGGATGGCCTGGCCCTGAAAGGCAAACAGCAGCACCAGCGTGGCCAGCAAGGCGCTGATCGACCAAGGCCCGATCCGGGCCAACGTGGCTTCCAGCGCCGCTGGCCCACGCGCCAGCAGGAACTTGCGCCACAGCTGCGCAAGGGCCACCGGAATGACGATGTACAGAACCACCGAGGTGATCAGCGTCGCCCACGGCACGATGATGGACGACAGCCCCAGCAGCAGCGCCACGATGGGCGCAAAGGCAAAGACCATGATGGCGTCGTTCAGCGCCACCTGCGACAGCGTGAACATCGGGTGCCCACCGGTCAAGCGGCTCCACACAAACACCATGGCCGTGCAGGGCGCGGCGGCCAGCAGGATCAGGCCCGCGATGTAGCTGTCGGTTTGATCCGCAGGCAGGTAGGGCGCAAAGACGTGGCGGATGAAGATCCAGCCCAGCAGCGCCATCGAAAACGGCTTGACCGCCCAGTTGACAAACAGTGTGACGCCAATGCCGCGCCAGTGCTGGCTGACCTGCGCGAGTGACGCGAAGTCGACGCGCAACAACATCGGAATGATCATCACCCAGATCAGCAGCCCGACCGGCAGGTTGACCTGGGCCACTTCCATGCGGCCCACCGCCTGAAAAGGCCCGGGCAGCCATTGCCCCAAACCGATGCCCACGACGATGCACAACAGCACCCAGACGGTGAGGTAGCGCTCGAAGACGCTCATCGGCGCGGGCTGCACCGCTTCACGCGCGCTCTTGGTTCTGGACATGGGGGTTGGCGCCTTTTCAGCGGCTGCCGATGTCCCGGATCTCGCGCTGAATGGCCATTCTGTCCAGCGATTGCAAAGGCAGGGCCAGCATCAGTTCGATGCGGCGCTTCAGCACCACGGCGGTGTCCCAGAAGACCTTGGCTTTTTGCTCGTCGCTGCCTTGGACGGCGGCCGGATCGGCCACGCCCCAGTGCGCCGTCATCGGTTGCCCGGGCCAGACCGGGCAGACCTCACCGGCCGCGTTGTCGCAGACGGTGAAAACGAAGTCGAGTGCTGGCGCCTGGGGCTGGGCAAACTCGCTCCAGTCCTTGCTGCGATAGCCGTTGGTCGGCAAGTGCATGGATTCCAGTGTCTTCAGGGCCAATGGGTTGACGACCCCGCCGGGCTGACTGCCCGCCGAAAAGGCCTTGAACCGCCTATGCCCCATGCTGTTCAACATGCCTTCGGCCATGATGGACCGCGCTGAGTTGTGGGTGCAGACAAACAGCACGTGGTAGATCTTGTCATTCATGCTTTGCTCCTGAAAGGGTGGGTCCTTGAATCGGGATGAAACGAGTGGATCAGCACGTGGTGCAGGCCGTGCCAGAGGGTGCGGTGCCCAGGTCGCAGTCGGTCTGGGCGCCCTGACAGCAGTGCGCCGTCAGGTAGCTCAGCAGCGCATTCATGTGATTGATCGAAGGGCGGTAGATCAGGTGTCTGCCATCACGTTCCTGCGTCACCAGGCCCGAATGCAGCAGTTCCTTCAGGTGAAACGACAGGGTGGACGCCGGCACCCCCAAGGTGACCGACAGCGCACCGGGCGTCAACCCCAATGGCCCGGCGCTAATTAGCGCGCGAAAGACGCGCAGGCGCATGCCTTGTGCCAGTGCGGCCAAGGCGGTGACGGCGGTTTTTTCTTCCATCAAGGGCTCCGGGTCAGGGCCAGTCGGGTCGGCAAGGCCAACGTGATCAGCCAGCAGGCGACCAGCATCGCTGCCGAAGCACACAGCGTCGCCAGCAAGCCGCCCCATTGGTAGAGCAGGCCCGACAGCAAGGTGCCCAGGAAGCGGCCCAAGGCGTTGGCGGCGTAATAGAAGCCCACGTCCTCGGCGGCCTTTTCAGAACCGGCAAAGGCCAGGATCAGGTAGGAGTGAACCGACGAGTTGACCGCAAACGCCAGGCCAAACAGGCCCAGGCCGCCAACCACCACCCATTCCAGCTGCGGCACCTGCTGTGCCACCGCCACGGCCAGTGCCACAGGCACCAAAGCCAGCGCCGCCGACCACAGGCGCGCTGCAGGCACTTCGGTGCTCAGGCCGTCCGGGCTGCGCTTGACCAGGATGGGTGCCAGCGCCTGCACCAGGCCGTAGCCGATGGTCCAGGTGGCCAAGAAGGCGCCCACCATGGTGAAGGTCCAGCCCGATGCGTACAGAAACACCGGCACGCCCACCACAAACCACACGTCGCGCGCGCCAAACAACACCACCCGCGCAGCGGCCAGCAGGTTGATGGCGCGGTTCTTCGCGAACAACTCCTTGGCTGACTTTGAAGCCTGGGCTTTGCCCATCAACGGCGGCACCCACAGCACCACAGCGGCCAGCACCAGCGCCAGCAAAGCGGCCATGGCCCACAGCGACTGCGCGAACCCCAGCTGGTCGAGCAGCAGCCCGCCCAGGAAAAAGCCCACGCCCTTCATCGCGTTTTTGCTGCCAGTGAACCAGGCCACCCACTTGAACAACTGACCCGATGCGGTGCCTGCGGTGAGCTTGATGGCCGATTTGCTGGCCGTTTTGGTCAGGTCCTTGGCAATGCCGCAGACGCCCTGCGCCAGCACCACCCAGGCCACCGACATGGCCGCCGTCCAGCTGGGCGACAACTGCGACAGCAACAGGAAACCGGCGATCTGCGTCAACAGGCCCACCACCAGCATGCGCTGGATGCCATAACGTGTGGCCAGCCAGCCGCCCAGCAAATTGGCCACCACGCCCATGGCTTCGTACAGCAAGAACAAAAAGGCCAGCGTGAACGGTGAGTAGCCCAGGCGGTAGAAGTGCAGCAGCACCAACATGCGCAGCGCACCGTCGGTGAGCGTGAAGCCCCAGTAGGCGGCGGTGACGATGGCGTAGTGACGGGCGCCGTGTGGGGGGCTGCCGTCTGCGCTGATGCCCGTTGCCATGGTCTTCAAAGACCCAGGCTGTCCATGTGGCAAGCCAGGTCCACCATGCGGCAGGCGTAGCCCATCTCGTTGTCGTACCAGGCGTAGACCTTGAGCAAGGTGCCGTCGGTGACCAGCGTGGACAGCGCGTCGATGATCGAAGAGCGCGTGTCGCCGGCGTAGTCGGCACTGACCAAGGGCCGTTCTTCGTATCCCAGGATGCCGGCCAGCGGGCCCGCCGCGGCTTGCGCAAAGAGGCGGTTGACCTCCATGGCCGTGGTTTCGCGCTTCAGTTCAAACACACAGTCGGTCAGTGATGCATTGAGCACCGGCGCGCGCACCGCATGGCCGTCCAGCTTGCCTTTCAACTCGGGGTAGATCAGCGTGATGGCGGTGGCGCTGCCGGTGGTGGTGGGCGCCAGGCTGAGCATGGCGCTGCGTGCGCGGCGCAGGTCTTTGTGCGGCGCGTCGACCATCAGGTTGGTGTTGGTCGGGTCGTGGATGGTGGTGATCTGGCCGTGCCGTATGCCCAGCGCTTCGTGCACCACCTTGACCACCGGCGCCAGGCAGTTGGTGGTGCAGCTGGCGGCGGTGACGATGCGGTGATCGGCGGGCTGGTACAGGTGGTGGTTGATGCCGACCACGATGTTCAACACGCCGCCCACCTTCACCGGCGCGGCCACGATCACACGCTTGGCGCCGCGGTCCAGGTGGCCTTGCAGGGTCTCAAGCGTCAAGAATTTGCCGGT
>JANMHH010000076.1:0-77735 GCA_031375065.1 Rubrivivax sp. | reverse complement strand
TGCAGGCCCAGGTCCTGCCACAGCGCGTGGGTGATGTGCGGCGCTGCGGGGTAGAGCGCGCGCAGCAACATGCCCATCGCCTCAACCAGCGCGGCGGCATCGGCCGGGCTGCTGGCCAGCTTGGCGTCGTCGATGGCGTTGAGCATCTTCATCGAACCCGAGATGACCGTGTTGTATTGCATGCGGTCGTAGTCGTGGCTGATCTGGCGCAGCAGCAGGTGCATGTCGCGGCGCAGCGTGGCCGCTTGCGGCGACACGCCGTCCAACGTGGCCGCAGCCGAAGCCAGGCGGGGCTGCAGGCGCACGGCACTGGCCCACAGGCGGCGCAGGAAGCGGTAGCTGCCCTCGGCGCCCGAGTCGGACCAAGCCGCGCTTTGGTCGGGCGGCCCGGCAAACATGGTGAAGACCCGCGCGGTGTCGGCGCCAAACTTGGCGATAGTGTCCTTCGGCTCGACCACGTTGTTCTTGCTCTTGGACATCTTTTCGATGCCGCCCAGGCGCACCGGCTGTCCGTCGGCCTTGGCCGTGGCGCCCGTGGGGTGGCCCTTGTCGTCGAAGGTGACGTCGACTTCGCTGGGATAGAACCAGCGCGTTTTGCCGCCAGCTTCTTCGCGGAAGTAGCTCTCGTTGAGCAGCATGCCCTGCGTGAACAGCTTGGTGAAGGGCTCGCTGAACTTGACCAGGCCCAGGTCGCGCATGGCCTTGGTCCAAAAACGTGCGTACAGCAGGTGCAGCACCGCGTGTTCGATGCCGCCGATGTACTGGTCCATCGGCATCCAGTAATCGTTGCGCTCGTCGACCATGCTGTCGTTGTTGCCGGGGCAGCAGTAGCGCATGTAGTACCAGGCGCTGTCGACAAAGGTGTCCATGGTGTCGGTTTCGCGCCGCGCGGCTTTGCCACACTGCGGGCAGGCCACGTTCAGGAAGGACTCGCACTTCTTCAGCGGGCTGCCGCTGCCGTCGGGCACCAAATCGGGCGGCAGGATCACCGGCAGGTCTTTTTCGGGCACCGGCACCGAGCCACAGCTGTCGCAGTGGATGATGGGGATCGGCGTGCCCCAGTAGCGCTGGCGGCTGATGCCCCAGTCGCGCAGGCGCCAGGTGGTCTTCTTGTCGCCCAAGCCCTTGGCGTGCAGCGCCGCCGCAATGGCGTTGACCGCCGGCTTGTGCTGCAGGCCGCTGTAGACACCGCTGTTGATGGTGATGCCGCGCGCCTTGTCGGCGTACCAGTCTTGCCAATGGTCGTAGCTGTAGTGCTGGCCATCGATGTGGATGACCTGCTGGATCGGCAGACCGTACTTCTTGGCGAACGCAAAGTCGCGTTCGTCGTGGGCAGGCACCCCCATCACGGCGCCGTCGCCATAGCCCATCAGCACGTAGTTGCCCACCCAGACCGGGATCTGTTCGTCGGTCAACGGGTGCTGGACCCGCAGCCCGGTGGGCATGCCTTCCTTTTCTCTCAGCGCCAGCTCGGCTTCGGTGGTGCCGCCTTTTTTGCATTTTTCGATGAATGCGGCCAAGGCCGGGTTGCCGGTGGCGGCGTGGCTGGCCAGCGGGTGCTCGGGCGCCACCGCGCAGAAGGTGACGCCTTCGATGGTGTCCACACGCGTGGTGAAGACGTACATGCGCCCGTCTTGAATCGCTTGGCCATCGGCGCCCCGGATGTCGTGGGTGAAGGCAAAGCGCACGCCCTCGCTCTTGCCGATCCAGTGCTCCTGCATCAGGCGCACCCGCTCGGGCCAGCCTTCCAGGTAGTGCGGGTGGGTGGTGTCGTTGACACCCGCCAGCAGCTCATCGGCGTAGTGCGTGATGGCCAGGTAGTAGCCCGGAATTTCGCGCTTTTCGACGATGGCGTTGCTGCGCCAGCCGCGCCCGTCCACCACCTGCTCGTTGGCCAGCACGGTCTGGTCGACCGGGTCCCAGTTGACGATCTGCGTCTTTTTGTAGGCGATGCCCTTTTCCAGCATCTTCAAGAAGAACCACTGGTTCCACTTGTAGTACTCGGGGTCGCAGGTGGCGAGCTCGCGGCTCCAGTCGAAGGCCAGGCCCAAGGGCTGCATCTGGCTCTTCATGTCGGCGATGTTGGCGCGCGTCCACTTTTCAGGCGGCACGTTGTTGTCCATGGCCGCGTTTTCGGCCGGCAGACCAAAAGCGTCCCAGCCCATGGGCATCAGCACGTTCATGCCCTTCATGCGCAGGTAGCGCGCCATCATGTCGTTGATGGTGTAGTTGCGCACGTGGCCCATGTGCAGCTTGCCGCTGGGGTAGGGCAGCATGCTGCAGGCGTAGAACTTGGGTCGCGAGGGGTCTTCGGTGACGCGGTGGGCGCCAGTGGACTGCCAATGCGCCTGGGCGGAAGACTCGACTTCGGCGGGGTCGTATTTCTCGTTCATCCGCCGATTGTAGGGACGGCTCTAGGGGGTGGAGGTCCCGGTGGCGGCCCCAGCGGCCTCGGTCACAAGGCCTATGCGGTTCAGCCCGGCGTCTTGCACCCAGCCGATCAATTCGGCCACCCGACCGTAGGGCACCTTGCTGTCGGCGCGCAGTTGCACTTCGGTGCCGGGGTCGCGCCGCGCGGCTTCGCGCACGCGGGCGCTGATCAACTCACGGGCCTTGTTGGGGACCAGCTCCTGGTCGCCCAGAAACAGGCGGCCCTCGGCGTCCAGCGCCAACGCCACAAAGGCACTGGCGTCGCTGCTGCTGGCGGCGGCGGTCTTGGGCAGGTCCAGGCGCAAGCTGCTGGTCATCAAAGGCGCGGTGATGATGAAGATCACCAGCAGCACCAGCATCACATCGATCAGCGGCGTCATGTTGATGTCGCTCATGGGCTGCGCGCCCGGGTTGCGTTCCAGGCGGCCAAAGGCCATGGTCAGCGGCCCCTTGCCCGCTCAGACATGGGGTTTTCTGATTCGGCCCCCGAGGCTGCGGGTGAACGCGTCGAATCCGGGGCCGAGAGCAGCTCGCGCAGGTCGTGGGCAAAGCCTTCGAGTTCAGCTTCGGTGGCCGCGATCATCTTGCCGAAGGCGTTGTAGGCCAGCACCGCCGGTACCGCCACGGCAATGCCGGCGGCGGTCATGATCAGCGCTTCACCTATGGGCCCGCTGACCTTGTCGATGGTGATGCCGCCGGCCGCCGCCATGCCCGCCAGCGCGTGGTAGATGCCCCAGACGGTGCCGAACAAACCCACAAACGGCGCGGTGCTGCCGATGCTGGCCAGCACCACCTGGCCAAACTGCAGGTGTGACAAGCCCCGGTGCAAGGCGTCGCGCAGTCGGCGCGTGAGCTGTGATTCGGTTTTGCCAAAAGCTTCCAGCGTTTGTGCAGCGGGCAGCGCTCGCGCTGCGGTCAGCAACGGCAGCAACACGTTTTCGCGGTCCATCACGGCCAGCCGGGCGGCCGCGTCGTCGAGCTGGGGCGCGTCCCAGAACGCCGGCACGGCGCGTGCGATGTCGGCCGCCGCCCGCCGCAACACCCAGCCCTTCCACAAGATCAGAACCCAGGCACAAACCGACATGGCCAGCAGCAGCAGCGCGACGGCGCGCCCGACGCCGTCGGTGCTGGACCAGAATTGCTGCAGTCCGCCCATGGGTGCCTTCAGAGGGGTGCCAAGCCCAGCACGTCGGCCATGCCGTACAAGCCCGGGCCCCGGGTGGCGACAAAGTGCGCGGCACGCAGGCTGCCGTCGGCATAGTTGGCGCGGCTGCTGCTCTTGTGCGAGATCTCGATGCGCTCGCCAGCGCCGGCAAACATCACGGTGTGTTCGCCGACGATGTCGCCGCCACGAACGGTGGCAAAACCGATCGCACCTGGCGGGCGCTCACCGGTTTGGCCGTGGCGGGCAAAGACCCCGTGGGCCGTCAGATCGACACCGCGCGCCCAGGCCACGGCTTCGCCCAGCGCCAGCGCAGTGCCGCTGGGGGCGTCGATCTTGTGCTTGTGGTGCGACTCGATGACCTCGACGTCGTAGCCCTCGCCCAGCGAGCGAGTGGCCAGGTCCAGCAGGCGCAGCATGACGTTGACGCCCACGCTCATGTTGGGCGCCCAGACGATGCCGATGTGTTGGCCGTGCGCCGCCAGCGCGGCCTTTTGCTCAGGGCTGAAGCCCGTGGTGCCGATGACCGCGCGCACGCCCAGTTCGCGGCACACCGCCAGGTGGGCCAGGGTGCCCTCGGGCCGGGTGAAGTCGATCAGCACGTCGGCGCCCTGCAGCCCCTGGTGCAGATCGGCGGTGACGGCGACGCCACTGGTGTGGCCCCAGGCCGCGGTGGCATCTTGGCCCAGCGCAGCGCTGCCCGGGATGTCCAGCGCCCCGCTCAGGCGGGCGCCGGGGTCGGCCAGCACGGCTTCCAGCAGCATGCGGCCCATGCGGCCCGAGCTGCCGGCGATGGCAACGTTGAGCATGGCGGGGCCGCTGCTCAGCCCTTGTCCAGCGGCGGGTACTCGCGCACCGGGCCCACGGGCTCGGCCACCGGAGCCTCGCGGCGCACCGGCAGCGGCAAGGCCTTGCGCTCGTCGTCGGTCAACTCGAGCTTGGCTGCGCGGGGGTCTTTGAAGCGGCTGATGGAAGCCACAAACTCGCGCTCCGACGGCAGGTCCGGAGCGGTCACACCCTTGACCACGTCGCCTTCAAAAGTGACCACCACGCTGCGGCGCTGCACTTCGGTGCCGGGCCGGCGCAGCGTGAAAATGTAGTCCCAGCGCGAGGCGTGGAAGGGGTCGGCCACCAAGGGCGTGCCCAGGATGTCGCGCACCTGCAGTTTGCTCAGCCCCGGCTTGACCAGCTCGGCCTGTTCTTTGGTGACGGCGTTGCCCTGCACGATGTCGATGCGGTAAGGCGTGATCACGCCAAACAGGCTGTCCGTGCGCTGCAGCGATTCGCAGCCCGAAAGCAAGCTGCCAGCGGCGAGGGTGCAGGTGATGAACAGAAGTCGACGCATGGGCAGGCTGGGTGAGGCGCCCCGCAGGGCCGGGCGCCGAGACAAGCAAAGGGAGGGGCGACGGAGCAGGCCCCCGCTGGCTATGATCGCCGAATTCTAGCGGGCGGTCCTTTTGCGGCGCGAAGAGCGCCAACAGGGGTCAGCGGCATGCACGGGAGGGCTGGTTGAAACACGCCGACGAAATCAAGAGCAGCGGCCTCAAGGCCACCTTGCCACGCATCAAGATCCTCGAAGTCTTCCAACAGACCTCACGGCGCCACATGACGGCCGAGGATGTCTACAAGGCATTGTTGACCGAAGACGCGGACATCGGGCTGGCCACGGTCTACCGCGTGCTGATGCAGTTCGAGCAGGCGGGCCTGCTGACGCGAAGCAACTTCGAAAGTGGCAAGGCGGTCTTCGAACTCAACGAAGGCCAGCACCACGACCACCTGGTGTGTCTGGATTGCGGGCGTGTCGAAGAATTCTTTGACCCGCAGATCGAGCAACGCCAGCGCGAGGTGACCATTTCGCGTGGTTTCGAGCTGCAGGAGCACTCGCTGGCGCTCTACGCCCGTTGCACCAAACCCCAGTGTGAGCACCGCCAGAAGTAGCGGCCTGGCCCGGGTGGCGCTCAGTCGTCGCTGACCTTGCCTTCCATCGCGGCCTGGTGGCGCTTGATGAACTCTTGGTAGGTGTCGATGCCCCGCAGCTGCAAGACGGTGTTGCGCACCGCCGCTTCGACCAGCACGGCCAGGTTGCGCCCGGCGTCGACGGCGATCACGACCTTGCGCACCGGCAGGCCCAGGATGTCTTCGAACAAGGGCTCGTAGGGCAGCCGCTCGAAGTCGCGTTCCATGGTTTCCTTGCGCACCAGGTGAACGATCAGCTTGACCCGCATCTTGCGGCGCACGGCGGTTTCGCCAAAGATGGCCTTGATGTCCAACAGGCCGATGCCGCGCACTTCGAGCAGGTTCTTCAGCAGTTCGGGGCAACGGCCCTCGAGTGACGTTTGTGAGGTGCGGTAGATGTCCACCGCGTCGTCGGCCACCAGGCCGTGGCCGCGCGAAACCAGTTCCAGCCCCAATTCGCTCTTGCCCAGGCCGGATTCGCCGGTGAGTAAAACGCCCAGGCCCAGGATGTCCATGAACACACCGTGGCGCGTGGTGCGTTCGGCAAAGTGCTGGCCCAGGTAGCTGCGCACCAGGTCGATCACATGACCGGCTGAATCCTGGGTCACAAAGAGGGGAATGTCGGCGCGGTCGCACATCGCCACCAGCCGTGGTGGGGCCGCCTGGCCGTCGGCCACGATGATCACCGGTGGCTCCAGCGTGACGATGCGCGAAATGCGGCGCTCCTGGTCCTCGGCGGTGGAGCGGGTCAGGTAGGCGGTTTCCCGCCGGCCGACGATCTGCACCCGGTAGGGGTGGATGTAGTTGAGGTAGCCGACCAGGTCGGCAGCCGAGCGGGCGTCGCGCACCGCCTCGTCGTCAAAGCGGCGCTCAGGGTGGGCGTGGCCCGCTACCCATTCCCAGTGCAGGGCTTCTCGATGCGCTTCAAACAGCGACTCGGCGCTGATCGAGGTTGGTTTCATGGGCGCCTACGCTCCCTGCAGGTGCAGCTTTTCGAAGACAAGCAGGCTGCCGACCGGCGCAACCGGATCCAGGCCGTGGCTTGAGCGCGGCGCTGGCTCACGCGCTCAGGCGACCGACTTCAGCGGTTCCCAGTCGGCGATCAGTTTGTGCACACCGGCCGCTTCGGGCTCGGTCTTGAGCCGCTCGCGCAATTCGCGGTCGGACAGCATTTCGGCGATCTCGGACAGGATTTCCAGGTGCCGCTGGGTGGCTGCTTCCGGCACCAGCAGAAAGATCAGCAGGGCCACGGGTTCGTCGTCGGGCGCGTCGAAAGGAATGGGCTGCGTCACCCGAACCACCGCCGCCAGCGGGTTCTTCAAGCCTTTGATGCGCCCGTGCGGAATGGCCACGGCGTGGCCCAGGCCGGTGGAACCCAGCCGCTCGCGCGCAAACAGGTTGTCCGTGACCATGCCTCGCGCGATGGCGTGTTGGTTCTCGAACAGCAAACCCGCCTGTTCGAAGACGCGTTTTTTGCTGGTCGCGTCGATATTGACCAGCACGTTGCTGGCAGGGAGGATGGCGGCAAGTCGGTTCATGGGACCATTCCTCATCGCGCTGGGGCCGACAGGCCACCGTGCGAACGAAGGTGTTTCTTGAGCTGGGCATGATAGCAACCGCCTGGGCGCCCCATGCCCAGACCAAAGCCCCGAAACAGGTGGTTTTGTGGCTCATGCGGCGCTGCAGCAACACCCATTGACCTGTGGGGCCGGGCATGCAAAACGGCCCCTCGGGGCCGTCGGGTGGCGTGGCAGCGATTTACGGCGTGCTGGCCGCCGCGCGCTTGGGTGAAACGTGGTGGTGGTCTTGCAACCGATCTTTGTGGCGCACCACCTGCCGGTCCAATTTGTCCATCAACTGGTCAATCGCGGCATAAAGGTCTTCGGCAGACTGCTCAACAAAAATGTCGCGGCCCTTCACATGCAGCGTCACTTCGGCCTTTTGCCGTCGTTCCTTTTCCTTCATCTTTTCCACCGTCAAAAGCACGGTGACGTCGACCACCTGATCAAAGTGCCTGGTCACGCGGTCCAGCTTGGTGAGCACGTACTCTCTCAAGGCCGGGGTAACTTCCAGGTGATGGCCGCTGATCGTCAAGTTCATCAGAACCTCCTTTGCGAGGGGAAAGAAAGGCTGGCCGTGAAGTGGCCAACCACGGGGGGAAGCGGAAGGTGAGGAGAGGGGGAAGGGGAGGATTGGCAGAACGCCGAAGGCAGGCTGGTTGAATCCAGTGTGCTCCCGTTTTTGCGGCCTGACAAGCGGCTGACCACATCACTTTTATGGCGCTCTCGTGACGCAATGCAAACCCCGCCCGCCGGGCGCTGGAGCAGGCCGGTGCAAGCCCTACCGCCAGCCTGGACTTATGCTGCCCACTTGCCCAAGGACTTGACGCCATGCCCGCTGACCTGCTGATTCGCAACGCCACTTTGCCGGACGGCCGCACCGCCGTCGATGTGCTGGCCCTGAATGGCCGCATCGCAGCGTTGGCGCCCGCCCTGGCCGCGCCGCCCGGTGTGCCGGAAGTACAGGCCAACGGCGCGCTGCTGTCGCCGCCCTTTGTCGATGCGCACTTTCACATGGACGCCACGCTCAGCCACGGCTTGCCCCGGGTCAATGCCAGCGGCACGCTGCTCGAGGGCATCGCGCTGTGGGGCGAACTCAAGCCTTTGTTGACGGAAGAGGCCATCGCTGAACGTGCGCTGCACTATTGCGACTGGGCCGTGGCCAGGGGCTTGTTGGCGATCCGATCGCATGTCGACGTCTGCGATGAACGCTTGCTGGCGGTGCGTGCGCTGCTGCAGGTCAAACGCCAGGTGGCGCCTTACCTGGACTTGCAGTTGGTGGCTTTCCCCCAGGACGGTGTGTTGCGCTCGCCGGGCGCCATGCACAACCTGATGCGGGCGCTCGACCTGGGGGTGGATGTGGTGGGCGGCATCCCGCACTTTGAGCGGACCATGCCCGAAGGTGCGGAAAGTGTGCGTCTGCTGTGCGAACTGGCTGCCGATCGGGGCCTGATGGTCGACATGCACTGCGATGAAAGCGACGATCCGCTGTCGCGTCACATCGAGTCGTTGGCCTACCAGACCCAGCGCCTGGGCTTGCAGGGCCGCGTGACCGGCTCCCACCTGACCTCGATGCATTCGATGGACAACTACTACGTCAGCAAACTGCTGCCGCTGATTCAAGAAAGCCAGGTGCATGTGGTGGCCAACCCGCTGATCAACATCACCTTGCAGGGGCGGCACGACAGCTACCCCAAGCGACGCGGCATGACCCGCGTGCCCGAGTTGATGGCTGCCGGCGTCAACGTGGCCTTTGGCCATGACTGCGTGATGGACCCCTGGTACGCGCTGGGATCGGGCGACATGCTGGAGGTGGCGGCGATGGGCTTGCACGTGGCGCAGATGACATCGGTGCAAGGCCAACGCCAATGTTTTGACGCGGTCACGGTGAATGCCGCCCAGGTGATGGGGCTGAGCGGCTACGGACTGGCGCCGGGCTGCCGCGCCGACTTTGTGCTGCTGCAGGCTTCATCTCCCGAAGAGGCCATCCGCCTGCGCGCACCCAGGCTGCTGGTGGTGCGTGGCGGACAGGTCTTGTCACGGATGGCCCCGCAGGTGGCGGAGTTGTCACTGCCGGGCCGGCCGAGCCGCGTGGATTTCACGCGACAGGGGCTGCCAACACCCGCGGGGCCCCATCGCTAGAATGGGTCGGACACAGGGAAAGAGCTCGGCTCACAAAAAATGAAACTGCTTGGATCACTCACCAGCCCCTATGTGCGCAAAGTGCGCATCGTGATGGCCGAGAAAAAGCTCGACTGCCAGCTGGAACTGGAAGACGTCTGGGGCCAGGACAGCATCCTCAAGAGCAACCCTCTGGGCAAGGTGCCCTGCTTGGTGATGGAGGGCGGCGAGGCTGTTTTTGATTCGCGCGTGATCGTGGAATACCTGGACACGCTGTCGCCGGTGGGCAAGCTGATTCCACCCAGCGGGCGTGAACGCATCGAAGTTCGCACCTGGGAAGCCCTGGCCGACGGTTTGCTGGACGCCAGCATCCTGGCCCGCCTGGAGGCCACCTGGGCCGGACGCAGCGCCCAGCAGCGCTCGCAGGTCTGGATCGACCGCCAGATGAGCCGCGTGCATGCCGCATTGCAAAGCATGAGCCAGGGCCTGGGCGAAAAACCCTGGTGCCATGGCAACGCCTTCACGCTGGCCGATGTGGCGGTGGGCAGTGCCCTGGGCTACCTGGACTTCCGCTTTGCGCACATCGACTGGCGCACCAGCTACCCCAACCTGCACAAGCTCTACGACAAGTTGTCGGCACGGCCGAGCTTTGTCGACACCGCGCCGCCGGTGGCCTGAAACCTGCGTTGGGCGGTCGGCGGGTTGTTCAGGTCGCCACACGGGCTTTTGACTCGGCCGTCGCTCAGGCCACTCCTCAGGCCACCCTTCAGGCCACCACAGGGGCCTTCACGGCCTGAAAGCTGCCGCTCTGCGCCAGCGGCCAATACAACTTGAAGACGTTGTGCGGCCACTCGCCGCGGTCTTCCATCGCCGCAAGCAAGGCGCCCGGCTTGATGAACGACAGCTGATTGGCCAGCAGGCGCACGTCGTTGTCGGCCATGCGCCGCACGATGTGGGAGGCGGTGATCTGGTTGGGGTGGTCCAGGCCCGCCGCCTGCACCAATTCCTTCAGTGCCTCCAAGGTGTTTTGGTGAAAGCGCCAGACCCGCTCGGTCTTGGTGGGCACCCACAGCGCCTGCTGGCGTACCGGGTCCTGGGTGGTCACGCCGGTGGGGCAACTGCCGGTGTGGCAGGTTTGGGCTTGAATGCAGCCCAACGCAAACATGAAGCCGCGCGCCGAGTTGCACCAGTCGGCGCCCAGGGCCATGTTGCGTGCGATGTCAAACGCGCTGACGACCTTGCCGGCGCAGCCGATCTTGATGCGTGAGCGCAGGTTCAGGCCCATCAATGTGTTGTGCACCAACAGCAGGCCTTCTTGCAGCGGCGCGCCCACATGGTCGGTGAACTCCAGCGGTGCCGCCCCGGTGCCGCCTTCGGCACCATCGACCACGATGAAGTCGGGCAGGATGCCGGTGTCGAGCATGGCCTTGCAGATCGCGAACCATTCCCACGGGTGGCCGATGCACAGCTTGAAGCCGGTGGGCTTGCCACCGGACAGCCGTCGCAGTCGGTCGATGAACTCCATCATCTGAACCGGGGTCTTGAAGGCGCCGTGGTTGGCCGGGCTGACGCAGTCCACACCCACCGGCACACCACGCGCTGCGGCGATTTCCGGCGTCACCTTGGGGCCCGGCAGAACCCCACCGTGGCCGGGTTTGGCGCCTTGGCTGAGCTTGAGCTCGATCATCTTGACCTGCGGGTCCAGTGCGTTGGCGGTGAAGCGCTCTTCGCTGAAGCTGCCGTCGTCGTTGCGGCAACCGAAGTAGCCGGAGCCGATTTCCCAGATCAGGTCGCCGCCGTGCACCCGGTGGTGCTGGCTGATCGAACCTTCACCGGTGTCGTGGGCAAAGTTGCCGCGTTTGGCGCCGCCATTGAGGGCCAGCACCGCGTTGGCGCTGAGCGCGCCAAAGCTCATCGCCGAGATGTTGAACACGCTGGCGCTGTAGGGCTGGGTGCAGCTGGTGCCGCCTGCGCCAATGGTCAGGCGGAAGTCATGCGCAGCCAGCACGGTGGGCGCCATGGAATGGTTGATCCACTCTTAGCCGACGGCGTTGACATCGAGCTGGGTGCCAAAGGGTCGCTTGTCGCCGTCGCCCTTGGCGCGCTGATAGACCAAGCTGCGCTGCTGGCGCGAAAACGGCGCGGCCTCGTGGTCGCTCTCGATGAAGTACTGGCGGATCTCGGGGCGGATGAACTCCAGCAAAAAGCGCAGGTGCCCGATGACCGGGTAGTTGCGCAGCACCGAGTGGCGGCGTTGGCGTGTGTCACGCCAACCCAGGCCGGTCAGAAACAGGCACACCAAGGCCGCCGCCCCACCCACGCCGAAGGCGATGTAGGTGAACGCAAAGAGCAGGGTCCCGACAGCGCTCAGCAACCAAACGGTGTGCCTGACCGGAAAGTACGAGTCGATCCTGTGCAGCCACTCGTGCATGGGTGGTTCCTTCTGGGCTTTGCTGGGACCGCGATCGTATGCGGGCGGCAGGGATGCCGGGGCTGCGAGTTAACCCATATAACGCGACCAGTTCAGCTTCTGAAAAAGGCCAGCAACTGCTGAGAGGTTTCTTGTGGAAGCTCTTCGGCCAGGAAGTGACCGGCGGGCATGGCCAGCCCGCTGACCCGCGCCGAACACTGCGCGCGCCACAGCGCCAACGGATCGAACAGGGCGTGGATCACCCCGCGGGTGCCCCACAGCACATGCAGGTCGCACTGCACCTGGCGGCCGTCCCTTCTGGATGTCCGGTCGTGCTCCAGGTCGACGGTGGCACTGGCACGGTAGTCCTCGCAGGCGCCATGCACGGCTTCGGGCTGGCTGAAGCAGCGCAGGTACTCGGCCATAGCCTCCGGTTCGTAGAACTTGTGGCCGAGCGAGCCCCAGCCGCCCAGCTTCCAGCGCGCGTAGCCCGCGGGGTCGGCGCCAATCATCCGTTCGGGGTGCGGTGTGGGCTGGATCAAGAAAAACCAGTGGTAGTAGGCGCTGGCAAAGCGCATGTCGGTGGCGTCAAACATGTCCAGCGTCGGCACGATGTCGATCAACGCCAGGCGCCGCACGGCCTGCGGTTGGTCCAGCGCCAGGCGGTGCACCACCCGCGCACCGCGGTCATGGCCGGCAACGAAGTAACGGTCGTGACCCAGGCTGCGCATCAGGCCATGCAGGTCGAGCGCCATGCTGCGTTTGCTGTAGTTGGCGTGGTCAGCGGCGCCCACCGGCTTGTCCGACTCGCCGTAGCCGCGCAGGTCTGGCAGCACCAGCGCAAAGTGCGGCGCCAGTTGCAGGGCCACGCGATGCCACATCGCGCTGGTCTGGGGAAACCCGTGCACCAGCAGCAGCGGCGGGCCCTCAGGGTTGCCGCCCGTGCGGGCGCGCAACGCGATGTCGCCCACGGTGTAACGCCGGTCTTCAAATCCATCGAACCAAGCCATCAGATGCTCCTGCCCGCCCAAGGCCGCGTGCACATGATGCCTGCTGTGTATACTTTTTCTCTAACAGCGCTGATTTGCTCCGGCTTGCGGGCGCTTAACAAATGCCGCTAAACAGGTGCCACCTTTCAAGCGTGGCAGCTCGAAGCGGCGCCGAGGTCTTGCACTTCTTGGACATGGCACCGACAGGACGAGTCACCCCCCAGCAGACGCACTTCAGCGAGCCCTTGGCGCTGCAGAGCGGTGCGGTGCTGTCCGACTACCAGTTGACCTACGAGACCTACGGCCAGCTCAACGCCGAGCGCAGCAATGCCGTGCTGGTCTGCCATGCGCTCAACGCCAGCCACCACGTGGCGGGCTTGCACGAAGACGGCAGCCTGGGCTGGTGGGACAACCTGGTGGGCCCGGGTAAACCGCTGGACACCAACCGGTTTTTTGTCATCGGCGTCAACAACCCGGGGTCTTGTTTCGGCTCCACCGGCCCGACCCATGTCAACCCCTCCACCGGCCGGATTTATGGGGCCGATTTCCCGGTGGTGACGGTGGAAGACTGGGTCGACGCGCAGGTGCGCCTGGTGCAGCGCCTGGGCATCGAGCAGCTGGCTGCGGTGCTGGGTGGCAGCCTGGGCGGCATGCAGGCCCTGGACTGGACGCTGCGCCACCCGCAGCGTTTGCGCCACTGTGTGGCCGTGGCCACGGCGCCGAACTTGAGCGCGCAGAACATTGCCTTCAATGAAGTGGCCCGCCGCGCCATCGTCACCGACCCCGACTTCCACGGCGGCCACTACCTGGCCCAGGGCACGCTGCCCAAACGCGGCTTGCGCGTGGCCCGCATGATCGGCCACATCACCTATTTGAGCGACGACGCGATGGAGGCCAAGTTCGGCCGTGAACTGCGCGGCGGGCCGGGTGGTGTGCTGGGCTACACCACGCAGGACATCGAGTTCCAGATCGAGAGCTACCTGCGCCACCAGGGCGACAAGTTCAGCGAGTACTTCGACGCCAACACCTACTTGCTGATCACCCGGGCGCTGGACTATTTTGATCCTGCCAAAGCCCATGGCGGCAGCCTGACCCGCGCCTTCGAAGCGGCGCGCGACAAACGCTTCTTGCTGGTGAGCTTCACCACCGACTGGCGTTTTTCGCCCAGCCGCAGCCGCGAAATCGTCAAGGCCTTGGTCGACAACCAGATCAACGTCAGCTATGCCGAGATCGAGGCGCCGCACGGGCACGATGCCTTTTTGCTCGACGACCCGCGTTACCACGCCGTGATGCGGGCCTATTTCAAACGGGTCGCGGCCGACTTCAGCACAACATGAGCGAGCGCAAAGACCTGGAGCTGATTGCCGAGCTGGTGCCGGCCGGCAGCCGCGTGCTGGACCTGGGCTGTGGCAACGGCGAAATGCTGGCCTGGTTGCAGCAGCACAAGGGCTGCAGCGGCTACGGCATCGAGATCGACGACGCCAACGTGCATGCGTGCGTGCAGCGCGGCGTCAACGTGATCCAGCTCAACCTGGAAGAAGGGCTGGCGCTGTTTGACGACGCCAGCTTTGACGTGGTGCTGCAGGTCGACACGCTGCAACACCTGCGCAACACCGAGCGCATGCTCAAGGAGACGGCGCGGGTCGGGCGGATTGGCATCGTCGCCTTTCCCAACTTTGCGCATTGGCCCAACCGCCTGCATGTGCTGACTGGGCGCATGCCGGTGACGCGGGCGCTGCCCTACCAGTGGTACGACACGCCCAACATCCGCGTCGGCACCTTGGCCGACTTCGAGGTGCTGGCGGCCACGTGCGGCCTGGCGGTCAGCGACCGCTTTGGTTTGCAAGACGGGCGTGTGGTGCGGCACTGGCCCAACCTGTTGGCCAGCGTGGCGGTGTTCAAGTTCGAGCGTCGCTGAGCTGAGCTGAACTGAACTGAGCGGTGGGGGCGCCGCCGCGCCGACGCTTCAGGCGGCCGGCAAGACCACGCTGAAGGTGCTGCCCCGCGCCGCTTGGCTTTGCACCTCGATGCGCCCACCCATGGCTTGGACCAGCTGGCGCGACAAGGCCAGTCCGAGTCCGGTTCCGGTGACGGTGCCACGTTCTGCGCCCAGCCGGTCGAATGGACTGAACAGCCGCTGCAGTTGGCTGTCGTCCATGCCGCAGCCACTGTCGGCCACCTGCAGTGTCAGCTGATGCCCCGTGCGAATCACCGACAGACGCACCCAACCGCCGGGTCGGTTGTACTTGATGGCATTCGACAGCAGGTTGCTCACCACCTGCTGAAGCCGCTTGGGGTCGGCCAGAACACGGGCGGCCGGCTCGGCACCCACGTGGTTGTGCAGCGTCAACTGCTGCGCTTGAGCTGGTGCCGCCAGCATCGTCCAGGCGGCTTCGATCACCGCAAGCAAATTCACCGGTTCCAGACGCATGGCCAGCTGACCGGTTTCGATGCTGCTCAGGTCCAGGATGTCGTCGACCAAGGACAAGAGGTGGCGTCCGCTGGCCAGGCTGAGCTGGTTCCAGTGCCGCTGCCGTTCGCCATCACCGGGGTGCAGCTCCAGAAGCTGGGCAAACCCCAGGATGGCATTCAGCGGCGTGCGCAGCTCGTGGCTGACACGCGACAGAAACTGCGACTTGGCCAGGTCGGCCGCCGCGGCGCGGTCACGCTCCAGGCGCAGCGCCAGCGCTTCCTTCTCGGCCGTGATGTCGGTGTGAGTGCCGACCACGCGCAGTGGCCGGCCCTGCTGATCACGGCTGATCGCGGTGCCGCGCGACAGGATCCACTTCCACTGCCCGTCCTTGCAGCGCACGCGGTGTTCGTTGATGTAGGTGGATGTGAGGCCCTGGGTGTGGGCCTCGCGGGCGGCATGCATGCCAGCCAGGTCGTCAGGATGGGTCCAGGCGTCCAGCACGCCAGGGCGGTCGGGCATTTCCTGCACCGTGTAGCCGTAGAGCGCGCGGCACTTCGGGCTGTAGATCTCGGTGCCTTCGCGCAGGTTCACGTCCCACACGCCGTCGCCGCTGCTTTCCAGTGCCCGCTTCCACAGGTCGCTGTTCTCTTGCAGCGCCAGCTCGGCCTGCTTGCGGGCCGTGATGTCGAAGGCCATGCCGACACGCACCTCGGCGCCTTCCTCGCTGGGCGCCGAGGCGCTGAACAGGTGCACCCACTTGACGCGCCCGCTGGCCAGCAGCACGCGGTACTCCAGCTGCAGCGGCTGTTGCGCCAGGCGCGCCGCGTGGGTGGCGACCTCGATGTGGGCCCGGTCTTCGGGGTGGCGCAGCTGGTGCATCAGCAACCCGTCGCGCATCACGTCTTCGGGCTCAACCTCGAACAGTTCGCGCACCCCGGCGCTGCAGAACGTGCAGCGTCGCTGGCCGTTGGGCAGCACCAGCACGCGGTAGACGAAGCCCGGCACCAGGTCGACGATCTGGCGCAACTCCGCGCGGCTGCGCGCCAGCGCCTTGCGATCGGCCACGCGCTCGGTGATCTCTTCGACCGTGCCTTCGTAGTACAGCGCGTGGCCGCTGGCGTCGCGCACCAGGTGGGCGTTTTCGCTGACCCAGTAGGTCTCGCCGGTCTTGAAGCGGCGGACCTCGGACTCGAAGCCCGCGACTTGACCATCGCGCTCCAGCAGCGCCATGAAGTGGGTGCGCCGGTTGGGGTCGATGTACCACTCTCGGGCGATGTCGAAGTCCTCGCGCATTTGTTCGGCTTCGGACGCAAAACCGTTCATGCGCACCAGCGCCGGGTTGGCGCGCAGTTGGCGGCCGTCGGGCAGCGTGCGGTAAGCGCCGATGGGCAGAAACTCGAACAGCGTCGAGAAGCTGTCGATCAGTGAGCTTGGCGCGACGGGCTCTGCCATGGCCAGCTGGCTCAGTCCAGCGTGACTTCGGTGTGCACCGTTCCGGCCCGGTCGGCGCTGGCGGTCAGCGCGATGGCCGTGCCACGCACACCGCGCACCACCCACTCGGCCACGGCACGGTCGCCGGTGATCTCGCGGTTGGGCAAAAACGCCTGCAGGCTGGCTTTGGGCGCATGGCCTTCGAGGTGCGCGGCTTCAACCCGCTCCTTGCCGGTGACCAGGCTGGTGCCAGCGGGCAGGTGGATGTTGAAGACCGTTCCGCGCGCGGTTTTGCGTTCGAGTGCCCGCTTGGTGACGTAGGCAGGCAGGTAGCCGCTGTTGGCCACCGCAAACCGAATCCGCCAGGTGTCTTCGCCAAGCGACCTGACCTCGGCGCGCAGGACTTCGAGCTTGGGCAGACTCAGCCCGATCTGCATCAGCCAGGCCGGGAAACGCGCGGCTTCGCGTTCGCGCAAGTGAGGTGGCGGGTTGCGCCAGTAGTTCATGCGGTCCCAACCACCCAGTTCCACCATGCCCAGCTGGGGGTGGCGGTAGGCGTACCAGTCGACGTGGGCCTGGCCGGCGCATTGCTCATCGCTCCACTTCAGCAGCTTCAGGTCGTCTTCAACGGGGTGGTCGCGGTACCACTCGATCCACTTGTAGTCGGTGATGCCGGCCTCTTTGTTGGGCGCCCAGATTTCCACGGTCCAGAACAGCGCGCCCAGGTGCTCATAAAGCCAGTCCTGGGTGCCAGTGATCAGCTCTTTGGGGTGGTACTTGAAGTCGTGCCAGATGCTGACGGCGGGATAGCCGGTGAGCTTGGCGCCGATGTCCGACAACCGCTTGTACATCCACAGGTCTTCGGGCGTCATGTCGTCGTCTCTCTGCGAGCCCATGGGCCGCAGGATGACGCCGCTGTGGGTGTGAAAGCTGACCGCCGCACCGATGTTGGGGTGCTGCACCACAAAGTCCACCATCGCCCGCACCTCGGGTTCGCTGGCGGGGTAGGGACCAGCGCCTTGCTGCTGGAATTCCTGGCGCCAGTTGGACGGGAAGTTGCGGTTCAGGTCCAGCCCTTCGCGGTCGCGGTTGGCGGTGATCTTGAAGCCGTCGAAGTGGGTCAGTGTGCCCTCGGGAATGATGCGGTAGTAGTCGCCGCCAAACTCGCCGGGTTCGCGCGCCACCATCAGGCGCGGCTCTTGCGGGTGCTTCTTGTAGGGGCCGTGTGGATCGGCAATGCGCATGCTCAGCATGCGGCCGTCGCCGTCCACGTCTTCGATGGTCAGGCCCTCCACGGGCTCTTCGTCGAAGGGGTAGGGGCGTGTTGACGAGCGGATGTGGCGCGGCTGGTCGGCCAACGCCAGCTCGGCACCGTCGGGGTTGAGCCGTGGCGCCATGTAGACCACGCGGGTGTCGAGCAAGTGCACTGCTTGCGCGTCGCCGGCCAGGTAGCCGCTGACCAGCTGGTGCAACCAATACAGGCAGGCGGTGCTGGCGGTCAGCTCGGCGGCGTGGATGTTGCCGTCGATCCAAAACGCCGGCTTGTCGGTGTCGGCGCCGGTGTTGGGGTTGGTCAGGACCAACAACCAGATGTCGCGCCCTTCATGGCTCTTGCCGATGCTGCGCAGCTCAACCAGCTGGGGTGCCGCTGCCGCATAGTCCTGCAGCAGTCGGGTGAGTTCGGGGTGGCGGTAGAACTGGTCGAAGCGGGGAACGGGGATCACGGACATGGCTAGACGATGGTCTGGGGGTGGCTTGATCCTAACTGCGCTGCGACGGCTGCCCCTTAGTTACTGACCCTTGAACAAGCCCTGAAAGTGGCGAGAAACCGGCAGGGTCTCGGGCCTGCCCCGCAGCGTCAGGTGCATGTGTCCTTCGTCCACGCGCACCGCCGCAGCCACGTGGCGGTGGTTGACGATGACCGAACGGTGCACCTGCCAAAACAGCTGCTCGTCCAGTTGCGTCAGCAGTTCTTTCAAGGGCGTGCGGATCAAGGCGTCGCCTGCGGTAGCGCCGGCGCCATGGACCACGCGGGTGTAGCGGCTGTCGCTTTCAAAGTAGATGACCTCGTCGGTGCGAATCATGCGCACCTCGCGCCCGACGGCCGCTTGCAGCACGCTCAGATGTGGCGGCCGCCGAGCCTGCCTGGACAGCTGTAGCAGCAGTGACTGAAGGTCGGCCTTCGGCAGGTCAGGCGCCGGCAGGTCGCGTACCGGCAGGTCAGGCCCCGGCAGGGCTGGGGCCACAGCCAGGCGAGACTGCAAACGCGCCACCGTTTGGCTCAGGCGCTCGGCATCGATGGGCTTGAGCAGGTAGTCCACCGCGCCGGCGTCAAAGGCCGCCAGCGCGTGGTCGTCATACGCGGTGACAAAGACCACCTGCGCCTGGCCGCCGATGCGACGCGCCACGTCGATGCCGCTCAGCCCCGGCATGCGGATGTCCAGGAAGCAAACCTCGGGTTCAAACTCCAGGAAGCTGTCCCAGGCGTCGGCGCCGTTGACCGCGCTGGCCACCAGCTCGGCCGCCGGCCAAGCCTTGTTCAGAGCCCAGCGCAGCTGCTCACGGGGGGCCTCTTCGTCGTCGGCAATCAGCACGCGGGTCATGGTCAGGTCCTTGGAAGCGGCAGTTCAAGGTGAGCCCAGGCGCCCTGCTGGGGGGGCGGCCTGCAGCACCAGCTGTGCGGCGTCGCCGCAGGCCCAAACCAGGCGCTGGCGAACGTTGCTCAGCCCCACGCCTTCGGCAGCACCGTCACCCAGACCCAGACCGTTGTCCACCACGTCGATGTGGGCCATTTGGCCCTGGATCTGCGCGCTCAGGCGTACTTCGCCGCCCGCCAGTTGGGGCTCCAGGCCGTGCAGGATGGCGTTTTCCACCAGGGTCAGCAGCACGCCCGGGGGCAGCGGCAAGTCGCGCAACGCGGGCGCCACGTCGATCAGCCAGGTCAAGCGCTGGCCCATGCGGGCCTGCATGACTTGCAGGTAGCGCTCGACCGCCAGCAGTTCCTCGTGCAGCGCCAGGGTCGGCCGCTTGAACATCGGCAGCGTGGCGCGCAAGTAGCCCGTGAGTGCGGCCAGCAAAGGCGCGGCGCGGTCGTCCTTGGTGTCGACCCAGTGTTGCAAGGACGCCAAGGTGTTGAACAGAAAGTGAGGTTCCAACTGCGCAGCCGCCAGCCGGCGGGCCATCTCGATGGCCTTTTCGCGTTCGGCTTGCTCGCTCAGGCGCGATTCAATCTGGTGGGCACGCCAGATCACCAGAAACCACAGCAACACTGGGGTGGTCGACCCCCAGGCCACCACCACGATGTTGAGCCAAGCGCGATCGTCCCGGTCGGGCAGGCGCCAGCGCAAGCCCAACAGCATCAGCACTGTCAGCGCCAGACCCGCCAGTGTGGTCAGCATCAGCGGCCCGCGCCATGGGCGCCACCACAGCCAGCGCGCGCCGGCCACGCCAGCCAGGGTCAGCGGCACCATCAAGCCCAACAGCCGCGCCGTTTCTGAGGCCGGGGCCATCTGCAACAACAAAAAGGCGATGAGGGCCAGGTTGATGCCCACCATGGCCAGCAAGGTCGGGCTGGGGCCTTCGCTGCCGGCAGCGGCCATCTCGTCCGCGCTGAAAGCGCGTTGGGGGCCGGGATACCAGAGCTGGCTCCAGTCGATGCGCGTGCTGAGCATGGAGCGCAGTCTAGAGGGGCTCCCGGGTGCAGGGGCTGCCGCTGCGGTGAGCTGGCGCTGGCAGCGCATCAAGGGCCGCCTGCGTGGATGGGCGGTTGGCCTGGTCCGGCCCCGTCAGGCCCGGCAGGGACCGGCGGCCACCGTCTGGCCGCCCACCAGCACCCGCATTTCTCCTGCGGCCAGGGCCTTCCAGTCTTCGCCCTGTGTCAACGGGGCGGTGGCGACGATGGCCACGCGGTCTTGGGGCGTGGTGTGCGCGGCAAAGTCAACTTTCAAATCTTCATCGGCCAGCTGTGCCGCGCCAAAGGGGTGGGCCCGCTCCAGCACATGCAACTGCGTCGAACAGTGAGCCCACAAAGCCTGCCCATTGCTGAGCAGCAGATTGAAGGTGCCATGACGGGTCGGCTGGGGCAGCAGCTCACGCAGAGTGCAGCTGAGCTCTTCGACGGAGGGCACGCTGGCGTGCGCCTTGGCCAGCTCTTGCATCAGCCAGCAAAAGGCCAGCTCGCTGTCGGTGTTGCCCACCGGGCGAAAGGCGCCATGCAGGCGCGGCGCAAAACCTTTCAGGTCGCCGTTGTGGGCAAAGACCCAGTAGCGGCCCCACAACTCGCGCACAAAAGGGTGGGTGTTCTCCAGCGCCACCACGCCCTGGGTGGCCTTGCGGATGTGGGCGATGACGTTGTCGCTTTTGATCGGGTAGCGCTTGACCAGTTCGGCCACCGGGCTGTTGCGCGCGCCGTGGTGGTCGATGAAGTGACGCAGCCCGCGGTCTTCGAAAAAGGCGATGCCAAAGCCGTCTTTGTGTTCGTGTGCGCGGTTGGCCAGGCCGGCAAAGCTGAACATCACGTCGGTGGGGACGTTGGCGTTCATGCCCAGCAGCTGGCACATGGGGCGCAGTGATCCGGCTTGGCGTCAGCGGGTCAGCGGGTCAGCGGCTTTGCGACGCCGAGGTGACAACGATGTTGGGCGAGGGCACGCAATCGGTGCTGGGTATGTAACCCGGCGGTGGTGGGTTGGGTACACCACTGTCAAAGTTGACGGGTGAAAGGCTGCAAGGTGCGGCCACCATCGCGTCGACCAGCGCCACGCCCGTGGTCACCGTGCCAAAGACGGCGTAGCCGCCATTGGATGTGTCCAGGAAAACGTTGTCCACGGTGTTGATGAAAAACTCCGAAGTGGCCGAAGCCGGCGCGTTGCCTCGTGCCATGGCCAGGCTGTAGCGCAAGTTGGACAGTCCGCGCCCCGCTTCCAATGCGATGGGCGCTGAAGCCGCCTTGGCTGGCGGGAAGGCTGCAGCGGCTGTCACCGGGCTGGTGAAGCCACCGCCTTGCAGCACAAAGGGTGTCGAGGTGGTTGATCGACCATGCCGATGAAAGATGGTGTTGTTGTAGAAACCACTTTTCACGTAGGCGAGAAAGTTGTCCACCGTCAAGGGTGCTTCTTGCGGGCGAAGGGTGATGACGATCTGGCCACTGACGGCCAGCCCGTTGCTGACCTGCATGGTGACCTGAGGCAGGTCAACGGCAAAGGGCACGTTGCCGAGCGTGTTGCCGGCCCAGGCCACATTGACCACCAAACTGCCCACGCCCGAAACGGTGCAGGTGTAGTAGGCCAAGGTCGGCGTGCTGACAAAGGGCTGAGCGGTGCTGCGTTGAAAGTTACGGCAGCCGCCGGAGGTCAGCGTCAAGGCCTGATCGAGGTTGGTGCCAGTCAGCGGGATGAGCAAGGTCTCGCTGTAGCGGGCGGTGTTGGCGCTGGACGCGCTGACCACCGGAGCGGGGCCTGTCGGCACGTCATTGCTGCCGCCGCCGCAAGAAGTCAGCAGGCCGCACAGCAGCGGGGCCCACCAGAGTTGTTGAAATTTCATGCTTGGCCTTTGAGAGGTTTCATTCGAACAACAGTTTGCTGAAGCCGCGCCAGGTGAACAGCCGGCCCGGGTTCTGCGTTTCTTCCAGCATGCCCGACATGCGGCGCAGGATGCGCGGGCTCTTGCGCGCCCGCCACACCACCAGGTTGGCCAGCCAGGGGTGGTGGTTGACGTGGCTGGCCGTTTCGTACATGTCAAAGCGGGGCTTGAGCGCGGCCAGTGAGGTTTCATAGCGCTGGCGCACGCTGGCATCGCTGGCCTGGTGGTCTTGCACGATGGCCTCGGCGGCCAGCATGCCGGTTTCCATGGCCTTGCCGATGCCTTCGCCGGTGAAGGCATAGGTGCTGCCCACCACCTCGCCGGTGCCCAGCAGGCCAGGGCGCGACCAGCGCGCGCCGACCATCGAGCAGCGCAGCGGCGCGCCCTTGATGTCGCCTTGCAAGGTGCCGGTGGCCATCAATTCACGCGCCGGTCCGTAGACCTCACAGAAGGCGTCGAACATCTCGCGCAGGTTGACACTTTGCATACGGCCTTTGCCATTGCCCTGCTTCAAGTGGCTGCCGGTCAGGCCTGCACCGATGTTGAAGACGCCGCCGGGGGTGGGGAAGATCCAGCCATAACCCCCGCGCAGCCGCGGGTGCCACATCATTTGCAGCTGGGTGATGTGCGGCACCATGGCGTCGTTCTTGACATAACCGCGCAGCGCCACGCCGCTGGGGGTGTGGCGTTCGCACAGGCCGGCCGCGGTGCTGGCCTGCGGCACCGCACCGGTGGCCAGCACGACCCAGCGCGCTGCCACGTCGTGGGGCCCGGCGGGGGTCTTGAAGCGCGCGCCCACCACCTGCTCGCCATCCAACAACGGCGCTTCAAAGCGCCACGGTGTGAACAGCAACGCGCCGGCGCGCTGCGCAGCGCGCACCAGCACGTGGTCCAGCACTTTGCGCGGCAGCACCGACAGTGACCCCGGCACGTCCACGAAGCCACCGCGCGGCCCGACGCAGCGCACGTGCTGAACCGGCGTGGCCAGCGCGGCCACTTCGTCGTACACGCCCAGGCGGCGAAAGGCGGCGTGGCTGTCGGGAATGAGCCCGTCGCCGCAGACCTTGTCGCGCGGGAAATCGTGTTGGTCGGCCAAGACGACGTGCAGCCCGGCTTGGGCCAGGGTCTGTGCGCAGGCGCTGCCGGCAGGGCCTGCACCAACCACCAGCACGTCGCAGCGGGTGGGCAAAGGGGGGTGTGCGCTCATGAGGGGCTGGATTGTAGGCAGCGCCGGGTTCTGGGTCGGCCTTGATCGCGCGCAAAGACGTCCTGCCGGCGAAGGCGCAGCATGGTGACAACCCAGGAGAAACCCATGAACCACCTGACCGCCGGACAACGCGCGTTGCTGGAATCCGACCTGCAGTCCAGGCAGGCCCAGCTGGACCGCCGCTTGGCCGCCCACCACGGCGGTGTGAGCCGCGCCGAACATGCCCACGACATGCTGGAGCAAGACGGTGACGACGCGCCCCAGCGCGACAACGCACGCGAGCTGGACCTGGCCATCTCGGACCTGGAAACCCAGGAGCTGGGTGCCGTCAGCCTGGCGCTGATTCGACTGCAGGAGGGCCGCTACGGCACCTGTGTTGACTGCGGTTGCGACATCGCCTTTGACCGCCTCAAGGCCCAGCCGTGGGCCCTGCGTTGTGTGAGCTGCGAAGCCGCGCACGAAAAGCCGGCCGGCCCGCGCGCTGCCTAACGGCCTTAGCCATCCCCGTTTTCCACCCTAACCCCACAAAGGAGCTGTTCCATGACGTTTCACCACGCCGTTCTCTGGATCGACCACCAAAGCGCCCAACTGCTTGAATTTGACGCCGAGCATGTTCAGGCCAGCAAGGTCAAGGCCCACCAGCATTTCACCCACCAGCATGGCAGCGAGGTGCGCACCCAGCATGAGTTTTTCGCCCATGTCTGTGACGCGCTGGCCGACGTGCCCCAGGTGCTGGTGGTGGGGCCGCGCACGGGCCTGTCGGACTTTGAGCACTACGCCAAGAAACATCGCCCGCAGACGGCTGCGCGGGTCCATGGATACGAGGTGCAGGACCACCCCACGCAGAATCAGCTGGTGGCCCTGGCGCGCCTGTACTTCCTGAAGGCCGACCGCATGGCCGGTGTGCCAACACCCACCTGAGGCGAATTCAGCGCGCCGTTAGCGCGACTTCAGCGCGACTTCACGCGCAAGCGCCACGCGTGCAGCAGCGGCTCGGTGTAACCACTGGGCTGCTCCTTGCCCTTGAACACCAGGTCCTGCGCGGCCTGAAAGGCGGCACCGTCCCAATTGCCGGCCATGTTCACGTAGGCCGCATCGCCCTGGTTCTGCCCGTCCACCACCGCGGCCATGCGGCGGAAGCTCTCCTGAACTTGGTCTGCCGTGATCACGCCGTGGTGCAGCCAGTTGGCGATGTGCTGGCTGCTGATGCGCAGCGTGGCGCGGTCTTCCATCAGGCCCACGTTGTGGATGTCGGGCACCTTGCTGCAGCCCACGCCCTGGTCGATCCAGCGCACCACGTAGCCCAGGATGCCCTGCACGTTGTTGTCCAGCTCTTGCTGGCGTTCGGCCGCGCTCCAGGTCACGTCGCTGACCACCGGCACCGTGAGCAGGCCGGTCAACAAGGCTTCGCGTTGGCCAGCGATGTCTGACTTCTCCAACTCGCGCTGCACCGCTGCCACGTCGACCTGGTGGTAGTGCATGGCGTGCAAGGTGGCGGCGGTGGGGCTGGGCACCCAGGCCGTGTTGGCACCGGCCTTGGGGTGGCCGATCTTCTGTTCCAGCATGGCCGCCATCAGGTCGGGCATGGCCCACATGCCCTTGCCAATTTGCGCCTTGCCGCGCAGGCCGCATTCCAGGCCCACCAGCACGTTGCTCTTTTCATAGGCGGCGATCCACTCGCTGCTTTTCATGTCGCCTTTGCGGCGCATCGGCCCGGCCAGCATGGCGGTGTGCATTTCGTCGCCAGTGCGGTCCAGGAAACCGGTGTTGATGAAGGCCACGCGGCTGGCGGCGGCGGCGATGCAGGCTTTCAGGTTGACGCTGGTGCGGCGCTCTTCGTCCATGATGCCCAGCTTGACGGTGCTGTCGGGCAAGCCCAGCATCTGCTCGACACGGCTGAAAAGTTCGGCTGCAAAGGCCACTTCGCTGGGGCCGTGCATCTTGGGTTTGACGATGTAGACGCTGCCCTGGCGGCTGTTGACGACCGCGCTGCCGTTGGGCAGGCGGCCGTGGCGCTGCAGGTCGTGCAGCGCAATGGTGGTGGTGACCACGGCGTCCAGGATGCCCTCGGGGATTTCTTGCCCGTCGCCGCAAAGCACCGCGGGGTTGCACATCAGGTGGCCCACATTGCGCAGGAACATCAGGCTGCGGCCGTGCAGCACCACGTCACCCTGGCCGTTGGCGGCGTGGTACCTGCGGTCGGCGTTGAGGCCGCGCTGGAAGGTTTTGCCGCCCTTGCTGACGTCTTCGGTCAGGTCGCCCTTCAAGATGCCCAGCCAGTTGCGGTAGCCCAGGATCTTGTCCTCGGCGTCGACCGCCGCCACCGAGTCTTCCAGGTCGAGGATGGTTGACAGCGCCGCTTCCAGCACCAGGTCGGAGACCCCTGCGGCGTCGCTTTTGCCGATGGCGGTGGTGCGGTCGATGCGGATGTCGATGTGCAGGCCGTTGTGAACCAGCAGCACCGACTGCGGGGAGGCGGCGTCGCCTTGGAAACCGACCAGGGCGGACGGCTCGGCCAGGCCCACCACGTGACCGTCGTTCAACGTCACCAGCAACTGGCCGCCGTCGATGCGGTAGTTGGTGCTGTTGGCGTGGCTGCCACCTTGGGCGTGGTTGGCCAGCGGTGCGGCCTGGTCCAGAAAACGGCGGGCGAAGGCGATGACGCGGGCTCCGCGAACCGGGTTATAGGCCCCGGCACGTTCAGCGCCACCCGCCTCGTCGATGGCGTCGGTGCCATACAGCGCGTCGTACAGGCTGCCCCAGCGCGCGTTGGCAGCGTTCAGCGCGTAGCGTGCGTTGAGCACCGGCACCACCAGCTGCGGGCCGGCTTGCAACGCCAGCTCTTCGTCGACCTGTGCGGTGGTGACCTGCACGTGGGCCGGGGGTGCTTGCAGGTAGCCCATTCGCTCCAGGAAGGCGCGGTACAGGGCCATGTCCCGAATCGGGCCGGGGTGGGCCCGGTGCCAGCCGTCCAGCTCGGCTTGCAGCCGGTCGCGCTCGGCCAACAAGGCCGCGTTGCGGGGCGCCAGATCGCGCACGATGGCGTCAAAGCCGGCCCAGAACCGGGCTGCGGTCACGCCGGTTCCAGGCAGGACTTCGTCGTCGATGAAGCGCTGCAGCGCTGCGTCAACCTGCAGGCTGTGAATGGGGGTGTGCTTGGACATGGTTCTGGCGTGATCAGAAGTTGGCGGGATGGGGGTCAGGGCGGTGAAGAAGCGCCGCAAAAAAGCGCAACCCAGCGCTCGGGCGAAGGCAAGCCGGGTGGCGACGCTGCGGGTTGGCGGCCATCGGGCTTCAGACCGCCGGCGCAAAGTGCGTCAGCACATCGCGCAGGCTGCGTCCGGTGAAGGTCGGATCGGTGCCCAGCTGCTCGGGTGGTGCGCCGGCGCGGTTGACCCACAGGGTGGTGTAGCCGAACCAGGTCGCGCCGATGGCGTCCCAGGCGTTGCTGCTGACAAAAAGAATGTCGCGGGCCGGCAAGCCCAGCGCGGCGGGTCCCAGGGCATAGGCGGCGGGGTCGGTCTTGTAGCGGCGTACCGAGTCAACGCTGATGACGTGACCCAGCAGGTCGGCAAAACCGGCGCTCTTGACGGCCACCGCCAGCATGTTGGGGTCGCCGTTGCTCAGGGTGCCGGTCACCACGCCACGGCGCCGCAACTCGGTGAGCACCGCGTGGTTTTCGGCGAAGGCGCTCAGGTGCCGGTACTGGTTCATCAGGCGGTCTTCGGCGGCCGGGACCAGGTCCAGCCCCAGTCGCGCGGCGGCCTGTCGCAGCGCGGCGCGGGTGATGTCCCAGAATGGCCTGTAGTGCTCACCTTGGGGCCCGCTCATGGTCACCAGTCGGGTGTACTCGATCTGCTTGTCGCGCCAGAGCAAGCTGAGCCGCTCGCCCTGACCGGGGAACAATTGCTCGGCCAACAGGGCCACGCTGTGCACGTCGAACAGCGTGCCGTAGGCGTCAAACAGAACCGCGCGCAACTTCATGCAGGCAGTCTATTCGATGCGCTGAACGGCATTAAGCTGCCAAGAAGTCAAAGATTTGTGCGCTTGAAGCGCATAATGACGCGTCATGGACCGACTCAAACAGATTGAATCCTTTGTCGCGGTGGCGGCCAAAGGCAGCCTGACGGCCACCGCCAACGCCGAAGGCGTGGCGCCAGCGGTCATCGGGCGGCGCATTGACGCGCTGGAAGAGCGCTTGGGTGTGAAGTTGCTGTTGCGCACCACGCGTCGCATCAGCCTGACCCACGAAGGCAGCGCATTTTTGGAGGACTGCCAGCGCTTGCTGTCCGATCTGGCCAACGCCGAAGCCAGCGTCAGCGCGGGCGGGGTCAAAGCCAGTGGCCATCTGCGCATCACCGCGCCAGCCGGGTTCGGCCGCCGCCACGTGGCACCGTTGGTGCCCGGGTTTGTGGCGCAGCACCCGGAGGTGAGCGTTTCCTTGAACCTCAGCGACCGCGTGGTGGACATCGTCAACGAGAGCTTTGATTGCGCGGTGCGGGTGGGCGACCTGCCCGACAGCAGCTTGGTCAGCGTGAGGCTGGCCGACAACCGCCGCTTGTGCGTGGCCGCGCCCAGCTACCTGGCGCGCGCGGGAACGCCAGCCACGCCTGCAGAACTGATGCGCCACCAGTGCCTGACCTTGAGCTCGGACGCCAGCCAAACCCGCGGTTGGGCCTTTGTGGTCGATGGCGCAGTCACCCATTTGCGCCCGGGCGGGCGGCTGGACTGCAGCGACGGCCAGGTCTTGCACGACTGGTGCCTGCGCGGCTTGGGCTGGCCTGGCGTAGCACCTGGGAAGTGGAGGACGAGGTCCGCGCCGGTACGCTGCAAGTGGTGCTGGAAGACTTTGCAGCGCCGGCCAATGGCATCTACGCGGTGTTTGCGCAGCGCAAGCACCTGCCGCTGCGGGTGCGCTTGTGGATCGACTTCATCAAACACAGCTACGGCGACCCCCGGTACTGGTCGGGTGCCGGATCGCTTTAGCGCGGCGGCGCGGCGGCGCGGCGGGCCCCGGTGGTGCTGCTTGCGCCGGGTAGCCCCAAGAAAAAAGGGCGCCTCAGCGCCCTTTTTCGAAGGTGAAGACGGGTCGCTTCGTTTACTTCTTGGAGTCGGCTTCGCACTTCTTGATGCTGCTGGTCTTGGCCGCGCCAGCCAGGGCCTTGCCGTTCTTGTCGACGGCCTTGGCTTCACAGGAAGATTTGGCTGAACCGCCCTCGCACTTCTTCATGAAGCTGGTCTTGGCAGCGCCAGCCAGTGCCTTGCCGTTTTTGTCGACGGCCTTGGCCTCGCAGGCGGCGTCGGCTGCAAAAGCGTGGGTCGCAAAGAGGCTGAATGTGGCCAGGGCGATGGTGAGCAGGGACTTTTTCATGGAGCTCCTCGTAGGGTTTGGCAGTGGGGAAACGAATTGGCTTCAAGCGCCGCTGTCGATTGCAACAGACACCACGGCGCTCGGCTACCGGTAAACGCACGGGGGTGGCCAATCGATGACGCACCGTTGTTGCCCCCACCTAAGGAACAGGGTCGGACGGCTCGTTGTGAGGTGGGCGACTGCGCCCGGTGGCCCCAGCCGGCCACGTCAAGCGGTCAACGGCCAGCCCTGCCGAGAGACCTGCAGCCAGCCCAGCCAAGCAACCTAGGTTCGTGAACCAGCAGCGGCTTCCTGCGCCGCATGAAGGCGGCGCACCAGAACGCGAATGAAGGCTTTGTCAAACAGGTGGCGGGTGGACAAGGACAGCCGCTGCAGGCTGTCGGGCGTGAACGACACGGTGGTGGCGGGCTGCGACACCAGGATGTCCACGGTGTGCACACGCAGTGCCGGGTTGGGCGCCAGGTAGGCCATTTCGCCGACCGAGCTGCCCGACCCCAACGTCGCCACCGAGCGGCCGTCGCGGTAGACCTCCACCTGGCCCTGCGTGACGATGTGAAAGCTGTTGCCTTCTTCACCTTTGCGATACAGCGCCTGACCATAGGTGTGGCGGTGCCACGACGCGCGGTGCACCACTTCCCACAGCTCGACGTCGCCAAAGTCGGCGAAGAAGTCCAGCGATCTCAACAAGGTGAAACGTTCCGAGTCCAACACCTCTTGCACCGGTCCGCGCAGGTGCGGGTTCTCTGCACTGACGGCCGACAAGGCCTGGGCGAATTCTTCCCAGTTGGCCGGGCGCAACTCGCGTTCCTTGGCCAGACAGCGTTCGATCAGCGATTGCAGCGCGGCTGGCACGCCATCGCGCAGCGAGGCCAGCGGCGGTGCGGTGCCGTGGTAGATCTGGTTCATGATCGCCGGCTGCTGCACGGCGTCAAACGGCGGGCGACCCGCCACCAGGTGGTAGAGCACGGTGCCCAGCGAGTAGATGTCGGCCCGGCAGTCCAAGGGGTCGCCGTCGAGCTGCTCGGGCGACATGTAGGCCAGGCTGCCCACGCGGTAGACCTGGGTGCGGTCGGCGCCGAGGTTGAAAACGCTGCCGAAGTCGGTGACCTTGACCTCGCCGATGCGGTCACCGTCCAGCGTCACCAACAGGTTGGCGGGTTTGACATCGCGGTGAATCAGGCCTTGGCGAAAACAATAGCCCAACGCCATGGCGCACTTGAAGCCGATTTCGATGATCTGGGTCAGCGGCAGCAGCCGGTCGGCGCGGCAGTAGCGGCGCAAGGTCACGCCGTTGATGTACTCCATCACCAGATAGGGCGCGTCGGCGTCGGCCACGGCATCCAGGATCTTCACCACGTTGGGGTGCTGTAGCTGCCCGACCAACGCGGCCTCGGCTTCAAAGAAGCACTGCTGAAAATGCGATTCGCGGGCGTCCTGCAGCAGCCCGGAGCGCACCCGCTTGATGGCCACGTCCTGTTTCGAAAAGGGGTCGTGTGCCAGGAAAACTTCGCTGGTGGCGCCCTCGCCAATCTTGGACTTGACGATGTACTTGCCAATGCGCGAAGGCAACCGCGCCATGGGCAGTGGGTTGGGTGGGTTGGCGATCGAAGTCGGGGTCATGAAGGGTCAGGGTCGGCAACGGCAATGGTGAGCCCTGCCCTGCTGACACAAAGGCGTGAACAAGCGGCCAATCGCTGGCCATCTTCGAAGCAGCCGGTTTCCAGGCCCCTGGGCCTGAACGCTGGCGCCGATCGACCTCGGCTCAGGTCCCCTGCCCACGGCGCCTGGCGGCAAGGGGTCAAAAGTAGAATCGCCCGATGATTGAAGTGAAACAAGAGCTGCGCCAAGCGCTGCAGGCGGCGTTGACGCAGTTGGCGGGAGAAGCCGGCACGGCGGTGCCGGTGGCCGACTTTGAGTCGCCCAAGCAGGCCAGCCATGGCGACCTGGCCGTGACCTGCGCGATGCAGTTGGCCCGTCCCTTGAAGAAAAACCCGCGCGAGGTGGCGCAGCGCCTGCTCGACCTGTTGCAGCAGCAGCCAGCCATTCAGCGTTGGGTGCAGGCGCTCGAGATTGCCGGGCCGGGCTTCATCAACCTGCGCCTGTCCGCTGCTGCCAAGCAGGCCGTGGTGGCCGAAGTGCTGCTCGCACAGCATCGTTTTGGCCAACAACCGCCCAGCGGGCGCAAGGTGATGGTTGAGTTCGTGTCGGCCAACCCCACCGGCCCGTTGCACGTGGGCCACGGACGCAACGCAGCGTTGGGTGACTGCATCTGCAGCCTTCTGCAAAGCCAGGGTGCCGAGGTGTTGCGCGAGTTTTATTACAACGACGCCGGGGTGCAGATCAACAACCTGGGCTTGTCGGTGCAAAAGCGGCTGCAGGGTTTGAAGCCGGGGGACGCGGGCTGGCCCGAAAACGCCTACAACGGCGAGTACATCAGCGACATCGCGGCCGACTATCGGGCCCAGAAGACCGTGCAGGCCGACGACCGCAGTTTTACGGCCAGCGGCAAGGTCGACGACCTGGAGGACATCACCCACTTTGCCGTGGCCTTCCTGCGTCACGAACAGGACCTGGACCTGCAGGCCTTTGGCGTGCACTTCGACCACTACTTTCTGGAAAGCAGCCTTTACAGCAGCGGGCGTGTCGAAGACACGGTGCAGCGCCTGATCCAGTCTGGCAAGACCTTCGAAGAAGGCGGCGCGCTGTGGCTGCGCACCACCGACTACGGCGACGACAAAGACCGTGTCATGCGCAAGCAAGACGGCAGCTACACCTACTTTGTGCCCGACGTGGCCTACCACCTGGCCAAGTTCGAGCGCGGCTACACCCAGGTCATCAACGTGCAAGGCACCGACCACCACGGCACGGTGGCCCGTGTGCGGGCCGGCCTGCAGGCGGTGGGGCTGGGCATCCCGCCGGGTTACCCGGACTACGTGCTGTACAAGATGATTGCCGTGATGAAGGGTGGCCAGGAGGTCAAGATGTCCAAGCGGGCCGGCACCTCGGTGTCGGTGCGCGACCTGATCGACTGGACCAGCCGTGATGCGGTGCGCTTTTTCCTCATCAGCCGCAAGGCCGATACCGAGTTCACCTTCGACGTCGACCTGGCCCTGAAGGCCAACGACGAGAACCCGGTCTTCTACGTGCAGTATGCACACGCGCGGTTGTGCTCGGTGTTAGCGGCCTGGCGCGAGAAGACCGCCGGTGCCCAGGACGTGACCGCGGCTGACCTGTCTCTGTTGGTGGCACCTGCCGAGGCGTCGCTGATGCTGAAGCTGGCCGATTACCCTGACATGCTGACCCGTGCCGCAGCGGACCTGGCGCCGCACGACGTGGCCTTTTACCTGCGGGAATTGGCGGCTGCCTTTCACGCCTACTATGCGGCGGAGCGTTTCCTGGTGGACGACGCGGCCTTGGCCCTGGCCCGCATGGCCTTGTTGAGCGCGACGGCACAGGTCTTGCGCAACGCGCTGGCGGTCTTGGGCGTGTCGGCGCCCGAGTCCATGAACCGCGAAACTTGAATTGAATGACGGCCGTGGCCGCAAGGAAGCTTTCATGACGTCACAGCGAGGTGGTTTTGCCATGGGCCTGGTGGCAGGCCTGTTGATCGGCCTGACGTTGGCGCTGGGTGTGGCCCTCTACATCACCAAGGCGCCGGTGCCGTTCATCAACAAGGTGCCACAGCGCACCGCGGAGCAAGACACCGCCGAAACCGAACGCAACCGCAACTGGGACCCCAATGCCGCCTTGGGTGGCAAGGCCGTGTCCCGGGCGGCCAGTGCGGCGGCAGCCGCATCGGCGGCAGCGGCACCGGTCGGGCTGCCCACGGGTGCCGCAGCGCCGCCCACTGCAGGCGCTGCCCCGGGTGTGGCGGCTTCGGCTCCCGCGGCCAGCAGGCCGCCCGCGCGCGACCCCGCGGCCATCCTGGCGGGTCAAACCCCGGGTCAGCCCAGCGATTCACCGACGCGGTCCACCACAACGGCTGGAGAACCGTTCATCTACTTCGTGCAGGCCGGAGCCTTCACGCGCAGTGAAGACGCTGAAGCGCAAAGGGCCAAGTTGGCCATGATCGGACAAGCCGCCAGAATCACCGAACGAGAGCAGGCCGGGCGCACCATGTACCGGGTGCGCTTGGGGCCTTTTCCGTCACGCGTCGATGCCGACGGGCTGCAGGTCAGGTTGCAGGAACAAGGCCTGGAGTCACAAATCGTGCGCGTCGAAAAGCCATGAGTTTTTGCCGAGATTGACATCGGAACTGCGCCGGCATTGGCGCAGGCCCCATTCACCCATCACCCCACCGAAAGGAAATCCATGCAACGGCGCGACTTCTCCAGGCAACTTGCGGGCGCTGGCCTGGGCTTGGCATTGACCGGTGCCGTGCGCGCCCAAGCTGCTGCGCCCAAAGAGGGCACGCACTACGTCAAGCTGTCCACCGCCGCGCCGGTGACGCTGCCCACCCCCGACAAGAAGATCGAGGTGGTGGAGTTCTTCTGGTACGGCTGCCCGCACTGCTACGCCTTTGAGCCGGTGCTCGAAGCCTGGGTCAAGAAGCTACCCGCCGATGTGAGCTTCCGCCAGGTGCCGGTGGGCTTCATGGCGCCACACCAGTTTCATCAGAAGCTGTTTTACGCCCTGGAAGAGACCGGGCAGTTCGCCAGCCTGCACCGCAAGGTTTTTGCGGCCATCCACCAGCAAAACAAGCGCCTCAACTCCGAGTCCGAAGTGCAGGCCTTTGCCACCGCAAACGGTGCCGACGGCGCCAAGCTGGTCGAGGCGATGAAGTCCTTTGGTGCCACCACCAAAGCCAATCGCGCCAAGCAATTGGCAGACGCCTACAAGATCGACGGTGTGCCAGCGCTCGGGATTCATGGCCGCTTTTACACGGCGGCATCGTTGGCGGGGAGCCACGAGCGCGCCGTGGCGGTGACCGATTTTCTGATTCAATTGGCGCGCCAGAAGGCCTGATCGAGGCTTGATCGAGGCCGGAGCTGCGCCTCAGCGGGGCGCTGGGGCGGCTTGAAAGCAGCTTGAAGAAGTGCCGCGCTTCAGGCCGCGCTTCAGGCCGCGAAGCGAGCCCTCAAAGGCCGTACTTCCGGCCCGAATTCACAGCGTTTACCCGAGTAGCTCGGGCTGGGTGGCTATACTGCACTGCAACTTTCATGCCGTGCCCATGCCCGCACTCGTGCCCGCCTCCGTTTCACTTCTTGCCTGGACCCTGTCGTTGACGCTGGGCTCCAGCCTGATGGCGGGCGATGCGCGAGCCGAAAAGGCCGACCGCAGCAAGCCGATGGTGGTTGAAGCCGATCGCGACGCGGTGGTGGACCTGCAGCGCCAGGTCCTGGTCTACACCGGCAATGTGGTCATATCCCAGGGCAGCATGGTCCTGCGCGCCGAGCGCGTCGAAATGCGCACCCTGCCCGACGGCTACCGTGCCGCCAGCGCGCTGGGCAGCGTTGCCAAACCCGCCAGTTGGCGGCAGCGGCGCGACGGGGTTGATGAAACGGTCGAAGGCAGCGCCGACCGGATCGACTTCGACGGCCGTGCCGACAGCTTGCGCTTTGTCGGCAACGGCGCGGTGCGTCGGCTTCGTGCGGGCGTGGTGGCCGATGAAATCACTGGCGCCAGCATCCTGTGGGACAACACTGCCGAGGTCTTCAAGGTCGAAGGCGGCAACGCCACGCCCGCCAACCCGACGGGTCGGGTGCGCGCCGTGCTCAGCCCGCGGGTGGAGTCGGCGGCCTCGGCAGCGCCCGTGACCTCGCCGTTGACCCCGTCCAGGGCCTTGGGCGGTCGCCCCTGATGGTTGAAGCCGTTGCCAGCCCGAGTCGGCTCGAGGCACACCAGCTGCGCAAGAGCTTTGGCCCGCGCACCGTGGTGAAGGACGTGAACCTGGCCGTCGCCGCTGGCGAGGTGGTGGGTCTGTTGGGCCCCAACGGTGCGGGCAAGACCACCACGTTTTACATGGTGGTGGGCTTGGTGCGGCCGGACGCAGGCCAGATCAGCATCGATGGTCGGGCCGTTGAAGGTTTGCCCATCCACCGGCGTTCCCGCCTGGGGCTGTCCTACCTGCCGCAGGAAGCGTCCATCTTTCGCAAGTTGACGGTCGAAGAAAACATCCGCGCGGTGTTGGAGCTGCAGCTGGGGTCCGACGGCCGCGCCTTGAAACCGGCCTTCATCGAAGAGCAGCTGAACAAGCTGTTGATCGACCTGTCGATCGACAAGCTGCGCGACTCCCCCGCACCCGCGCTGTCGGGCGGCGAACGTCGCCGGGTCGAGATCGCGCGCGCCCTGGCCACCCAGCCGCGCTTCATCTTGCTCGACGAACCCTTTGCTGGCGTGGACCCGATTGCGGTGATCGAGATCCAACGCATCATCGGCTTCCTGCGCTCACGCGGCATCGGCGTGCTGATCACCGACCACAACGTGCGCGAGACGCTGGGCATCTGCGACCGCGCCTACATCATCAGCGACGGCAGCGTGTTGGCCGAAGGCACGCCGCAGGACATCGTGGCCGACGCCCAGGTTCGACGGGTGTACCTCGGTGAACATTTCCGCATGTGACCTGCGATGAAGCCTTCACTTCAGGTACGCCTGTCCCAGCATCTGGCGCTGACGCCCCAGCTGCAGCAATCCATCCGCCTGCTGCAGCTGTCCACGCTGGAACTGCACCAGGAAGTCGGCCAGATGCTGGACCAGAACCCCTTCCTGGAAATGGAAGAAGACGCGCCAGCCACACCCTTTGAAACCCCGCTCGAGCGCCAGGCCGCCGATCGACCGGCCGACAACGCCGCCGAGGCGGACACCCCGGCCGCCGCCGAGACCAGCGACACCGCCACCGAACTGCGCGCCGACGAATTTGGCACCACCGAACGCGAAGACTGGGAAAACGGCACCGAAGGCGACGACTTCGACGGCATCCGCGAGACCCCCAGCGGCGCAGCAGCCACGGGCGAGGGCGGCGACTCGGACATGGAAGAACGCCGCAGCAGCGTCGGCAGCCTGCAGGACCACCTGCGTTCGCAGCTGGTGGGCATGCGTCTGAGCCCCGAAGACCATGCGGCGATTGAAGTCCTGATCGAGTCACTGGACGGTGACGGCTATCTGGCCGACCCGCTGCCCGAGATCGCCGAGCGGCTGGCGGAGATGTTCGGCGTCGACTCGGCCGAAGGCCGTGAAGGCCTGGACGAACGCCTGGCCTGCGCGCTGAAGTGGCTGCAAAGCCTGGACCCCTTGGGTGTGGGTGCACGCTCGCTCAGCGAGTGCCTGGCGCTGCAACTCAAGGCCACGCGCCGCTGCCCGGCGCGCCAAGTCGCGCTGCGCATCAGCGAGCAGTACCTGGATCTGCTGGCTCGGCGCGACTTCAAGCGGCTGGCGGTGCTGACCGGCTGTGATGAAGACACCGTGCGCCTGGCCCAGGAGCTGATCCGCGCTTGTGAACCCAAACCCGGACGGCCGTTTTCATTGGCGGTCAGCAACATCGTCATTCCCGATGTGGTGGTCAAGAAGACCGGGCGGGGCCTGAGCGTGCAGCTCAACCCCGACGTGATGCCCAAGCTGCGCATCAACGACATCTACGCCCAGGCTTCCAAGGGCCTGCGTGGGGCTTCGGCCAACCCCGGCATGTCGTCGCGCCTGCAAGAGGCGCGCTGGTTCGTCAAGAACATCCAGCAGCGCTTTGACACCATCCTGCGCGTCAGCAAAGCCATCGTCGAGCGGCAGAAGGCCTTTTTCACGCATGGCGCCATTGCCATGAAGCCCTTGGTGCTGCGCGAGATCGCCGACGAGCTGGGCCTGCATGAAAGCACCATCTCGCGCGTCACCACCGCCAAGTACATGGCCACGCCGCAGGGCACCTTTGAGCTGAAGTATTTTTTCGGTTCGTCGCTCAACACCGAGGCCGGTGGCAACGCCTCCAGCACCGCGGTGCGGGCCCTGATCCAACAGTTTGTCAGCGCCGAAAACGGCCTCAAGCCGTTGTCCGACAGCCAACTCAGCACCATGCTGGAAGAGCAGGGCATCCAGGTGGCGCGGCGCACCGTGGCCAAGTACCGCGAGGCGCTGAGGATTGCGCCCGCCGGCCAGCGAAAGTCACCATGACCCACTTGTTTTTGCCCTGTGCCGGCGGCGTTGAAGCGCTGTTGGCCGAAGAGGTCTTGCGCATCACCGGCGTGGCCGCCGAGGCCACCCGAGGCGGTGTCTGGGTGGTGGGCGACGAGCGCATGGTGATGCAGCTCAACCTGGAAAGCCGCCTGGCCACACGGGTGTTGTGGCCGCTGATCGATGGCCCCTACCGCGACGAGCACGACTTGTATGACCTGGCTTGCCGCATCGATTGGAACCACTGGATCACGCCCGAGCAAACGCTGCGGGTCGACGTCAGCGCGCAGCGCAGCCCCTTGCAGAGCCTGAACTTCAGCGCCCTGCGCATCAAGGACGCGGTCTGCGACGTGGTGCGTGAACGCACCGGCGCACGACCCAGCGTCGACATTCGTTGGCCCGACCTGCCGATTGCCCTTTTTGTGGGGCCCGAACACGCCACGCTCTATGTCGACACCTCGGGTGACGCGCTGTTCAAGCGCGGCTGGCGTGAGGACACCGGCGAAGCGCCGCTGAAAGAAACGCTGGCCGCTGCGATGCTGGCCGCCGCCGGTTGGCAAGGCCGCGCTGAAGACGGGCCCCTGCTGGACCCTTGCTGTGGCGCGGGCACCATCGTCATCGAGGCGGCCCAGATGGCCTGCGGCATCGCCCCGGGCAGCCTGCGCCGCTTTGCATTTGAGCGCATGCAACCCTTCAAGCCCTTTGCCAACGCCTGGCGCGAGTTGCAGGCCCAGGCCAAAGCCCGCGTGCACGCGCCTGCGGTGGCCTTGTTTGCGGGCGACGTGAGCTTTCGCATGACCGACTTTGCCACCCGCAACGCTGAGCGCGCCGGGGTGCGCCAGGCCATCGAGTTCAAGACCGCCGACGCCTTGCAGCGCCTGCCGCCGGTGGCCAGTGGCGTGATCCTGATGAACCCTCCTTACGGTGAACGCATCGACGCCAAGGGTCAGGGCTCGGGCCGCGAGACCCACGTGGCGCAACGCGCGCCGCGCGAAAATTTTGAAGGTGGCGGCACCCCAGCTGAATTTTTCAGCAACCTGGCAGGCCACTGGAAACGCCACTATGCAGGCTGGTCGGCATGGTTGCTCAGCCCCGAGATGAAGCTGCCCACGCTGATGCGGCTGAAAGAGTCGCGCCGGGTGCCGCTGTTCAATGGGGCGATCGAATGCCGCCTGTTTCGCTTTGACATGACCCGCGGCGCAGGGCCTGGTGGCCGCGCCGCGCCCGGGCCTGCTGCGGACCCGGCCACGGGCTCGGCAGGGGACTCAGCGCAAGACCCAGCGCAGGACACCGCGCAAGACTCAGCGTAAGACTCAGCGTAAGAGCGCGAGCGCCGCGATGCGGCGGTCGATCTCGGTCAGCAGCACGTTGTAGGCGGGTGCGCCCACACCGCCAAAGCGGCGCACAAACTCAGGTTGGTTCATGAACTCCGGCAGATCGTCGACTTGGGGCAGCAGATCGGCGTCGCGGACGCCGCCCGCCAGCGCCTCCTGCATCTGTGCGGGCGACTGCAACAGCTTCTCGCCAAAGCGCGTGCCGGCGCGGTTGGCGGCCATGTCGTTGAAACTGAAGCCGCTGCCGCTGCGGGCATCGCTGACCTCTTTGTAGACCCCGACCACCTTGGACAGCGGTGTCGTTCCTTCTGCAGCCAAGGCGGCCGAGACCAAAAAATGCAGCGGGAAGTCCTCTCGCCCGCCCAGCAGCAGCTGCAAGGGCCGGGGGCGTGGCCAGTTGCGGGCCACCGGCAGCACCTGAGCCAGCCCGCGCCCGTTGGCGTGCAGCGTCAGCACCGTCAGTGCGGCGCGGTTTTCGGCCGCCGCGTCGCCACCGGCCTGGGTGCGCTTGCGGGCCAGCTCGAAGGCCGGCTGCAGCATGTCCACCAGCGGCATCTGCCAGCTTGACTTGTGGCGGGCCGCCACCTCGACCAAGCGGTCGGAGTAGGCGCGCAAACGAACCAGCTCTTCCGGCGGCACCAGGCCATTGAGCAATCGACCCAAGCTGTCGCCTTGCCAGGCGTAGGTGACCAGCATTTGCTGCGGTGCAAAGCGCACCCGCCGCACCACCTCGAGTGCCAAGTCCGCTTCGGCTTTGAGCGCCACCTTGGAAAGCGACCACGTTGCCAGACGTTCGGCCACCCAGATGGGTACAGGCAGCCGGCCCACCCGGACCGCGTCCATGGCGGGCAGGCCGGCGGTCTGGACCAGCTTCACTTCCATGTTGAGCCAGCGGCCCCAGACCCACAGCGGTTGCGCGGGCAGTTCCAGGCTGAACTGAAGCGTTGCCGCTTCGCGCTCGAAGACCGCCCGGCTGTTCATGGGCAGCCAGCGGCGGGCGCCTTGGCTGACCATCACCTCCAGATCACGCTCGCCCACCAGTGCGGTGCTGACCAGGCCCGGTCGAGCCCGGCGCGGGTCGTGCGTGCGCAGCAGTGAAAACACCCGGGCCACGTCTTCCAGCCCGACATCGCGCTGCGCTTGCACCCGTGCCTGCTGCTCGAACGCGGCCGCCAGCGCCAGCCAAGCGGCCACCAAAAGCAGCAGGGTGGTCAGCAGCAGCAACCGAAGCCAGGGGATGGAGCGCACGGTGACGTTGATCAGGGCAGCGGGAACGGGAGCACAGGCAGACGGGATCTTCGCATGGGCTGTTGCAGGGGCGGCTGGCGCAACTCAAGCTCGCTCCAACCGCGCCGCGGCTGCCGGGGTCAGCAAGGCATAATTTGGCATCGCTTTTTCGGAGAGACGTGTTGGACCGATGTCACCCCGGTGACCGTTCTTTTCCGGGCCCAGCGGGTCGCGGCACCGAGACGGTCAAACCCCACCGCCGCATCACCCGTCGTGCTCATCTCGTGCTGAGCCGCAGCAGCCCCGAAAGAGTTCCATGCTCAACGTCTTCACGCTGGCCAACGGCCGTTTGTTCCAGGAAGAAATTGACAGCCTCGACGGCCTGAAACACGTCAAGCCGGTCTGGGTCGACCTCGAAAGCCCCAGCAGCGATGAAACCGGCTGGATCGAGGCTCACTTTGCGCTCAGCATCCCCAAGGACGCGGTCGACGACGACCTGGAAGAGTCGGCCCGTTTCTACGAAGAAGACAACGGCGAGCTGCACATCCGCTCCGACTTCCTGATCGACGCCGAAGACGGCCCCGACGGCGCTTCGGCGCGCAACGTGCGGGTGGCCTTCATCCTGCACAACAACGTGCTCTTTTCCATCCACGGTGAAGACCTGCCGGTGTTTCGTTTGCTGCGGCTGCGGGCGCGGCGCATCCCGGCCCTGATCGAAGACGCCAAGGACGTGCTGCTCAAGCTCTATGACGCCGACGCCGAGTACAGCGCTGACGCGCTGGAGGGCATCTACGACAACCTGGAAAAGGTCAGCGCCCGTGTGCTGACGCAAGACGTCAACGACCAGGCCGCCGGTGCCGCGCTGACGGCCATCGCCAAGGAAGAAGACCTGAACGGCCGCATCCGGCGCAACGTGATGGACACGCGCCGCGCGCTGAGCTTCATGATGCGCAGCCGCATGCTCAATGCCGAGCAGTTTGAAGAAGCGCGCCAGATCCTGCGCGACATCGATTCGCTGGACAGCCACACCGCGTTTTTGTTCGACAAGATCAACTTCCTGATGGACGCCACGGTGGGCTTCATCAACATCAACCAGAACAAGATCATCAAGATCTTTTCGGTGGCCAGTGTGGCCTTGCTGCCGCCAACCTTGATTGCCAGCATCTACGGCATGAACTTCAAGTTCATGCCCGAGTTGGACTGGGCTGCGGGTTATCCGTTTGCGCTGGGCTTGATGGCGGCGTCGGTGGCTGCGCCTTTCATCTACTTTCGGCGCAAAGGCTGGCTGCGCTAGCGCCAAGCCGTTACTTTCTGCGCACTTGTCACCCCCCGAATGGATGGTCCGGGCAGGGTCCTCGTGTAACCTCTTCGAGCTGCAGCGCTGTTCGGTGCGCCGCAACGGTAGCCCCAGAAGAGGATGAAACCCGTGAACATGCCCACCACCACCCGCTGCGCATTGCAGGCGTTGTTACTGGCCGCGATGCTCGCCATAGCGCCCGCAGCCATGGCCCAGTTCAGCATGGTGCCCACGCCGCAATGCAAGGAGCCTGCACCTTCGGCCAACGACGTGGAGCAAGAGTTCCGCATTGACGCTGCGCGTCACCTCTACGCCTGTTTTCCGATGCGGGTCTACCGCGGCAAGCTGCCGCCCATGTTGTACGGCGTGATGATGATCGAGACCGAGCTCGACGCCACCGGCAACGTGGTCAACATCAAGGTGGTCCGCAAGCCGGCGGCCGACGAGGTGGCCCCGTGGGTCTTGGCCATGATCAAACGGGCTTCGCCGTTCCCGGCGCCGGCCAAAATGACGGGTGGTACGGTGACCTACACCGAAACCTACTTTGTCGACAAGTCGGGTCTGTTCCAGACCTTTTCCTTGACCGAAGGTCAGCGCAGCAAGTAAGCCCCTGGACCTGCAGCAGGCCCGGTCAACGGTTGGCCCGACGCTTCAGCCAGCGCATCAAGGCGCCCAGCACGGGCAGCTTTTCGTACAGCTCTTCAGCGGCGTCCCAGTAGTCGCGGTGGTCAGCGATGCGGCCGTCGGCCGCCAACTTCAGGTGCGAGCCGCCGCGAATCACCTGCAGCTGCGTGTCAAAGCGTTTCATGCGAAAGCTGAAGTCCCAGCTCATGAAGCACTGCCGGCCCTCGATGACCACGTCCCGGATCGCAAAGCGTGGCTCATCCAGTGACACGAACATGTGTTCGAAGATGCGCTGGATGGCAGCCACCCCCTGGACTTGGTTGAAGGGGTCCTTGAAGCGGGCGTCGGCGGTGTAAATGTCTGCCATGCGCTGCAGATCCGCCGGCGACAGGTTCTCAAAATAGCGCTTGATGCGCTGCACAGCGGCGCTTGAAGCGGGCTCGTCCATCACAACCCTGTTGACCGGCGCACAGCCGCGAAATAAGCCCCGTAGCCCAGGTGCCGCAGCGCCTTCAGCCAGAGCGTGAAGCGCTTCGGGAAGTGGATCTCGAAGTCACCCGCCTGCCAACCCGCGACGATGGCCTTGGCGGCTTCTTCAGGGGTGATCAGGGCGGGCATGTGAAAGTCGTTCTGTGCCGTCAATGGCGTTTGCACAAAGCCTGGGTTGATGATCGACACGCCCAGGCCCAGCGGCTGCAGGTCCAGGTACAGCGTTTCGGCCAGGTTGATCAAGGCGGCTTTGGTCGGCCCGTAGGCCAGCGATTGCGGCAGCCCGCGGTAGCCCGCCACGCTGGAGACCAGGCTGATGTGCCCGACCCCGGGCCTGGGGCTGCGCCCGCCCGCAGCACGAGGGTCGTTCTTGGCTTGGCTCAGCAGGTGCGGCAGCACGGCGTCCAGCATCACCAGCGCGCCGATGTAGTTGACCTGCACGTGGTGCGCGGCGGCGTCAAAGTCGAAGTCGACAGCGCGCATCGCGGCGTAGGTGCCGGCGCAGTACATCGCCAGGTCGATGCGGCCATGCAGACGAATGATCCGAGCCGCCGCGTCGGCCATGGCGGCGCGGTCGGTGGCGTCCAGCGCCAGCGCGGTGCTGCCGGGGTGCTGGACCACAAAGCTGTCCAAGGCGTCCTGGCTGCGCGCGCTCACGACGACCTGCGCGCCCAGGCTGTGCAGCTGTGACGCGGTGGCGCGGCCGATGCCGGTCGACGCGCCGACCAGCCAAACGGTGCGGCCGACCCAGGAGTCGATGCGGGGGTTGAGCGACATGGTTTAGCGCGCTGTCGGGTTCTTGGTGAACGACAGCGTCACTTCGCCCAGATGGATGCCGAACTTGCTCATCGCGGCTTTGTTGAGCATGACGCGTTCGTCCATCAGGTACATCCAGTCGTCGAACTGCACCTCGATGACGCGGCCGTCGACCGGCAGGGCCAGCGTGTAGCGCCAGTTCAGCGCATTGCCGGCCGCCTGGCCTTGGGCCACACCCACCACGTCGTCGGCGCGGCCGCTCCAGCGGCCCTGGCCTTCATCGGTCAAGCGCCAGACCCGGCGTTCGGTCTTGCCATCGCTGTAGGTGAAGCGTTCGTCGAGGGTGCCTTGTGCGCCCTGCCAGGTGCCGGTCATCTGCACCGTGAAGCGGCGCACCACCTTGCCCGAGCGGTCGGTGAAGATGCCGTGCGCCTGCAACTCACCATTGAAGTAGGTCTTCAGGTCCAGCACCGGCTTTTCTGCGGCGTAGTCTTGCGGGCTGGGCGAGGCGCAGGCCACCAAGGCAGCCACCACGGGAGCCATCACGGCGAGCATTGAAAAACGGCGATTCATGTTGTTTCCTTTTGGCGAACCCACAGGGTCCACAGCAGCGTGGTGGCGAGAAGTTTGAGCAGGCAAGGCAGGATGCAGTACGCCAACATCAGCGCCGTCAGGGCTTCCGGGCTGCGGCTGCCCGCGGCGTAGCCCAGCAGGCTGAGCAATGGCAAGGCCACGCCGGCCGCCAGCGCCAGGTTGAGCTTGGTGCAGAAGTTCCACCAACCAAAGTAGGCGCCCTCCAGGCGCTGACCATGGCCGGCACGCTGGATCACGCCGGCCAGCATGGCCCCCGGCAAAGCCAGGTCGGCGCCCAAGGCGATGCCGCTGGCGATGCAAACCGCGGTGTAGGCCAGGACGTCACCGGGGCCCAGCAGCGCGGCCCAGGCAAAGCTGACGATGGCCAACACCATGCCCAGCAGCCAGGAACGGGCCAGCCCCAGGCGTGCAACCAGGCGCGTCCACAGCGGCATGCTCAAGGCGCCCGCGGCAAAGTAGCTGGCCAGAAACAGCGGCTCCCAAGCCTGGGCTTGCAGGCGGTCGCGGATGAAAAACAGCACCAGCGTGGCCGGTACGGCGCTGGCCACGCCGTTGACCATGTAGACCACCAGCAGACGCCGAAACTCCGGCGTGGCCAAGGGTTCGGTCAACCGTGGCTGCGAGGCTGGCTGCTCGGCCCGGCGCGGTTGCGGTGCTCGCCACAGCAGCGCCAAGCCCACAACCAAGGTGCCCGCAAAAACCGCTGACGTCACCGACAGGCCCGCCACCGACGGCAATACGCTGGCCACCATCACACCCAGCAAGGCCAGGCCTTCGCGCCAGGACACGATGCGCGTGCGCTGCATGTCGTCACCGCCCAGGCGCGCGCCCCAAGCCTGGTGCAGAACCGACAGCACGCTGTAGCTCAGGTACGTGACGGCCAGCAGCAAAGCACACCACCACAGCAGCGCAGTCTGGCCCTGCACGGCGGGGAAGAACAGGCCCCGGAAGCCCAGGGCCAGCAGCACCGCCGCCAGCGCGGCGGCCACCAGCACGGTGGAGATGTGGCGCGTGAACCAACCGTCGACCCAGCGGCCGATCAAGGGATCGGCCAGCGCATCCAGCAAACGTGCCCCCAGCAGCAACGCGCCCAAGGTCGCCAAAGGGATGCCAAACTCCGTCGCGTAGTGGTTGGGCAGCACCACATAAAGCGGCAACGCCACAAAGGCCAAGGGCAAACCCAGCGCGCCGTAGCGAAGGCCTTGGATCCAGCCACCACGCCAGCCCGGCGCAGCGGCCGTGGTGGTCATGATGGCCTGCCCAGCAAGGCTTCACGCAAGCCGGGTTCAGAGGTCTTGGGCGACAACCAGATGCCGAAAAACAGCCGTGCGAAGTCGGTGTCGCGCACGTCACCGACCAGCTTGCCGTTGAAGTAGAAGCGCGCGCCCACACCCGGCAAGTTGACGCCGGTAAGGCGGTCGCCTTGCTTGACGTCGGGGAAGATCTGTTTCATGGCCGAAAGCCAGCGTCCCGAGCGCAGGCTGTCGATCTCGCCTTGGCGCTGCATTTCGGTCAATGAACGCTCGGCAATTCGGGCCCCGCCCAGGCTGCGGGCGTAGATCAGTTCCAAGGCCAGCGGCCCCGCTCCCCAATCGGTGCCGATGGGGGTCGCGCTGGTCCACAGACGGGCGTCGTAGACCCGCAGGGTCATGAAGGTCAGCCGACCCTGGCCTTGCAGTTTGCCGCCGGGCAGTTCGGCGGCCAACTCGGCGGGCGCGTTGCTGTTGTCGGTGTGGGTGCTGCTGCTGTTGGAAGGTGCGGCTGGTACGGCGGGAGCCTGGGCCCAGACGGAACCGGCAGCGCACACCCAGCACCAGGCAGCAGCGGACAGCAACAGGGCTCGGCGTTGCATGTTCAATCCACCCTGCGCAGGGTGAACTGCACCACGTTGGTGTTGCCGGTGTCGAAAGCCGCTTCGCAGTAGGCCAGGTAGAACTCCCAGATGCGCATGAAGCGAGCGTCAAAACCCAGCTGGTGCAACTGGCCATCACGGGCCAGGAAGTCAGCCCGCCAGCGCCGCAGCGTTTCGGCGTAGTCAGGCCCAAAGGCCAATTCGTTGACGACCTCGAGACCGGCTTTTCGCGCTTCGGCCTTGAACATGCTGGCGCTGGGCAGCAGGCCGCCGGGGAAGATGTACTGCTGGATGAAGTCGGTGCCACTCACATAACGCTCAAAAAGATCGTCACGGATGGTGATGGTCTGGATGCAGGCCCGACCGCCGGGTTTGAGTTTGTGGCGCAGCGTGGCAAAAAAGCTGTCCCAGTATTCACGGCCAACGGCTTCGAACATTTCGATCGAGGCAATCGCGTCAAACGGCTCGTCCTGGATGTCGCGGTAATCCTGCAGTCGCAACTCAACGTCAGCGTCGACGCCGGCCCGCTGCTGGCGGGCTTGGGCATAGGCCAGCTGTTCGGTCGACAAGGTCACGCCGGTCACGCGCGCGCCAAATTCCACCGCAGCGGTCTCGGCCAGGGCGCCCCAGCCGCAGCCGATCTCGAGCAGCCTTTGACCAGGCTGCACAGCACACTCGCGCAAGGCGCGGCGAACCTTGGCGCCTTGGGCCTGGGCCATCGGCTGCCCCAGGTCGCCGTCAAACAGCGCGCTGGAATAGTTCATGGTCTCGTCCAGCCACTCGCGGTAAAACGCGTTGCCCAGGTCGTAGTGGGCGTGGATGTTCTTCTTGCTGCCTTGGCGTGAATTGCGGTTGAGCAGGTGCTTGACCCGGTACAGCAGCGAACCCCACCAGGTGCCGTAGATGATCTTGTCCACGGCGTCGCGGTTGGCGATGAAGAGCTTGAGCAACTCAACCAGGTCGGGGCTGCTCCAGCTGCCGGCGATCCAGCTTTCGGCGAAACCGATGTCACCGCTTTTGAGCACCGCGCTGCAGACGTCCCAGTTGATCAATCGCATGGCCGCGCGCGGCTCGCCGCCTGGGCCAAAGTGAGCCTGACTGCCGTCGGGCAGTTGCATGTCCAGGCTGCCCACGCGCAATTGGCCCAGCAACGCCACGATGGCCCGGGCCGAAGCCGGCGCGGCTTGCGGCAGGCGCAACTCGGGAGCAGAAAACGTCGTCGTCATGGCGTGGGCTCTGGATGGAAAGGTTGTGGGGTCAACGGGTGATCCACTCGCGCGGTGGAGCGGGCTTGCTGAAATACGGTACGCGTTTGAGCCACAACTGGATGGCCTGCCAATGAATGCGCAGGATCACGCCAAAGGTCATCAGCGGTGTGCCGAAGAAGGCGCTGCGCACGGACGCCGTTGTCAGGGGTTGCAAGCGGCCCGACACGCTGGTTTGCAGCAGGGGGCCGGTGTCGTCGTCCACATCGATGCGCGCCACGGTGCGTGAGTCGGTCAGCATGAACCGAAAACGGTATTGGCCCCGCACGTCGCAAAAGGGTGAGACGTGGAAGACCTTGCGCGCCGTCAGCTCGCGACCGTAAGCCAGGTCGGTCCCGGCCAGCAAATAGCAGTGGCGCTCACCAAAGGTGTTGTTGACCTCGGCCACGATGGCCGCCAACGAGCCGTCGGCGCGTTGGCAGTGCCAGAAGCTGACCGGTTTGAAGACGTAGCCCAGCACGCGAGGGTAGGTGTGCAACCAGACCTCGCCGTCCGCGTCGGTCACGCCTTCGGCGGCCAGCAGCTCATCCAACCAGGCCAGGGCATCGGCGCGGCCGTCGCCATGGTCCCGGTCGAAAAAACTCAACAGGGCAAAGCGGTTGCGCGCCAGCTGTGGCGCCGCTGCCATGCGCAGGCTGCGCAGGGGCAGCATCAAAAAATAGCTGGGGTACTCGAAAGCATGCACGCTGGGTTTGAGGCGACGGTGCCGAACCACGCCCACACCCAACTGCGGCAGATGGCGCGTCATGCGGCCTCGAGCCGGGTTTGCAGCGAGCCCCGCCACGCATCACGCAAAGACTGCAGCACGGCCTGAGCCGACATCAGGCCATCTTCGTGAAAGCCGTAACGCGTCCAGGCTCCACAGAACCAGATGCCGGCGTTGCCCTGAATCGAGGGCAGTTGCTGCTGCGCGGCGACGGCTGCGCGGTCGAACACCGGGTGGCTGTAGTCGTAGCTGCCGATCACCTGTCGCGGATCGGGCATGCGGGCGGGGTCGGGGTTCAGCGACACCAGCACCGCTTGTTGCCACGGCAGCGGCTGCAGCTTGTTGATCAGGTAATGCAAACACACCGCCGATTGTTCACGGCCCAACTCGGCCGCGCGGGCGTAGTTCCATGCCGCCCAGGCCATCGGCCGCTGTGGCAGCACGGCGGTGTCGGTGTGCAGCACGGCGCGGTTGGGGTGGTAGCGGATGGCACCCAGCACACGGCGTTCCTGCGCACGGGCGTTGTCCAGCAGCGCCAGGCTTTGGTCGCTGTGGCAGGCCAGCACGACGTCGTCAAACAGCTCGGTGCCTGCCCCCGTGGCCACGGCGACCTGGCCGCTGCCCAGCCTTTTGACGCCCAGTACCGGTGTGCGCAGGCGCGCGTCGGTGATGCCTTGCAGCAGGCGCTGCACGTAGTGCTTGGCGCCGCCACGCACGGTGTGCCACTGGGGCCGGTTGGCGACTTGAATGAGCCCGTGGTTGTGGCAGAAACGGATCATCGTGGCGATCGGAAACTGCAGCATCTGGTCGGTGGGGCAAGACCAGATGCAGCCGATCATCGGCAAGAAGTACCAGTCCCGAAAAGCCGGGCTGAAGCGGTTGCGTTGCAGGAAGTCCCCGATCGGCTCGGCGAGTTCAGCTTCGCGGCCGGCCTCGGCGATGTCGGTGGCCAGGCGGTTGAAGCGAACGATGTCCTTCAACATGCGCCAAAACGCCGGCCGCAACAGGTTGCTGCGCTGCGCGAAAACCGTGTTGAGGTTGTTGCCGCTCCACTCCAGGCTGTTGCCGCCGCTCGGGCCAGGAACCTGCACCGAAAACGACATGTCCGATGCGGCCGTCTCGACGCCCAGATCGGCAAACAGTTGAATCAGATGGGGGTAGGTGCGCTCGTTGAAGACCAGAAAGCCGGTGTCGACGCCGCGCGTGACACCCTGCAACGTCACGTCAACCGTGTGGGTGTGGCCGCCGAAGTAGTCGCCGGCTTCAAACAGCGTGACCTGAGCCTCGGCTTCAAGGCCATGCGCCACGGCCAAGCCCGAGATGCCCGAGCCCACCACCGCCACGCGCTTCATGTGGCGGCCCCTGTTTGACCTGCCAACGCGCGGCGGGTCGCCGGGCCGGGCCGTGTAAAGACTGACGTGCAGCGCCTCGGGGCCAACGAGGGAGAGAGGAGGGAGGAGGAGAACGACCCCAAAGTTTCAAACGGCCAAGCCGTTTGACTGCACGCCAGGAAAACGGTGGTGTTCGGCTGTTGCCAGCGCGGAACACATGGGCTCTGAGGACAGGCCGCTCGTGAAGTTCCCTGCGCCCGGCGCAGCGCCAGGTAAAGAAGTGGTAAGCGCGGCGCGACGTGACGCGTCAGCGCCCCCCGCGCGGGATGCGACTTGCCAGGGGAGTGTTTATACCGATCAGTCATAAAGTGACCGGATAGTATCCCAAGGCCGCCTTCTACCCTCAATATCCGATTTAACCTTAGGGTCTTTGCTTGGCGCGCAGCGGATCAGCGGTTGCCTGCCGCTTCCATGTCGCGCTTGCGGTCGGCGTTGATGCGCTGCACCGAGGGCCTCTCGCCCAGCAAGCGGAGGTAGGCCTTCCAGTCGATGCCGGCGGCGGCAATCATGTCCTCACCCAGCACCGCCTTGGTGGCCTGGGCCACCGTGGGCAGGGTGGCAAAGGCCGCGGCGTCGGCCAGCGTGAAGCGGTCGCCAGCGGCGTAAGGCGCAAAACGCGCCAGGCGCTGAAAGGCCGGGATGTTCTTGCTCAACTGCTTCTTCACCCGCTCTTGCGTGGCTTCGCTGACGGTGCCGCCAAAGAAGGCCTGGGCGTAAAGCTCGCGGGCCACCAGTTCCAGGTAGAGCTCCATGAAGGCGCACAGCTCGCGCACTTTGGCGGCAGCCAACGGGTTGGCAGGCAGCAAGCTGGGCTGCGGGTGGGCGGCTTCCAGGTAGTCGACGATGACCTGGCTTTCGCACAGCGTTTGCCCGTCCACGCGGATGAAAGGGATCTTGCCCAGCGGCGTTGCGCTGAGCACCGCGTCGTCTTTGGAACTGGTGCGCTGATTGACTTCGGTGAACTCCAGACCCTTTTCCAGCAAGACCATCTTGACCTTGTTGTAGTAGTTGGAAAGGGTCATTCCGTGCAGCGTGATCATCGGTGTCTCCAGGGTTTGAGGGGGCCCACAAAGTCTAGGCCGTGCCGGGTCGAGGCCGTGTCGCCAGGTTGACGAGCGCGATGCCGACGCACACCGCCACCAGCGCCAGCAGCAAGCGCGTGGTGAGTGGCTCGTTCAGGATCAGCACACCGGCCAGCAGGCCAAAGATGGGGGTCAGCAGCGTGAACGCCGCCGCTCGCGTGGCAGGGTAGTGGCGGACCAGCCAGAACCAGGCCAGGTAGCTGGCGAAGGTGACCACGCCGATCTGAAACAGCATCAGCCAGACCACGCCCGTGCTCAAGCCACGTGGCCAGACTTCGCTGGACAACGCCGAGGCGGCGGTCAGGGCCAGGCCCGACAACACCAATTGGTAAAGCAAAGTCTTCTCCGGCAGCGCGGTGCTCAGACGCGAGCCTCGGGTCAGCAGGGTGGCCGCGCCCCATAAAAAGGCACCCACCAGGCCCAGCGCATCGCCCAGCCACTGCAAAGGGCCGGCAGCGGGACGGGTGAAACCTTCGGCATAGGCCCAGACCACGCCCGCAAAAGCCAGCAGCAGACCGGCCACCTGTTGGGGCGACAGCTTTTCATTGCGCGCGATCAAGGGCATGCCCAGCGCCACCACAAACGGTGCGGTGTACAAGAACACCACCATGCGTGAAGCGGTGGTGAACTGCAGGCCGATGAAGATGCAGGCGAACTCCACCGCGAAGATCACGCCGGCCAACAAGCCCGCCGGACCGGTGCCGTCGGCGCCGCCCATGCGCAGCCCGCGCCAGCGTGACCACAGCAGCAACAGCACCGCCGCACCGATGGACCGCACGCCGGCCTGCAACAGAGGCGGGACTTCCAGCAAGGTGAGTTTGGCCGCCACCTGGCTGATCCCCCAAATGGCGCAGCACATCAACAGCACGATGAGGGCCCGCGCGTCCAGATGATCTTTGCGCTCGATGCTCACAGCAGCCGCTTTCGAGCCCAGGTCCAGGCCCACTGCGCGGCGCCGCACAACAGCCCGGTCACGGCGCCGCTGGTGTGGGCCAGCGGGGCCAGTGCGATGTCCCAACCCGGCCAGTTCTGAAGGGCCGGTCCGAAGGGTCGCTCGGACACCAGTTTGATGAGCAGCCCCACGGCCACCGCCGCACCGACCACACGCCGTGCGCGTGGACCGGTGGCGAGCAAGCTCAAGCAAACCAGCGCCACGCCGGCATGCAGCACACCCGACAGGCCACCGTAGTGCGCCAGTTCAGGTTGAATCAGCAAGCCCAGGTGGGTCAGCGGCCAGGCCATCAGCCAAGCCCAGGCTTGCGCCTTCGGCACGCGCGCGGCCCAGCCGAAAGCACCCACCACGGCCGCTGCCAAGAGGTTGACGCCCAGGTGCGCCGGGCTCCAGTGCACCCACGCGGCGGTGAAAGCCCGCCAGGGCTGCTGCCAAGCCAGTTCAGGCTGCCAGTCCAGCATGGCTGCGGGCAACCACCATGCGACCACCGACCCCAGCATCAAGACCGCCGTCAGGCGAACCCAGGCCCGCGCGCCGACCGATTCCAACGCGCTCAAACCATCACCGACTGCCACAAGGCCAGCACCGCTTGTTGCTGCGCCGCCAGCAGCTGCGGCGCAAATTGCGTCGGCTTTTCGTCCAGGCGCGCCTGGTGCTGGGCGCGGCGCAGTTCACGGTAGGCGTCGGCCGCGGCGTGTCCCACACCGGGTGGCAGCAGGCCCGCCGCTTCGGCGCGCTGCAGCAAGGCGATGTTGCCGGCGTTGTCCAGCAAGCCGGGGTGCGCACGGCCCTGGGTCAGCACCAGGTACTGCACCGCAAACTCCACATCCATCATGCCGCCCGGGCTGTGTTTGACGTCAAACAGGCCGGCCGGCACGGGCCGCGCCTTGCGCACCTTTTCGCGCATGCTGCGCACCTCTTCGCGCAATGCGGCAGGGTCGCGTGGAGCCGTCAGCACGGCGCGGCGGGTGGCTTCGAAATGGGCGGCCACGGCGGGCACGCCGGCGGCAAAACGGGCGCGGGTCAGGGCCTGGTGCTCCCAGGCCCAGGCGGTGTTGCCGCCACGACCGACCTGGTAGCGGTCAAAGGCCGTGACCGAGGTGACCAGCAAGCCCGAGCTGCCGTTGGGCCGCAGCGCGGTGTCGATGTCGAACAGCTCGCCGGCCGAGGTGCGCAGCGTCAACCAGGTGATGAGCTTGCGCACAAACGCGCCGTAGACCTCTTGCGCGCGCTGCTGGTCGTCTTCACTGATCACGTTCTTGCTGGTCTCGTCGTTGCGGGTCTCGGCGTCGCCGTTGCTGTCGTCGTACAGGAACACCACGTCCAGGTCGCTGCCGTAGCCCAGCTCCTTGCCGCCCAGCTTGCCGTAGGCGATGACGGCCAGCCCGGGCTCTTCCCGGTGGCGTTGTTTCAAGCGAGCCCAGGCCCAGCGCAAGGTGATGGCCAACACCGTGTCGGCCAGCGCGCTGAGGTCGTCGGCCACCTGTTCGACGGTGAGCTCGCCTTCGACGTCGCGCACCAGCGTGCGAAAGACTTCGGCGTGGTGGGCGTGGCGCAGGGTGTCGAGCAGGCGCTCTTCATCGTCTTCGCCGCTGCGCTGCCAGGCCACCACCCGGTCATCGAGCTCCTGGGTGAAGGCCGCGGCATCAAAACGCTGGTGCAGCAAGCGCTGGTCGGCCAGTTCGTCGATGACGCCGGGGTGACGCATCAGGTACTGCATGGGCCAGCGCGCCATGCCCAACAGGCGCAGCAGGCGGCGGTGAACCTCGGGGCGTTCGACCAACAGCGCCAGGTAGTTTTCGCGGCGCAGCAGCGGTTCGAGCCAGTCGACAAAACGCAGCGCCGCCGCTTCGCTGGCCTGACCGTCGGCAATGGCCTGCCCGGTGCGTTGCATCAGCCGGCCCAGGCGCGTGCGGCTTTCGTCGCGCAGCGACTGCACACGCGGCTGTAGGGTCCAGTGGCGCAGGCGCTCGGCCAGCGCGGCGGGCAAACGTTCGAGCAGCGCTTCGCTGTCCACCGCCTGCGCTTCGGGACCACAGCCGCGGCAACCCTTGCTTTCGCTGGCCTGGCCGTCGCTGAGCAGCGCATCAAACTCCGCCGCCACCAGTTCGCGCACCTCGCCCAGCCGCTCCAGCAGTTCACAAGCCTGCGACTTGCAGGCCAGGCCCAGGCTCTGGGCGATCCAGCGCAGGTCGTCGTCGTTGCTGGGCAGCAGGTGGGTTTGCTGATCGTCCAGGTACTGGATGCGGTGCTCCACCTGGCGCAGGAATTCATAGCCGGCGGCCAGCTTGGCAGCGGTCTCAGGCTTCATCAGGCCAGCCTGCACCAGGCGCTGCAGGCCGCGCAGCGTGCTGCGGGTGCGGATCTCGGGAAACTGGCCACCGCGCACCACCAGCATCAGCTGCACGATGAATTCGATCTCGCGAATGCCACCGCGCGACAGCTTCACGTCGTTGGCGCGCTCGGGCCGGCCGGCGGCGCGGCGCTGCGCTTCTTCGCGAATCTTGCGGTGCAGCTGGCGCAGGCCCTCGAAGATGCCGTAGTCCAGGTAGCGGCGATAGACAAAGGGCGTGATCAGTGAGCGCAATGCCAGCGCGCGCCCGCTGACCACTGCGCTGCGTGGTGCCACCACCCGGCTTTTGAGCCAGGCAAAACGTTCCCACTCGCGGCCCTGCACCTGCAGGTACTCTTCCAGCATGGCCAGGCTGGCCACTGGCGGGCCGGAGTTGCCGTTCGGCCGCAGCGCCAGATCGACCCGGAAGACGAAGCCGTCGTCGGTGGTCTCGCCAATCAGCGCATACAGCCGCTTGGCCACCCCCGAAAAGTACTCGTGAAAGCTGGTGGCGCGGGCGCCGTCGGCGCCGCCCGCGGTCTGGCCGTCTTCTTCGTAGATGTAGATCAGGTCGATGTCGGACGACACGTTGAGCTCGCGGGCGCCCAGCTTGCCCATGCCCACGATCCAGAAGTCCGCGCGCTGGCCTTGGGCCTTCAGCGGCGCGCCGTGGCGGGCGTCGCCCTCGGCCAGGGCCTGCGCCAGCGCCAGTTCCAGCGTGGCCTCGGCCAGGTGCGTCATGCAGGCGGTGACCTGGTTCAGTGTGGCGCCGGCCTCGACGTCCAGCGTGGCCAGGCGCTCCAGCACCAGCTGGCGCGCCACACGCAGTGCGCTGGCCAGGTCACGGGCCGGGCTGGCGTGCTGCAAGCGCTCGACCAGGGCGGTGATGTCGTCCAGCCCCGGCAGCCCGGCGGGCAGCTGCTCCAGTTCAGCGCCGTAGCGACGGCGGACGCGCTGCACAAAGCGGCTGTGCGCGGCACTGGCGAAAGGCGCCGCTGTGGTGGCGCCCGCGTCAGCATCGCCTGGCGCGCCTGCGCTCGACTGGCCTTGATGGAACGGCATTGACAAAACCCTCGTACGCTCTGGATGGGTCACTTTCTCAACACTGACGCGCCGGGGTGACCCTGTGAAGTGAGGTTAGCCGCGAATGCATGGCCCACGCCAGCCGGGGGATATCAGCCTTGCCGTGGCGTTTACGATGTGCCGCATGAAGATCGCTGCCCTGCAAATGGTGTCCACGCCCGACTGGCCCAGCAACCGCGACGCTGCCCAGCGCCTGGTCGCGCAAGCGGCCGCAGCCGGCGCCCAACTGGTGCTGCTGCCCGAGTACTTCTGCATCCTGGGCCGACGCGACACCGACAAACTGGCGCTGGCCGAACCGCCCGGCGACCCCACCCAACCCATCCAGGCCTTCTTGTCGCAGGCCGCCCGTGAACACGGCCTGTGGGTGGTGGGGGGCACCTTGCCGGTGCGCAGCCCGCTGGCGGGCCAGGCGCTGAACCGCTGCTGCGTCTTCAACCCCGACGGCGTGGAGGCCGCGCACTACGACAAGGTCCACCTGTTCGCCTTTGACAACGGCCGCGAGAGTTACGACGAAGGCCGCACGCTGCTGGCTGGCGGGCAGCCCGTGGCGGTGCAGGTTGGGCCGCTGCGCGTGGGCTTGTCGATCTGCTACGACCTGCGCTTTCCCGAGCTGTACCGCGCGCTGATGAACCCACCCTGCGACGTGCTGTGCGTGCCGGCCGCCTTCACCCACACCACCGGACAGGCCCACTGGGAGCTGCTGCTGCGCGCCCGCGCTGTGGAAAACCAGTGTTATGTGCTGGCCGCTGCGCAGGGCGGTGTGCACCCCAACGGCCGGCGCACCTGGGGCCACAGCATGGTGGTCGGGCCCTGGGGCGAGGTGGTCGATGTTTTGCCAGAAGGCGAAGGGTTGGTGCTGGCCGACGTGGACACCGAGCGCCTGAAGCAGGTGCGGCTGCAACTGCCCGCGTTGCGCCATCGCCGCTTGTAGCGCCGTGGCCGCCGACTGGAGCTTGGTGCGTGCGCTGCGCGATGCGCTGGCCGCCCAGGCCCAGCCCGCCAAGGCCGGGCCGATGCAGGCCTACATGAAGTCGGCGCTGCCGTTTTGGGGCGTCGAAGCGCCAGCGCGGCGGCGATTGGTGGCCGCCATCGCGGCACAGCACCCGGTGGCGGACGGGCAGACGCTGCTCGACTCGGTTGGCGAGCTCTGGCACGGCGCCACCCACCGCGAAGAGCGTTACGCCGCCCTGGACCTGTTGCGCCGGTTGATGGACCTGCGCTGGTTGCCCGCTTTGCAAGAGCTGATCTTGACCGGCCCTTGGTGGGACCACAACGACGAGATCTCAGGCCAGGCCTTGCCTTGGCTGTTGCAGCGCCATCCGCACGAAGTCAAGCCCGCGCTGCTGCAGTGGGCCCGCAGCGACAGCCTGTGGCTGCGGCGCGCCGCCATGCTCAGTCAACGCGCTTTGAAGGCGCCGTGCTTTGACGCTGTTTTGTTCTACGACTGCATCCTGCCGTCCACCGGCAACGGCGAGCTGGCGCGCGAGTTCTTCATCCGCAAGGGCATGGGCTGGGCGCTGCGCGAACGGTCCTATGCCGCGCCCGAAGAGGTGCAGGCCTTCTGCGTCGAGTACCGAACCCAACTGTCACCACTGACGCTGCGTGAGGCGTTGCGCGTCATCACCAAACGCAGCGCGGCTGACTTGGCGCTTGGCTGATCTTGCCGATTCAAAAGCGGCGCCTGGCGATGACGTGAAGGCAGCACGGGCATCGGGGCAGAATCATGTCCAGCCCATGGGTCGATCCGCCTCATCTGGGTGATGTCGGTTTTTTGTTTCCGGCATCCTGAAAGACCAACAATCCCATCACCAACGAGGAGACAAGAGACCATGAAGAGCCTGTTTGTTTTGACTGCGGCCGCGATCTTGGCAGGCTGCGCCACCGCTCCCAGCCCGGCACCGGCCCCTTTGCCCGCGCCTGCTGCAACCAGCCCGACCCCAAGCCCGACCGCCGCCGCGACGCCACCGGCCTGGCAGCAAGGTCGCGGTGCCGACATGGCCGCGTCGCCGCTGGCCCCTGTGGCGGGCCGCAACACCGCTACACCGCCCGGGGACATCGCCATTGGCAAACTGAAGCTGCCGCCGGGTTTCAAGATCGAACTCTGGGCCCACGGCATGCCCGGCGCTCGCGCCATGGCGCGTGGTGAACAGGGCAAGATCTACATCGGCACGCGCGGCATTGGCCGCGTCTACGAAGTCACCGATCGCGGCACCGAACGCAGCAGCCGGGTGGTGGTGGACAAGCTGACGCAGCCCGCTGGCGTGGCCTTTCGCAACGGCAGCCTGTATGTGATGGCCATCGACAAGATGCTGCGCTTTGACGGCATCGAGTCCAACCCGGCCGCCACGCCGGTGGACCTGACCGCCGCCTTCCAACTGCCGCCGCTGCAGCATCACAACTGGAAGTACATTGCCTTCGGACCCGAGGGCAAGCTCTACGTGCCGTTTGGCGCACCGTGCAACATCTGCGAACCCACCGCCGAGTACGCGCAGATCCGCCGCTACAACGCCGACGGCTCGGGCATGGAGGTGCTGGCCCGGGGGGTGCGCAACACGGTTGGCTTTGACTGGCACCCGCAGACCCGGGAGCTGTGGTTCACCGACCACGGCCGCGACTGGATGGGCGATGACGGCCCGCAAGACGAGCTCAACCGCATGGGCGCCACCGGCCAGAACTTTGGCTTCCCCTATTGCCACGCCAATGGCGTGCCGGACAAGGACTTCAACAAGGCCAACCCCTGCGCCGGCGTCACGCTGCCGGTGACCGAAATGGGCCCGCACGCCGCCGTGATGGGTGTCATGTTCTACACCGGCAACATGTTCCCGGCCGAGTACCGCAACACCATGATGATCGCGCGCAAGGGCTCGTGGAACCGCAGCAAGAAGTCGGGTTACGACGTGGTGCGTGTGACGGCCACCGCCGACGGGCGCAACGCCAAGACCGAGCCCTTTGTCAGCGGCTTTTTGGACGACACCACGCAAGCCTTCAGCGGCCGCCCGGCCTACATGCTGCAACTGCCGGACGGCAGCGTGCTGATCAGCGATGAGCAGATGGGCGCCATCTACCGCGTGACCTACGGACGATGATGCGACGCCTGGATCAGCTTCGGGTGCAGGCCTGATGTGCTTCTGATGTGCGTCTGATGTGGTTCTGAAGCACGGTCCGATGCGGCGTCTGCTGCTGGCACTGGCGGTGGCCTGCTCGGCCACCGCTGGTGTGCGCGCCCAGGCTTTGCCCGATGACTTGCAAACCAAGCTGGTCGTCTGCCAGGCCTGCCATGGTGTCGACGGTCATGCCAGGCGGGCAGCGGTGCCGCACCTTGCGGGCCAGCCGCGCTTGTTCATCGAGAACCGGCTGGTGATGATGCGGGAGGGCTTGTCGGTCGTGCCGCAGATGGCGGGGCTGCTGGACGGCCTGACCGATGCGCAGCTCACCGCGCTGTCGCAGCACTACGCAGCGCTTCCGCTGCAGACCGTGCGCGCCACGCGCAACGCCGCCCGTGCGGCGCGGGGCGCGGCGCTGTCGCAACGCGCGCTGTGCGGCAGCTGCCACCTGAGCGACTACAGCGGCCGCGAACAGATTCCGCGTTTGTCCGGCCAACGCGAAGACTACTTGTTGCAGTCGATGCGCGACTTTGCCGCCGGCCGCACCGCCGGCCGCGACACGTTGATGAGCAACGCGCTGCTCGGCCTGACCGACAACGACCTGCAGGACCTGGCCCACCACCTGGCCACGCTGCCGGCCGCTCCCTGAGCCGCTGAGCCGCTGAGTCCCTGCGCCGCTGAGCCCGGGTGGGCCTTGTCGCGCAGGCCGATGCAGCGCATGTCATCATGATCTGATGCTGAAAACACTGAGCGACCTCTTTGAAGCTTTGCTGGCGCCCAGGTCCAGCGCGCCAGCCTCGCTTGCCGCCAGCGAAGAGCACCTGCTGCAACTGGCCACGGCCGTGCTGCTGGTGGAAGTGATGCGCGCCGACACCAGCTTTCACGCCGGAGAACGCGAACTGGTGCGTGCCGCACTGACTGACAAGTTTGCGCTGACCGCCGACGAGAGTGCACGCCTGGCCGACCTGGCCGAAACCACCGCCCGCCAAGCCACCGACCTTTTCACGTTCACGGCGCGCCTGAATGCGCACTTTTCGCCGCAGCAGAAAGTGCACATGGTGGAACTGATGTGGCGCGTGGCCTATGCCGACGGCCACTTGGCCGACCACGAACGTCACACCCTGTGGCGGGTGGCCGATCTGCTGCATGTGCCGCAGAGTGCCTATGTGTTAGCGCGGCAGCGCGCGCGTGACGATTCGGGCGGTGGGCCCCAAGCGATCACGCCCCCGCAACCGTAACCAGCGAAGCCGGCTTGCGAACGCAACCGCCGCGCGGATGACGGCGGTCGTGCAGGGCAACCCCGGTGGTCAGGACCTGGCGTGCGCGCGGCGGCCCCGAATCTCGGTCGCCTCCTCGATCTCATGGCTGGCGTTTTGCATCTGCTGCGCCATGGCGACCTGGCCCTGGCTGAACAACGCCAGGCTGCTGTGGCTGAGTTCGGTGAGGAACTCGGTGTAGTTCTTCAGCATGCCCTGGATCACATGCGCAAACGCGCCAGACTGCATGAGCCGCATGGCCGACTCGGTGGCCTGCTGGTACATCCGGTTGGCGTTGGCGCTGGCTTGCGCTGAACCCTCGGTTGAGGTCGAGAAATGGCTGAACAGATCCATGTTGGACTGCGCCAGCTTCACAAAGGCTTGGGTTGTAGCTTGCATGTGTGGCGTTGAAGGATGAGTGGAGGGAAGCGCAATCTAGACCCTGGCGAGTCCATGCACTGCGTTGAAAGACACAGTCGGTGATGTGCGGGACGCCCCCCCCCGTGCAGAGGCTTCGCCCGTGACGACGAGGGTGTCCTCGCTTCCAGGGCCTTGGGTTCGCCAACGCACAGAACGATTGGATGAGCGATGACAGGATGGGGTTTTGATGGCGGCACCAAGCCGACGCGTGCTGCGCCGCCGAGTTGCCTCCCCGTTTTTTATCCCGTCACTGGAGTCCAGCGCCATGCCTGTTCAGACCCGCAAGATCCTGGGCTGGGTTGCCCTTGCAACCATGGTCAGCGCGGCGCAAGCCTCGCCCATCTATTCCTTGGCCAGCAATGGCAGCTCGCTGATTCGATTTGACAGCGCCAGCCCCGGCGCCGTGACGACCTTGGGCGCCATCTCTGGCGCCATTGCCAGGCTCGACGGCCTGGACTTTCGCCCGGCCGACGGCCTGCTGTACGGCTACGAAGCCAATGGCTCGGGCATCTACCGCGTCGACATCAACACCGGCGCCACCACGTTGGTCAGCACGTCCAGCGCGCCCGTGGGCAACGGCCGCCTGGGCATCGACTTCAACCCCGTGGTGGACCGACTGCGTGTCGTGAATTCGGCTGACGACAACCGGCGCATCAACGTGGCCACTGGCGCGGCCATCACCGATGGTGGCTTGGCCTACGCGGCCGGGGACGTCAACGCCGGCAGCAACCCGCAAATTCTGGATGCGGCCTATACCAATGCCGACGTCGACGCGACCACCGGCACGCAGCTCTTCTACATTGACACCGGCTTGGACGTGCTGGTCACCACCAGCGCCCCCAATGCGGGCACGCTGACCACCGTTGGCGCGCTGGGTGTGAACGCCAACGGCTTCCTCGGTTTCGACATCGCCACCGACGCCCTGGGGACCAACACCGCCTACGCGTCGCTGCGGGTCGGCGGCGTCGATGGCCTGTACACCATCAACCTGGTCACCGGCAGCGCCACCTTCGTTGGCGCCATTGCGGCCAACCAGCTGTTTGGTTTGGCCGCAGCCCCGGCCGTGGCCATGGCGGAACCCGGCTCGCTGGGCTTGGTGGCCGCGGCAGGGCTGGCGATGTTGGGCCTGCGTCGGCGCCACGGCCGGGTCAACGGCGGTGCGTGCAGTGCCGACGCCCATCCCGGCAACTGATCCGCTTCCTGTCAGGCTTCGCCCATCACATCCAGCGGGTCCCACGCCGCCTGGGTGATGGCATGGGCTGCCAGCGATGTTCGCGGCATCCTTGTGGACCGCCATCGGCCGAGCGGGTCGGCGCTTGATCGCCGCTTGAAGCGGCACTGGAAGCGGCACTTGATGAGCACTTGACGGGCGCCAGGGTTGCCCCCGCAAGACTCAGCGGCTGCCAAACATCATGCGCCGCGCCAGCCAGCCTTTCAGTGGCGGCAGCGCCTGCACGGCAGCCAGCCCAAGGCCACGCGCAGTGGCGGCGCCGGGCAGCTTCCAGGTGAAGCTGCGGGCCAGAAAGTCGGTGGTGGCGATGGTGCTCCAGCGGTCGGCTGCACGGGCCCAGTTGGCGCGGCGCAGGCCTGAGTCCAGGTGGTCGGCAAAGCGCAGCACCGCCACCAGTTCGTGGGCGTCGCGCAGGCCCAGGTTCAAGCCCTGGCCGGCCACCGGGTGCAGTGTTTGTGCGGCGTTGCCGATGCGCACCACGCGGCCGTTGACCAAGGTGCGCTCGGCGTTCAGGCCCAGCGCAAAGGATTTCAGCGGCGACAGCCCCACCAGCTGACCGACCTGCGGTGGAAAAACGGTGCGCAGCACGGCCAGCCGTTGCGGGTCGGTCAGGTGCAGCACCGGGTCGTCTGCGCTGGGCACGCACCACACCAACGCTGCGCGGGCTTGGCCGTCGACCGCCAACGGCAAAGGCAGCAGCGCTGCGGGGCCGTGGCGCGTGAAACGCTCGAACGCCCAGCCTGGGGGTGAGTCCTTCAGCGTGACGCTGCCGACCCACGCGGTTTGCCGGTAGTCGGCCACCACGACCTTGCGAGCCTGATCGGCAAAGACACCGCCTTCGGCCACCACCGCCAGGTCAAAGGGCTCGGCGATGCCGGCGTCGACCTCCACGCCGTCGGCCGTGTCCTTGATGCCTTGCACCGGCGTGCCCAGTCGCAGGTGCAGGCGCTGCGGCTCGTCGTGAACCGCTTGTTCCCAAGCCGCCTGCAGCGGCGCCAGCAGGGCGCCATAGCCCAGCACCGCACCCAACTGCGCCACGCCCAGTTCCTTGGCGCTCAGCGTGACCTCGGCAGGCCCCCAGGCGGTGCTCAGCGAAGGCGCCATCTGCGACACGTGCACGTGCGAAATCGTCGCGGCTGCAGCGGCCGGCCAAACGCCCAGCTGCTGCAGGAACTGCACGCTGCCCAGGGACAGTGCCAGGGTGCGCGGATCGGCCGCCACATCGCGGTCAGCCGGCCGGGCGTCGAAGACCGTGATCTGCGCGTGGGGCAGCAGACGGGCTGCATGCAGCGCCAGCGCCAGGCCCACCGGGCCGGCGCCGACCACGGCGATGTCGAGGCGGGTGGTGTTCAGGGCTGGCTTCCAGCGGGATGGGCAGGATGGGTCATGTTTGTTTCCCTTGAATCAGAGCCTGTGAATGCATCCGGCCCGCAGGCGCAACGTGGCTCGCGCTCAGCGATGACCGATTTGCAGTGCATGGGGCGCACGCAAGCCTTGCGCGCTGGGCACGCCACCGCGGTAGGCCAGCGGTATGGGCACGATGCCGATGCGCCTGTCGCCGGCCAGTACCAGGCTGCCGTCGTCGTCGGTGATGACCATGCGCGAGGCGTAGCCCTGGCAGCTGTCGGAGGTGGTGGGGCTCAGGCAAGACGGCGCCAGCAAAGGATCAAAGGTGCCCAGCAGCGGGTAGGTGTTGATGGCGCCCACCGGTGTGCCGGTGTTGAAGACAAAGACCTTGACGCTTGAAACCGCGCTGTTGATGGCAAAAACGTAAGCGCGACTGCCGTCACGCGACATCGCCGAGGCCTGGGCGTACCAGTCGTTGGCCAATGGCGCTGGCAGCAGGCCTAGCACGTTGAGGTCGAAGTCGACCACCCGCTGCTCGTCCAGCAACCAACGGGTTCCGCGCCAGTCGGCCGCAGCCCGGTAAAAAAAGCGCGGCTCTTGGCTGTTGGAAAAGGGCACCAACTCACTGTTCACGGCATCGCGTCGGAGCAGAGGAGGTGCGGGCGACAAGCCCGCCGTCTGCGTGACCAGCATGCGCTGCCCATTGCGCGAGACCAGCCCCCAAGGCCCGCTGTAGAAGGTGTACCCAGTTTGCGACAAAGGCAGCGTGACGTTGCGCAGCAGGTCGTATGACAGCACGGCCGCCCATTGATCGCCACCGGTGGCCAGCAGGTGGTTGTCGCCGCTCACCATCAGCGGCACGCTGCGCACCCATTGCTCGCCCAGCGTGCGCCCCAGGGCCTGGCTGCTCAGGGTGCTGAGGTCTTGCGTCGACAGCTTCAGCACCTGTCCGTCCAGCGTGGTGGCGATGAGTGCGGAGCGATCGGGGCTGGGCGCGATGCCCGCCAGGCTGGCGATCACCCGTGACTGTTGCTCCAGTGCGGTGGTGCCGGACTGGGTGTTGACCTTCACGCGAACCACCGCGCTTTGTGCCACGTCGATCATGAAGGCCGACTGGCTGGCTTCGTCCCAGACCAGGCCAGCCTTGAGGCCGCTGCTGTTGACCCAGGTCTGCTGCCTTTCCTGTGCTGTGCCCACCCGGAGATGCACGCTGCGTGTGGGCAGGCCAGCCGCGGTGGTCAGCCCCAGTTCGTAGATTCCGGCTGCCAATGCAGGCACCTGCAAGGCCATCAGGTTGGCACTGCGCACCTGCACCTGCAGCGGGGTGATGCCGGGGCTGCTGAGCTGGGTGGCGGGCTGGGGCAGCTGGTCGAGTCGGCGGCCGTAGAGCAGCACTTCTCCGGCCTGCCCTGCCAGCACGGCCACGCTGTCGGCACCCACCAGTTCGGCCACGTCCTTGGTCATGCGCAGGCGCAGCTGTTGGGGGGCGAGTGGGGTGCCAGGAACGGAAACGGTCACCAGCGCTTCGTGGGTGGCCTGGTTGTTCAAGGCTGCAAAAGCCGTGGGCTCCAGCCGCCAACGAATGGCTGTGCCCGTGGCACCTTGGGTGGCGGCCAGGCTCAGCCAGCTTTGGTCGCTGCTGGCCGCCCAGGAGGCGGCGTTCACGCCCGTGGCGGTGGTGACGGCAATTTCGCCGCTGGTGATGGCGGCTGGGCTGCCGGTGTTGACGGTGACGTTCACCCCAGCCGGCAGCAACAAGCCCGCAGAGACCCGGTGCTGGACGGGGATGCGCAGGGGCGCCTGTGGCGGGCTGGTCTCCAAACGCAGCACGGCGTTGTAGGTACCCACGGGCAGGCTGGCGTTGGGCTGCAGCGTGTAGTTCGCGCCCTGGGGCGTGACCTGCAGCCAGGTGCTGGCGCCAGCGGGGTACTCCACGGTGGCCATGCTGCTGCTCACGCCGGCCGGCAAGGTGACCTGCAGCAGGCGTGCCTCGGGCAGCACGGTTTCGAAGCTGGTGAAGTCAAGCTGGGCAGCCGACGCTTTGAAGCGCGCTGTGATCGTCGTGGTGTAGCTCACGGTGGCCGGTGAGCCAGCGTGGTGGGCGGCGCACAACGGGTCCTTGCAGGCCAGCAGCCGCACCGAGCCGCTGTAGGTGCCGGGGTCCAGGGTCGTGTTGGGCACCAGCGTGATTTGCGCCGTGCGGGCCACCGTGTCCAGCGTCACCGGAATGGGCGACACCAAGCCCACACCTTGAACCTCAGCGCCAACGTACAAGGACTCCGAGGCGCTGCCGCCTCTGGCCGTGGCCATGATGACCTGCGCGCCCTGGCCCACGTTCACGCTTTCTTGCGCCGTCAGGCTGACCACCGTGCGGTCGTAGCTGATCTGCATGCCGTCGTTGCCGCCGCCGCCACCGCCGCCACCGCAGGCGGCGAGCAACAGGCCCAGCCAAGGGATCAGGCCACGCCAGAGTGGGTTCATCGGCGCCGAGGCGCCAGCCAAATAGTGGAGGGTCATGGGCTTTCGTGAAGTGTCGGTTTGTCGGTCAGAAATGTCTGATGGGCATACTAGCCCAAGCCTTGTTTTCCCCGGGCGCGATGCCCCATCAGAGTCGACTGCGACCGTTCAAATGGGGGGGCTTGGGCCGTGCGTCGGCACAAGGGCGCAGCCCCGCCCGCCCTTGGGCAGCACCGACCCGATCGTTGCGGCCTGCCCAGGCGCAGCCCCAGGTTGACCGGTGCCCCATTCGGTTTGCTGCGTATCATTCCTGGCGCAGCCACTGTGGATGCGCACCGCTCGGAAGGATCAAGCCATGGCACTGATGGACTTCATCAAGAAACAGTTCATCGACATCCTCGAATGGACCGAGTCGGGCGACGGCACGCTGGCCTGGCGCTACCCCATGGCCGGCAATGAAATCCAGTACGGCGGCAGCCTGACGGTGCGTGAAAGCCAGGTGGCGGTGTTTGTCAACGAAGGCAAGGTGGCCGACGTGTTTGGCCCCGGCATGCACAAGCTGACCACTCAGACGCTGCCCGTGCTGACGTACCTGAAGAACTGGGACAAGCTGTTTCAAAGCCCGTTCAAGAGCGACGTGTACTTCATCAGCACGCGTCAACAGCTGGACCGCCGCTGGGGCACCACGCAGCCCGTGACCATCCGCGACAAGGACTTTGGTGCGGTTCGGTTGCGCGCCTTTGGCAACTATGTCTATGCCATCGCCGACGCCAAGCTGTTTCACACCAGCATCAGCGGCACGCGCGACCGCTACACCGTGGACGACCTGGACGGCCAGTTGCGTGGCCTGATGCTGCAGCACATCAGCGACGCGGTGGCGCAGAGCGGCGTGCCCTTCCTCGACCTGGCTGCAAACCAAGTCGAGTTTGCCAAGCAGCTGCAAGAGGTGACCGCGGCCGAGTTTGCCAAGCTGGGCCTGGCGCTGGGCGGCGTGACGGTGCAAAACGTCAGCCTGCCCGAAGAGCTGCAAAAGATCATGGATCAGAAGATCGGCATGGGCATGGTCGGCGGCGACATGGGCAAGTTCATGCAGTACCAGACCGCGCAGGCCATCCCTGAATTTGCCAAGGGCGCGGCCGGTGGCGGCGGCGGCGTGGTGGGCGACGCCATGGGGCTGGGCGCCGGCGTGGCGCTGGGGCAGGTGATGGCGCAGCAACTCAACCAGGGTCTGCAAGGCAACGCCGCAGCGGCGGCTGCCGCAGCTGCCGGGGCCGCGGCGCCGGCCGGCATCAAGCCTGAAGAGATCATGGCCACGCTGGAAAAGCTGGCTGAGCTGAAGGGCAAGGGCATCCTCACCGAAGAAGAGTTTGCGGCCAAGAAGGCCGAACTGCTGAAGAAGCTGGTCTAGAGCTTGGCCACGTCACCGCAGCGCAGCTACCGCGCTGCGTGCCCCAACTGCGGCGCGCCGGTCGAGTTTGCTTCGGCCGCGTCGGCCAGCGCCGTGTGCGGCTTCTGCCGCAGCACGCTGGTGCGCGATGGCGAAGCCTTGCGCCGCATCGGCATCAGCGCCGAATTGTTCGACGACCACAGCCCGCTGCAGCTGGGCGTCCAGGGCCGGCGTCAAGGCGTGACCTTCACGCTGGTGGGCCGGCTGCAGTATGGCTACGAGGGTGGTACCTGGAACGAATGGCACGCACTCTTTGACAATGGCAGCGACGGCCAGCGCTCGGCCTGGCTGAGCGAAGACAACGGTGCCTACGTCATCGCCTTCGACGCGCCGTTGCCCGGTGACGCACCCACCCTGGACGGTCTGCGCGCCGGCCAGCGTGCGCTGGCCGACGGCCGCGCCTGGGACGTGGCCTCGGTCACCCGCGCCAAGCTCATCGCCGCGCAGGGCGAACTGCCCAGTCCACCTCGGCTGCAGGGTGAATTCACCGTGGTTGACCTGCGCAACAGCGCGGGCGAAGTGGCCACGCTCGACGGCAGCGACCCGGCGCAGGTGCACTGGAGCGTGGGCCGCGCAGTGGCGCTCAGCGAGTTGGCGCTGTCGGGCCTGAAAGACACCAGCGAAAAGACGCTGGGTTCACGCGCTGTGGAGTGCCCCAGCTGCGGCACCGCGTTGCAAGCGAAGCTGGCCACCACCCAAAGCCTGACCTGCCACAACTGCAGCGCGGTGGTGGACATCTCGGCCGGTGTGGGCGGTGACCTGAAGCACTATGCGCAGAACAACGCCGGCGCTGACGGTGCCGCGCCGCAGATCGCGCTGGGCACGCTGTCCAAGAACAGCCTCACGCTGGGCAGTGCGCCGGCCGCGTGGCAGGTGGTGGGCTACCAGGAACGCTGTGACATCCCCGAAGACGCCGAAGAAGAAACCACCTTCTGGCGTGAGTACCTGCTGTTCAACCGCGAGCAGGGCTTTGCCTTTTTGGTCGACAGCAACGACGGCTGGAGCTGGGCCAAGCCCATCACCGGCGCGCCGGCACTGCGTGGCGACAGCGCCCGCTGGCAGGACGTGGACTACAAGAAGCGCTGGTCCTACGCCGCCAAGGTGACCTGGGTGCAGGGTGAGTTCTACTGGCGCGTGCAGCGCGACGAACGCGCGCTGGTGATGGACTTCGAAGGCCAGGGCCAACACCGCGACAAACGCTTGTCGCGCGAGCAAGGCGGCCAGGAAGTCACCTGGTCCGCAGGTGAATCCATCAGCGCAACGCAGGTGGCCGACAGCTTTGGCATCGCCCCAGGCGCCAGGGCCGCGCTGCAGCGCGATGCCACGCCGTTGGCGGGCAAGTCGGGCGGCGCGGCCAAAGGTTTGCTGATCTTCGTGGTGGTGGTGCTGCTGCTGATCATCCTGGCCACCTGCAGCGGCGACGATTGCGACAACGTGCGCAAGACCTTTGGTGCGGCCAGCGCCGAGTACAAACAGTGCCAGCGCAGTTCAGGCAGCGGCTACCGGGGCAGCGGCGGTGTCATCTACGGCGGCGGATCCAGCGGTGGCGGCAGCCACAAGTGACAGCACCAACTTCAGGAGAAGGCAAATGATGGGTATCGAGTGGCTCAAGCCAGGTGTGTTTTTCGGCTCATTGCTCTTTGCGCTGGTCGGCGTGGGCGTTTTCTGGTTGTGCTTTGTCATCATCGACAAGCTCACGCCCTACGACCTGTGGGCCGAGATCATCGAGAAGAAAAACGTCGCCCTGGCCATCGTGGTGGGCAGCATGTGCATTGCCATCGGGTTGATCGTGTCAGCGGCGGTGCACGGTTAGGCCAGCGCATGCTTCAGGCGTAGGTCACCCAGTCCAACCGGTCCGGGTGGTCCAGATGCGGAACGTGGTTGAAGGTGCTGAGCATGTGGCGCTTGGGCGTGAAGGCCAGCTCGGTGAGCGAGCTGTTGCGGATGCGCAGGTTCAGCTCGATGGTGGTCTCGGGCGCCGTGCCCAGCACATGGCCGACCGCGGTGCTGATCGGCCCGCCGCTGGACACCACCAGCACGTTGCCGCTGTGGCGGCTGCGCACATGGTCCAGCGCGCCCACGATGCCGGCCGCCCAGTCGGCGTAGCTGGGCATGCCCACCGGCGCGCTGCGCGCGTTCATCCAGGCCGCCAGCGCTTCACGCAGCAGCCGAAAGTGGGCCCGGTAAACCTCAGGCGTGTCGGGCTTGGCCAAGGGGCCGGGATGGATGGCATGGATCAGCGCTTCGCTGTCGTATTCGTTCAGGCCCGGCCATTCCAGCGCGGTGGGCAATTCGCCATAACCACGGGCCAGCGCCGCCAGCGACTGCTGGTGCCGGCGCAGGCTGCCGCGCAACACGGCTTCAAACGGCAGACCGCGAATGGCCAGGTACTGGCCCAGTGCGTGGCATTGGCGTTCGCCCAACTCGCTGAGCTGGTCGTAGTCCTGCGCGCCGAAGCTGGCCTGGCCGTGGCGGACGAAGTAGAGGGTTCCCATGGTGTGGCATTGTGGCCAGCATGGGGGGAGTCGTCTGTCCCGAGCGCATCAAGTCTGAGTTTTTTCAGTCTTCAGCGTAGGGCTTGATATGGGGGTCTACACCGCTGAGCGCCAAGAACGTGGCCACCTCTCGGAGTTCGGTCGCCGAGAAGGGGCCGTGCTGTTTCATGACATGGTAGAGCCGGCGTGCAAAAACGGGCGTTGCCACGCTGGTGCCGTTGAGTCGGAGGACTTCACTGGAGCGTGTGGCCGCAGCTGCGATGGTGGGCTCGGCCTCGTCGTCCTCGCAGGCCGCCAATAGTGCGGGTTTTGGCCCATCGTTTTCACCCAGCGAAGAGTAAGGCGCTGGGCGACCGGTCGCCATGTTGAACCCGCCTACCACCAGCGTCAGTTCACCCGTTGCAATGCTGCTGAGCGTGCCACGTTCGTCGCCAGGTTCTTGGTCTATGAAGTAGGGTCGGTGCCCGCTGCTGCCACGATTAGGGTCTTCACGCTCGATCCAAGCGTCAATGGTCAGATGGGCGTCTGCAGGCAAGGAACTGGCAGTGCCGTCGGCGCCAACAAGGCGAGCTTCGATCTGCCATTCGCCTGCTTCGGCCAGGTCACAGCTCACGTCCTTGGGTTGCTCGGTGGGCGCCACCGCCAACAGGACCATGCAGCGCTTGCCGTTAGGCACGGTCTCATCATGGCGCAGCAGTGCCAACACGTCCCGGCTCGCGCTGTCAGCGCGCAAGACAGATTCGTCGCCTGGCCCGATCCATCGACTCCATTGCCTGTTGGGCGGGAGGACGCGCAGCTGCACCTTTTGACCAGCGGGCGGCTTCTCGTACCAAAGCTCTGCAAAAGTGTCGGTGCTGTCAAACGCCGACAGTGCGATGCGCAGCAAAGCGCTGCGGTTGGGCCGTAATTGGCGCCGGGCATGACAACGAGACTCGCGTGCATTTCCTGCAGCCAATACGATCGCCACATTCCCGGAGCAGTTTGCCAACACTTCATCGAGTGCGGACTCGAGCAGTGAGCTGCCATCGTGCGGGCCTGCATGTCCACCGTAGCTGATGTTGATGACCAGAGGGCTCTCCGGTTTGCAGACCGACAGCGCATAGCGCACGCCGTCCAGCAGGTGAGCCGACAACGAAGCGCCGGCGCTGTCCAGGGCCGCGGCCATGGGCAGTTGTACAAACACCAGCTGGGCATCCGAGGCCGAGTCTTCTTCTTGCTTGGACAGCGGGTCGGGTCTGCCAGCGATCATGTCCATCAGATGACCGCCATGGGTGCCGTACCAGACTCGCCGGCGTGCGTCGTCGACATCGATCATGAAGTCGATGCTCCGGTAGACGGCTGTTTCGTCCAGGACCGCTTCGCCGCTGGCGGCCCGAGTGATGGCCTCCAAGGCAGCTGGGCCCAGTTCCCGGCCGTAGGGCAGTTTTCCGGGTTTGCGCCAAGGCCAACCTTTTGGCTTACCCGGACGGGGGGCCGCGCCTTGATCCCATATGGCCGCAACGCGAGTGTTGCTTCCCGCCTCTGGTCTTTCGCGAAACTGGGTGTGCAAAAAAGGGCAACCATGGTCGATCAGCGCGATGGCCCCGTCGATCGATTGGGGATGAACGAAGGAGCCGGTCGCAGTGACCTCCGCTTCGACGAGATTGGTGGCCCGCATCTCGACAGCGTCGCGATCAGGACCGTAGAGCCCCTTGGAGGTGGTGCGCGCAGCCTGCAAAGGGTCACGCATGGACAGCGCCAGCCGCCAGCTCAACCCCAATGGGTTGTCGATCAGCCACTTTTCGGCTGCGCGGCGAGGGAGTGTCGCTGTGAAGTGGCGTGTCTGGTAGTGCGTGTCGGGCAGCTTAGATAGGTAGAGCTTGGGTATCTTCAAGCAATTGCCTACATCTCCTTCTTGCAATTGGGTCAGATTCGCGACGTCCATGACGCGCCCGATGATGCGTACCTCTCCTTCGGGATCATTCGCACTGGACCAACCCGCTTGCTGGGCAAATCCACGCCACTTGGTGTGCATGGCCCAGCGCAAGTAGGGGTCGCGCGCCTTCGTGGCGGGATCCTTGGTCAAGGTGCGGTCGTCCCATCGTCCAGACATGGCTGCTCCTAGACGCGAAGTTGGGCGAGTTCGTCCAAAGCTTGTTCCCACAGCAGCGCCAACAAGGCTGCGGGTTCGACGGCGAGCGGCGTGCCTTTTGGTAGGTCAAGACGGCCTGAACCGGCACCTGTGATCTCTGGCAATTCGAATCGATCATGTAGAACCTGAGTTGCGGTCACTGGGGGTGGCGGTGGCCCGCCTTTGGCCAAGGCCGCAGTCAAACGGGCCATCTGGGTGCCCAATGCGTACCCTGCTTGGCTGTCGACCGGAAAGTGCAGGCCGGCAACCACGCGGTTGAAGGCGATGCGTCGCGCCAGGCGGTCAAGCTGCTCGGATCTCATTTGGTGGTGTGCCTGCGCGGAATTCTGGTAGAGCATTTGGTGCATCAACTCGGACGTGAAAGCCGCCATGGTCGCGTGCCCGCTCGGCAACGAACCGTGCCCTGGTGTGGGAATCAGCGGCATCACGAGCGTCGACACCTGAACAGGCCTCGGTGCTGCGAAGTTCTGCTTCAGGTGCATCAGCAGATGCAGCATGAAGTCGTGCGTTGCGGCTAACAGTTCGGTCGTGCGTGGCGCTCGGTTCAACGACAGTCCGATGACGGACTCAAAGAAGGGCCAGAAGTCGTCCAGCTGGCTCAGGATCTCGGGCAGACGATCTTCGCGCTCGGTCGCGGCGCGGACGACCTTGTCGATCTGCTCACTCATGTTCACACCGGCACGACGCAAGTCGGGCGGCAGACTAAAGACCGGTTGCGGCGAGGCCATGCCGCCCTTGGCCACCGTTGCCAGCAAATAGACCGTGCAGTCGGCCACCTGAAAGCGCCCCAGCATTTCTGCGGCAACGGTCTTGGCTCGAAACTCCGGGGCCCAGCGCCACAGGGCGCTGCCCTTCACATTCCTGCCTTTGGACTGCGCTGCGGCGGATTGGGAAGGGGTGACAGCCCGATCGGCAGGCCGAGCGATTCGTGCCGCCGAACGCCCCAGCGCTTGGCCTAGCAGTGATGCGGGGTCCGAAAACACCCAGTCGGGGTCCAATCCGAGACGGGGTGGCGGCGCCATGGAAGGTAACGGCCCTGCTTTTGGGGGCATCGCATTCGGAGGAATCGGATTGCTGAAACTGATGCCGTTGGGCGGAATGGGGTTGCTGAAGTTGACACCATTGGGCGGGATGGGGTTGCTTCTGGCCGCCGGTGGAATGCGGTTCCACAGCCCGGTGCCGGGAATGGTCCCTTGCGGGTTGATCCAGTTCATGCCCTCCGCGCCTGTTGACGAGAACGCGGAACCGGTCAGGAAACTCAATGACGCAAAAGGCTTGTTTGACACGAGCACTCCTGTGAAGGCTGTTGTGAATTCAAAGCGGAACGCCGGCCGCGTGCACGGCTTGTACAAATCGTGAACGCAGCAGTGCTTGCCGGTCGGTGACTTTGTTCCCTGCTATGCCGACGCCAGGCATCAACTCGGCGTAATTGGATGCGGCCTGGCGTGCAGATTCATGTTCCCCGGACTGCCACAGTGCTGCGATCAGATGCAAGTGGGCGGGTCCGTGCAGTGCATTCAGCCGCAGCGAGGTGCGGGAATGTGTGGCTGCCAGATCCCAACGCTGCATCATGTAAGCAGTGCGAGCGGCGGCGCACTCGTAAAAGCAGCGCTGCGGGTCCAGGGGGGAAAGGCTGATGGCCTGGGTGGCCGCCTGCAACGCTTGCTCGTGCTGTCCCTCTTCGCTGAGGGTCTCCGACAGTCTGGCCCAGGCCCGCGCATGGTGAGGGTCGTATTCCAAGGCCTGTCGGTAGTACTTGGCAGCACTGACATAGTCACCCGTCAAGAAAGACTGCGCCGCGCCGGCGGCCACAAGTGAAGCGGGTTGACTTCCATCCTTCTCCAAAGCCTGTTGAGCTTGCTGCCAAGCTGCCTGCAAACTGGCGCGTGGATCGGCGCTTGCGCCTTGGGAGAAGCGAACCAAGTGCAGCTCAGACAGCATCGCATTGGGCGTGGCCTGGCGAGGGTGGCGTTCGCCCAAGTGCTCCAGTACTTCGGAAGCACGCTGCAAGTCCCTGGCCGCCAGGCTGTTGAGCAAGCCGGCAGCTCCTAGATAGAGCGAATAGGAGGCCAGCGAATCCATGGGCAGACTTCGCACACGAGACAGCTCATGGGCCAACATGTGTTGAGACACCTGCGCCACCAGGTGAGGCACCAGATCGTCCTGACCCTCAAACAGCGCATCCACGTCGCCGTGGATGCTGCCAGCCCACAACACTTCACCGCCACGCAACTCACACAACTCTGCCGCTAGCCGAATGCGGTTTCCACGCGCATAAAAGTTGCCGCTGAGCAAGAAGGCTGCCCCCAGCAATTCGCGCAAGCGAGGCAATTCCAAGGCGACGCCCCGCACCCCTGCTGTGCTGGCGCGCGACAACACCCTCAACCCAGGGTGACGCGACAAACTGGCAATGATGTCGTCGGCCATGGCGTGGCCCAGTGCGTCGTGTTCCGGGTCGGCTGGAAGGGCTACAAATGGCACCACTGCCAGAGCTGGGCGCATGTCGGCGCTGCTGGGTGTCGCCGACGCTATGGACTGCCCTGGTGCATGAAGCAGGAACACGCGTACGGGTTCATCGACATGTTTCATATAGCGCAGGCCAACGTCTTCGACCCGCGCTTGAACGCCGTCAAACAGTTGCAGCCTCACTTCAGCCGAAGCAGCGGTTTGCCCCGGTTGCGCAGCTGACGCCAGGCGCGCCGCCAAGTTGACGCCGCTTCCCCACAGCTCGCGTTCATCGGCGATGATGTCGGCTTCATGGAGACCGATACGCAGCCACAGGGCCGCGTCACCTTCATCGGGTGCATTGAAAGGCGAGAGCGTTTGGTGCAGCTCGAAGGCGGCAGCGACAGCACCATTGACGGCTTCAAACTCGAACAGCAGGCCGTCGCCCGTGGTGCGCACCAAGCGGCCACCGTGCTTCTGTGCCAGGCTGTCGCGAGCGACGGCAACAAATCGTCTCCACCGTTGGATCGTGCGGGCTTCAAACTGCTGGTAGAGGCGCACCGACTCCGCGAGATCGGCAAACATGATGGCGCGGCGCGAAGCCGGGCGGTCTAACGCCCACGACTCGGTCGACCCTCCCGTCTTGTTCTCAAGCACTGCGATCAGTCCTTGTGTGCTATCCGAAGTGTCGCGTGCCCTAGCAGGTCTTGGCAAGTAGGGCCAGGCCTCGACGGTCACCTGCTGTAGGCTTGATGGATGACGGATTCCAGCCCCGAACCTGCAGTTTCTCGGTCCGGGCCTCAACTCGAGGCGGCAAGTGCGGTCGCCCGCATCAGCCCTGCCGAACTGGCCCTGCTGACCTCGGTCTTTGTCGTCGCAGCCTGCGGCCTGGTCTACGAACTGGCGGCGGGTGCACTGGCCAGCTACCTGCTGGGCGATTCGGTGCTGCAGTTCTCCACCATCATCGGCTGCTACCTGTTTGCGATGGGCATCGGCAGCTGGCTCAGCCGGTTTGTCGAGCGCCAGCTGGTGGCGCACTTTTTGCGCATCGAGCTGCTGGTGGGCCTGGTGGGCGGGCTGATGCCGGCGGCCTTGTTCGTGGCCCACAGCAGCTTGCCACCCGGCCACGGCAGCGCGTTCAGGGTGCTCTTGTACGGCTTGGTGGGCTTGGTCGGCATGCTGGTCGGGCTGGAGATTCCGCTGGTCATGCGCATCCTCAAGCGCCACTTCAGCCAGCGCTGGGCGTTGCGCGACCTGGTGTCGCAGGTGCTGACGTTTGATTACCTGGGCGCCTTGGTGGTGGCGGTGGCCTTCCCGCTCTTGCTGGTGCCGCACCTGGGCTTGGTGCGCACGGGTGCCTTTTTTGGCTTGCTCAACGCGGCCGTGGCGGTGTGGGCCTTATGGATCTTTCGTTCAGAGTTGCGACACTGGGGTGCCCACGTGGCGGCTTGCGGGGCGGTGGTGCTGGCCCTGAGTGCAGCCCTGTGGGGCGCGGGCCACCTGACCACCTGGGCCGAAGACCGCTTTTACGGCGACGACATCATCGTGCGCGAGAGCAGCGACTACCAGCGCGTGGTGGTCACGTCGGGCCGCACCGGTGTGCGCCTGTACCTCAACGGCAATCTGCAGTTTCATTCGCGCGACGAATACCGTTACCACGAAGCCCTGGTGCACCCGGCGATGGCCGCCCACGGCGCACCCAAGCGCGTGCTGGTGCTGGGTGGCGGTGACGGCATGGCGGTGCGTGAGGTGCTGCGCTACCCCGGCGTGGAGCAAATCACGCTGGTCGAGCTGGACCCGCACATGACGCGCCTGTTTGCGCAGCACCCGGCCTTGGTGGCGCTCAACGCCGGCGCCCTGAGCCACGCCAAGCTGCGCATCGTCAACGCCGACGCCTACACCTGGCTGGAACAGGCCGGTCAGACCTTCGACGTGATCATCATCGACTTTCCCGACCCTACCAACTTCAGCCTGGGCAAGCTCTACACAACCAGCTTTTACCAGCGTGTGGACCAGGCCTTGTCGGCGGGCGGTTATCTGGCGGTGCAGACCACGTCGCCCTTGATCGCCCGGCGCAGTTTCTGGACCGTGGTCAGCACGCTGGAAGCCGTGGGGCTGAGCACCACACCGCTGCATGTGCATGTGCCCAGCTTTGGCGAGTGGGGTTTTGTGCTGGCCGGCCGCCGCCCCTGGCGTGTGCCCACCGCGCTGCCAGATGGCCTGCGCTTCCTGAACCTGGCGGGTCTGCCCGCGCTGACGCAGTTTCCGCCCGACATGGCGCGCGTGCCGGCCGAGCCCAACCGCTTGTCGAACCAGGTGCTGGTGAGCACCTTCGAAGAAGAGTGGGGCAAGGTCGACCGATGACCAGCGGCCTGACCCGGCGGGGTGTGTTGACGGCCACCGCTGCGGCCGCGGGCGGCGCGTGGCTGGGGGCGGCCTGTACGCGCGTGGATGCGCCGGGTGACGCGCTCACACGTACGCCCACCCGCACGACTGACGGAACGCCCCCCCCAGCGGCCTGGGTCGGCGCCCACCACGAACGCGGCCATCGCCTGCGGCAGACGGCGGCACTGCCGGCCAACGCTGCCGTGCAGCGCAAGGCCACGGTGTTGATCGTCGGTGGTGGCGTGGCCGGTCTGGCCGCAGCCCGCGCCTTTGACGCACAAGGCATCGACGACATTGCGCTGCTGGAACTGGAAGACCAGCCCGGCGGCAACAGCCGTGGCCACCGCTTGGCCGGCATGGCCTGCCCGATGGGCGCGCACTACCTGCCCCTGCCCACGCCCGAGTCGCGCGAGGTCAGTGACTGGCTGCACCAGATCGGTCTGCTGCGCCAGGAGCTGGGCCGCACCGTGGCCGACGAGCGCCACCTGTGCCACAGCCCGCAAGAGCGACTGTTCTTCCAAGGCGCTTGGTCCGAAGGTTTGCTACCACCTGCAGACCGCGGTTCGCGTACGGCCGAGCAGTACCGCCTGTTTGCGCAGGCGGTGCGCCGGGTGCAGAGGCCAGCCCAGGGCCCAGCGTTTGGCCAAGCCCGAGCCCAGGGGCCCAACCGCGCGCCGGCCTTTTCTCTGCCCGCGCACCGCTCGGCCTGGACGTCGGAGCTGGCCGCGCTGGACCGCTTGACCTTTGCGCACTGGCTCGCGCAGCAGGGTTTCGACGACAGCCAGTTGCTCTGGTACCTGGACTACTGCTGCCGCGACGACTACGGCGCGGGCGCAGCCAGCGTTTCAGCCTGGGCGGGCCTGCACTACTTTGCCAGCCGCCATGGATTTCATGCGCCGGGCGACGAAGGTGCCGACGCGGCCGATCGCGAAGCCGTCTTCACCTGGCCCGAAGGCAACGCCTGGTTGGTGCAAAAGCTGGCCACGCCGCTGGCGCGACGCATCCATGCCAGCCGGGTGGTGCTGCGGGTGACCGAAGGGCGCCACGCGGTGCAGGTGCTGACCTGGAACGACGCCAGCCAGCAACTGGAAGCCTGGACCGCCCAGCAGGTGGTGCTGGCCACGCCCTTGTTCGTGGCAGCTCGTGTGTTGCAAGACCCGCCCCAGGCCTTGAAAGACGCAGCCGCCCTGCTGAGTTACGCGCCCTGGCTGGTGGCCAACGTGCAGGTCGATGCGCCCTTGCTCGACCGCCCTGGCGCACCGCCCAGCTGGGACAGCGTGCCCTATGGCGGGCAGGGCCTGGGCTATGTCGACGCCATGCACCAAAGCCTGCGTCCACACGCCGGCCCCACGGTGCTGACGGCCTACCACGCCATGCCCTTGAACGAGCGCGCCGCGCTGCTGGGGCCCGACCCCGCGCCCTGGCGCGACCGGGTCTTGCAAGAGCTGGCCTTGATGCACCCCGACATCCACCGCCGCGCCCAGCGGGTGGACCTGACCCGCTGGGGCCACGCGATGGCCGTGCCCCGCCCCGGCGTGCAGCGCCACCCGGCCTTGGTGGCGCTGCGTCAAGGGCGCGGGCGGGTGCGCTTTGCACACGCCGACCTGGCCGGTTGTTCGGTCTTTGAAGAGGCCTTCACGGCCGGTTGCGAGGTGGCGCTGCCCCTGCGGCGCACCGTTTGAGCAGGCTGCGCTAACCTCAGGCCCTTCGTTTCCCTGACAGAAAAACACACCATGCAATACCGCCGTCTGGGCCGATCAGGCCTGCAAGTCAGCACGTTGTCCTTGGGTTCCTGGGTCACGTACCACAACCAGGTCGACACCGGTCAGGCGGTGCAGATGATGTCGGCCGCCTTCGACCAAGGCGTCAATTTCTTCGACAACGCCGAAGCCTACGCCGGCGGGCGCAGCGAAACCATCATGGGCGACGCGCTGAAGAAGCTGGCCTGGCCGCGCCTGAACTACATCGTCAGCACCAAGTTCTTCTGGGGGCTGGACCGCAGCGGCGACGCCATCAACCGCAAGGACACGCTCAACCGCAAGTACCTGATGCAGGCCATGGACGGCAGCCTGAAGCGCTTTGGCCTGGACCACATCGACCTGATCTACTGCCACCGCCCCGACCCGCAGACGCCGGTCGAAGAAACCGTGCGCGCCATGAGCGACCTGATCACGCAGGGCAAGGCGCTGTACTGGGGCACCAGTGAATGGAGCGCAGCTGACATTCGTGCCGCCTGGGAAATTGCCGAGCGCCACCACCTGCACAAGCCGGTGATGGAGCAGCCGCAATACCACCTGTTCCACCGCCAGCGCGTGGAGCAGGAGTACGCCCGCCTCTACGAAGACATCGGGCTGGGCCTGACCACCTGGAGCCCGCTGGCCAGCGGCCTGTTGACCGGCAAGTACCACAGTGGCGTGCCCGAAGGCAGCCGGGGCGCGTTGGCCAGCATGGCGTTTTTGAAAGACGGCTTGCTGGACACCGCCAAGAACAGCGCCGTGGCGCAGCTGCAGCCCATTGCCGCTGAGCTGGGTGCCAGCCTGGCCCAGCTGGCCGTAGCCTGGGTGGCCAAGAACCCGCGCGTCAGCTCGGTGATCACCGGCGCGTCCAACGTCGACCAGCTCAAGGCCAACCTGGGCGCGATGGCGGTGCTGGACAAGCTGACGCCAGACGTGATGGCCCGCATCGACACCATCACCACTCCGTTGGCGAGTTAGGCGCAGAAAAAGACCCGGGTCCCTGATCAAAGGGCCCTGGTCCAGGGTCAGGTATCTTTTGCGCCAGGCGACCCGGTCTTCAGCGACCGCGCACCACGCGGTAGACGCCAGCGCCAAGCAAGCCGCCGACGATGGGCGCCACCCAGAACAGCCACAGCTGCTCGATCGCCCAGCCGCCGGCAAACAGCGCCACGCCGGTGCTGCGTGCCGGGTTGACCGAGGTGTTGGTCACCGGAATGCTGATCAGGTGGATCAAGGTCAGCGCCAGGCCAATGGCGATGGGTGCAAAGCCGGCCGGCGCGTCGTCGTCGGTGGCGCCCAGGATGATGACCAGGAACATCGCGGTCAGCACCACCTCGGCCACCAAGGCGGCGGTCATCGAGTAGCCGCCGGGCGAGTGCGCGCCAAAGCCGTTGGACGCAAAACCGGCCGTCACGTCAAAGCCCGCCTTGCCGCTGGCGATCAGGTAAAGCACGCCACCGGCGGCAAGGCCACCCAGCACCTGCGACACGATGTAGGGCAACAGCTGAGCGGCCGGAAACCGCCCACCGGCCCACAAGCCCACGGACACGGCGGGGTTGAGGTGGCAGCCGCTG
>JANMHH010000061.1:0-2907 GCA_031375065.1 Rubrivivax sp. | reverse complement strand
TCTGCCCCTCCCAGAACAGGTAATTGCGCGTCGCCAGCGTGGTGGGATAGGCCACCCAGAAGAAGTGGCTTTGATTGCGCGCAGCGCTGCTCAAGAAACTGGGCGCGGTGAAGTACTGCGCGCCCGCCGCCGACGACGTGGCGCTGGTGAAGGCCAGGCTGGGGTTGAAGTTGATGTTGCGGCCGTTGTTGTTGGCCAGCAAGGGCCGGGTGGTGCTGCCGGTCAGATTTCTGGCGTAGTTGGCGGCGTTGCTCCAGGTGGCCACGGCCCCACCGTCGGCCACGGTAGCGGTCAAAGTGCCCGCACGGCTCCACCACACATGGCCGCTGACACCGCCGGGCAGGGAGTTTTCCCTGGCCACCCAGCGCAGGGTCTGGCTGGCCAGCGTGCTGATGTTCGGGCTGCCCGTGAAGCTGGTGGCGTCTGCGGCAGCCAACTGCACGCCAACGGTTGCCGATGCACCGGCGCCCATCGTGCCGTAGCGGTACTCGATGGTGCCGTCTTCGAACAGCGCCACTTGAAAGGTCTGGCGGATGGACGTGTTGCGGTACAGCGAGACGTTGTTGTAGGAGATGACAAACCGCCGGTTGGGCGCACTGCCCACCAAACCGTAGGTGATGTTGGAACCGCTGGAGTCGGTGCGCAGATCGTCCCAATACGCCGCCAGCGCTGGAGACGGTATCCCGGTGTTGGGCAGCCCCAGGTTGTTGTACACAGCGGTAGGGCTGCCAAACATCACCAGGCCGTTGGTGCTGAAGTAGACCTGGGTGTAGTTCACACCCGCCATCGGAAAGCCGATGCCCATCGTCACGGCACCCGATACCAGGTCGTCGCCGGTCAGCCCGGCTGCGGTGCTCACCGTGTCCCAGGTGTAGGCGGTGGAGGTCACGCTGTAGGACTGTGCGGCCGCTTGGGAGCCCAGGCAGGCCCCGGCCAGCAGCAGCAGCCAGCGTGCGCAATTTTGCCGGCGCCAGGGCAGGCGCAGGCGGTGCAGCAGAAGCAGCAGTGCGGTCATGGCAGGCGTTGGGTCCTCAACCTGCATGGTGCGTGCCCGCTCGACAGGGCGGTCCCCCGAACAGAGGGGCAATGACCGCCTAAATGGTCGGTCAAAGGGTCGGTCTGATCGTCGGTCTGATCGTCGGTCTGATGGCCGGTCAGATGGCCGGTCAGATGGCCGTTCAGACCGGCGCTGCGGCCTGTGAAAAGTCCAGCAGCACCTTCATCGCCCGCGTGCGGTCGCTGGCCAGCTCAAAGGCCTGCCGCGCCTGCGACAAGGGGAACGACCGTGTGATCAGCGGCCGCAGGTCCACGCGCCCTTCGTTGATCAGCCGCACCGCCAACGCAAACTCGGCGTGGAAGCGGAAAGAGCCGCAGATGCTCAGCTCCTTGGCCACCACCATGTTCTGCGGGATGCTGACGTCGCCACCCAGGCCCAGCTGAACCACCGTGCCGCGAGGGCGCATCACTTCCAGGCCCGCCCGCAGGGCCTGTTCGTTGCCGGAGCATTCCAGCATCACGTCAAAGGTGCCTTTGCGGGTGGCGCCGTCGGCACCGTAGCGTTGCACCCACCCGCGCTCTTGCGCCACGTTGATGGTGGTGTGCGCGCCCATGGCCTTGGCGATGAGCAGCGTTTCATCGGTGACATCCACCGCGACAATTTCTGCCGCCCCATGAACCTGGGCCGCCGCGATGGCCAGGCAGCCGATCGGCCCGCAGCCCGACACCAGCACCCGCTTGCCCAGCAGCGGCCCGGCCCGCTGCACACCATGCAAGCCCACCGAAAACGGTTCGGCCAGCGCCGCCAGTTCCAGCGACACACCCGGCGCCACCTGCTCACACTGTGAAGCGTCGCAGACCAAGAGGTCGCGAAACGCGCCCTCCACATGCGGGTCGCGCATGGCACTGCCGTAAAAGCGCATGTCCAGGCACTGGTTGGGCAGGCCTTCCAGGCAATAGACGCAGCGGCTGCAGGGCCGGCTGGGGTTGACGGCCACCCGGTCGCCCACTTTCACGCGCTCCACACCGGGTGCCACCGCGGTGACGGTGCCCGCCACCTCGTGCCCCAGGATCATGGGCCGCTTGATGCGCACGGTGCCAAAGCCGCCCTGGTGAAAATAATGCAGGTCGGAGCCGCAGATGCCACCAAAGCCCACCTGCACCAGCACCTGGCCGGCGCCCAGTTCACCGGCGTCTTGTTCCACCACCTGAAGGTCGTCAGGGGCGTTGATGACCAGGCACATGCAGCGCAGTCTCATGGGTGTCGCTTTCCAAATGGTGTGATGATTGAGGCCCCGCCATCCTATCCTCACCGGAGACCGCCGCTTGAAGCTCTTTGACCTGACCGGCCGCACGGCCCTGATCACCGGCTCCAGCAAGGGCATTGGCTACGCCATTGCCGGCGCGCTGGCCAGCGCCGGCGCACGCGTGGTGCTCAACGCGCGCAACGCACAAGCCCTGCAACAAGCCCGCGTGGCGCTGGCCGCCGAAGGGTTTGATGTGCACGCTGCGGCCTTCGACGTGACCGACGCCGACGCCGTCGAAACCGGCGTGGCCCAGGTCGAGGCGCAGATCGGGCCGATCGACATCCTGGTCAACAACGCCGGCATGCAGCACCGCGGCGCGTTTGCAGAATTCCCCATCGACGCGTGGCACAAGATCACCACCACCAACATCGACAGCGTCTTCCTGGTGGGCCGCGCGGTGGCACAGCGCATGATCAAACGCCAGGCCGGCAAGATCATCAACGTGTGCAGCGTGCAAAGCGAACTGGGCCGCCCCGGCATCGCGCCCTACGCCGCCACCAAAGGCGCGGTGAAGATGCTGACCAAGGGCATGGCCATCGACCTGGGCCCATACGGCATCCAGGTCAACGGCCTGGGGCCGGGCTACTTCAAGACCGAGTTGACG
>JANMHH010000054.1:0-12808 GCA_031375065.1 Rubrivivax sp. | reverse complement strand
CAGCGGCTGGCCGCCTTTGGTGATCTTGCCGTCATAGGGGTGGATGTCGATGACGTCACCCGTCTCCAGCTTGCTGACGTCCACCTCGATCGGCAGCGCACCGCTGTCTTCCTGCGTGTTGAAGAAGATGGGCGCAATCTTGCCGCCCAGCGTGACGCCGCCAAAGCGCTTGTTGGGCACAAAAGGAATGTCCTGGCCGGTGGCCCAGATGACGCTGTTGGTGGCGCTCTTGCGTGAAGAGCCGGTGCCCACCACGTCGCCCACATAGGCCACCAGGTGACCTTTTTTCTTCAGGTCTTCGATGAACTGCATGGGCCCGCGCTTGCCGTCCTCTTCGGGCTTGAAGGCAGTGCCCTCGCGGGTGTTCTTCAGCATCGCCAGGTAGTGCAGCGGAATGTCGGGGCGGCTCCAGGCGTCGGGCGCGGGGCTCAGGTCGTCAGTGTTGGTTTCGCCGGGCACCTTGAAGACGGTGACGGTGATGATCTTGGGCACCTCGGGGCGGCTGGTGAACCACTCGGCGTGGGCCCAGCTTTGCATCACGTCCTGGGCGTGTGCGTTGCCATCCTTGGCCTTGGTCGCCACGTCGTTGAAAAAGTCGAACATCAGCAGCGTCTTCTTCAGCGCTGCTGCGGCGATGGGGGCCACGGCCGCGTCGTCCAGCAGTTCGATCAGTGGGTGCACGTTGTAGCCGCCGACCATGGTGCCCAGCAGTTCGGTGGCCTTGGCTTTGCTGACCAGCGCCACGCTCAGTTCGCCGTGGGCCACAGCGGCCAGGAAGCTGGCCTTGACCTTGGCCGCGTCGTCCACGCCGGGTGGTACGCGGTGCGTCAGCAGGTCCATCAGGAAGGCGTCTTCCCCGGGGCTTGAGGATGAAGGCGGTGCCTTGATCAGTTCGATCAAGGCGGCCACCTGCTTGGCGTCCAGTGGCAGGGGCGGGATGCCGAGTGCGTGGCGTTCGGCGGCGTGTTGACGGTAGGCTTGCAGCATGGGGTGCTCCGGCTAAAAAGATGGGGGTATGGTGGGCGCTCAGGCTTGCGGCACGATGACTTTGAGGCCCTTGAAATAGTCGCGAAAAAAATCAGCGTCACGGGTGATCAGCGCGGTGCACTGCAGCAGGGCGTGCGCGCCGATCAAAAAGTCGGGCACCGCGCGGTCGCGCTGGCGCACCCGTTGACGGTAGCGCCTTTGCATCTCGCCAGCCCGCAAAGCAGCACGGGCTTCGGTGGGTAAAAAAACGATTCCAGCGTCTTCGATGTCCTGCAGCACCTGGCTGCCGTCTTTCAGCGCAGCGCAGATTTCGGCCAGCACCACGTCGCACACCACCACCGGGCCGGTGCGCAAGGCGTCGCGCAGGGCGTCGGTCACGGCTTCGGCCGCGGGGCTGTCGCCAAAGAAGTCGATCAGTGCTGACGAGTCCACCGCGATCACGTCTGCGGGTCCCCTGGCGGTGGGTAAGGGTCGCCCGGTGCGCGGCCACGAATGGCGCGCATGGCTTCGTCGGTGCTGGCAAAACCGTCCAGCTTGTACTTGCCGCGCAGCTTGGACAGCGCGTCGTTGACGTCCTTGCGCAGCACGATGCGCGAACCGTCCAATTCGATCTTGAGCTTGCTGCCCTTGACCAGGCCCAGCGCGTCGCGCACGGCCTTGGGCAGCGTGATTTGTCCGCGTTCAGCGACCGTGGCTTCCATGGCTTGGGCTCGGGTAAGGATGCAACTGTCAGATGGAAAAAGTATGCATGAATGATACGTACTTGAAGGTATCCCGTCAAACAGGGTGGTCACTTTCCAGCGTCCAGGCCTCCACCCGGCAACTCGCTCACCAGCCAACTCGTCTGCAAGCCCACCTGCCCACGCACCTGCCCGCCTACGACTGGCCGGCCAACGGCAGGTTCAGCAGCAGGTTTTGCGGCTTCATCCGCAATTGGCCGTCGGCGCTGGCCATCAAGCCCAGGTAGACCGGCCGACCGGCCACGTCGGCGCGCATTTCGGCCGGGTTGGCAAATTGCAGCTTGAACAGGCTGATCAAACGCGCCAGCCGTTCTGCGTCGGGCTGATGGCCCTGGTACAGGTCGTTGAGCAGCGCGCTGGACTCCACGTCCAGACCCAGGTGCCAGCGCCACTGCGGGTCGTCGATGCGCTGCACGGGTTCGATGCTGACCTGCACGCCCAGCAGGTGTTGCACCCAGCGTTGCATCAGCTGCGCCAACGGTTTCAGGCCCGAGCGGGCGTTGTTCATCGTGAACTGCAGGCCATGGCCGACGTCGGTCTTGAGTTGCTGGGTCAGGTCCAGCAGCAGGCTGCTGCGCAGGTCGGCGCGCTCGGCTTGGGCGTCCAGCCAGTAGCGGGCTTCGTTGTCGGCGCCCAGCACGGCCAGGTCCTGCCGGGTGGTCGGAATCTGCGCCTGCGCCAGCAGCCGCCCCAATTCGCCCAAGCCCTGGGTCTGCGACTGTTCTTCCAGCGTGGCGCGGTCGGCAGCCAGCACGCGACCCTGCTCGAAGGTGATGCGCTGCGGCCGGAAGAACAGCTCGGCGGCGCGCGCCGTCAAGGCGTCGGGCTCGGGTCCCAACAGGTGCTGCACGATGGCCTGCGTGACCAGGTCGACGAACAGCGGTGGCACCGTCACCAAGCCCGACCGAAACAACGCCAGCAGCCAACGCTGCAGGCTGCCGGCCAATTGAACCTCGTCGCGCAGCTGCAGAAAGTGGCGGTAGTTCTGGGCCGTGTCGGCGTCGGCCAGCGCGTCGACTTCGCTGGCCGGCACCGGCCGCAGCGGCATGCTGTTCAGCGCGCGGTGCAAGGCCTTTTCGGCGCGGCAAGATTCCGTCACCAAGGCCAGTTCGGGCCGCTGCAGCCAGTGGCGCCAATAGGCGGCGGTGGGCGCCAGGCCGCCGTGGGGTTCAGGGACCAGGGTGGCCAGGCCGCTGCCAGGCCACCAAGTGTTTGCGCTAGGCGTCATGTGCGGCATTGTGCCGACCTGGGTGGCCCCCTTCTTCACCGCACCGGTAGCGCTTGGGCCGGCCTATGATTTGCAGCCCACCGCGTCCTCGCACGCCAGCCTTGCAACCGCCGTGTCAGAAGTTCAAGCCGAAGACCGCACCACACCGCAGCGTCCGCCGGGGCGCCACAGCGACACCAGCCTGGAACGTGACAAGGCGGTGCTGCGCCCGGTGCTCGAAGGCGGGGCCGACGCCACCATCGTGTTGCCACGCGGCGGCCGCTCTGCCGTGGAGGCGCGCCAACCCCAGTCGTCGTTGGCCATGGCCCTCAAACCCGGTGTGCAGTTGCATGAGTACCGCATCGACGGCGTGCTGGGCGAAGGCGGTTTTGGCATCACCTACCTGGCCACCGACGTGCACCTGAACGCGGCGGTGGCGATCAAGGAATACCTGCCGCAGGAAATCGTCTTTCGGGGCGGCGACGGCAGTGTGTCGCCGATGGCCAGCGAACACCTGGCGCGTTACAGCCAGGGGCTGGACAGCTTCCTGGTCGAAGCGCGCACGCTGGCGGCGTTTCGACACCGCGCCATCGTTCGCGTGGCCCGCTTCTTCGAGGCCAACCACACCGCCTACATGGTGCTCGAGGTGGAAAAGGGCGAACCGCTGAAGGCCTGGTGGCCGGTGCACAAGCACATCGGCGAAAAGGCCCTGGTCGAACTGCTGTTGCCCTTGCTGGACGGCTTGGCGGCTGTGCACAGCGCCGGCTTTTTGCACCGTGACATCAAGCCCGACAACATCCAGGTGCGCGGCAGCGACGGCAGCCTGGTGTTGCTGGACTTTGGCAGCGCTGGCCAGACCGCGGCCGTGGCCTCGCATGGCCTGGTGGTGGTGACGCCGGGCTATGCGCCCATCGAACAATATGGCCTGGGCGAGCAGGGCCCCTGGACCGACCTCTACGCCCTGGGCGCCACGCTGTACTGGGCGGTGTCGGGCAAGAAGCCGCCCGACGCCGAAACGCGCCGCCTGGACCCCAAGGCCTACAGCCGTGCGGTCGAGGCCGGCCGTGACGTCTATGGCCACGCATTCTTGCGCGCCATCGACTGGGCCCTGAGCACCGACCCCAGCAAGCGCCCCCGCAACGTGGCCGAGTTTCGCCACGCGCTGTGTGCGGACCACCCGGCCAGCCTGCAGCGCTTTGAAGCGGCGCAGCGGCGCATGCAGATCAGCCAGTCGTTGCCGGAAAAAACCGCCGACGAATCGGCCCAGGCCGAGCGCCGCACGCCGGTTCAACCGCGCTGGAAGAGCCTGGTTTGGCCGTCCCGCTGGCCCCTGGCCGTGAAGCTGTCGCTGGCCATGCTGGTGGCCGCGGTGTTGCCGATGGTGGCGGTGGCCTGGTTCAACCTGACCGGCAGCGTGCAAGCGCTGGTGCAGGCCGAACAACGCTACCTGCGCCAACTGGCCAGCCAGACCGCAAGCGACGTGGCGCGGGTCATCGCCGACAGCCGGCAGCTGGTGAAGTCCCTGGCTTCAGACGGTGCGGCGGCGGCCTTCCTGAACAAACCCACCGAACCGCAGCGCCAGGCCCTGCGCGAACGGCTGCAACGGCTGGTGGCAGCCGGCGCTGGCGTGCAGGCGGCGCTGTTGCTCGATGGCCAAGGGCTGGCCCAGGTCACCACCGAGCCAGCCGGCGGGCCGCTGGGCACTGGCAGCAGCCATGCGCTGCGGGCCTACTTTGCCAACGCTTTGAAAGGCCAGGGTTACACCGGCGGTCTGGTGGTGGGCGCTGCCCTGGGCAGCAGCAGTGTCTACATCGGCGAACCGGTTCGCGACGCCAACGGCGCGGTACTGGGCGTGATGGTGCTGCGCATGTCGGGTGCCACGGTGACGCAGGCGCTGGGCAAGAACACCCAAGCCCATGACCGGCTGACGAGTTTCATCGTCGACGCCGACGGTGTGGTCACCGCCCACCCGCACGCCGACCTGCGCCACCGCAGCCTGATGCCATTGCCACCCGCCACGCAGGCCCAGATTCGCGCCGACCAGCGTTTTCGGCGCGACGAGATTCCCAGCATGGGTGAACAGGCTCTGGCCCGTGCGGTCAGCGGCTTGCAGTCGCCCACGGCGATCAGCTTCGATTCGGTGGTCAGCGGGCGCACGGTGCTGGCCGGGCTGGCCCCGGTGGGTGGGCATGACTGGGTGGTGGCGGTGACCGAAGACCGCTTGACCGCAAGCACCCCGCTGAACCTGTTGCACGGCTATTTGTTGGCGGGTGCCCTGGCGGTGTGTGTCCTGGTGTTGGCAGTGGCCTGGTGGCTGTCGCGCGGCATCACCAAGCCCATCCGCCTGATCACGCACGCGCTGCAAGATCTGAAAAACGGCGACTACGAAGATGCCCGCGTCAAGGCCGACCGCGGTGACGAACTGGGCCAGCTGGGTCGGGCCTTCAATGCCTTGAGCGACTTGTTGCGCCAGCGCGATCGAAACGCGGGCCCGCCGTCCGGCGACGGCGCGCACAAGCCCTGAAACGGGCGCCTGCCGTTTGGCATGACCGCTGTCCCGAAACATCCTTCAGGAGCGTCCCCGTGCCTCCCCCACTGTGCCGCCCCCCATGAGCGTCCACCACTACCGGCTGTTTGATACCGCCTTTGGGGTTTGCGCTGTGGCCTGGAGCGACAGTGGCCTGACCCAGGTGCGCCTGCCGGACCACAGCGAAGCCCTGACCCGCGCTAATCTGCTGGCGCGCCAACCGCAGGCCGAGCATGACCCCGAGGGTGGGCCGCCTTTTGTGGCCGCCGCCATCGCGCAGATGCAAGCCCACCTGGCTGGTTCGCCGCACAACCTGCGCGAGCTGCCGCTCGACCTGAGCGGTGTTCGCGGCTTCGAGTTGCGGGTTTATGTGGCCACCCGGGCGCTCGACCCGGGGCAAACCTGCACCTATGGCGAATTGGCCAACGCCTTGGACGACCCGGCGGCCATGCGGGCCGTGGGCCAGGCCCTGGGTCACAACCCGTGGCCGCTGGTGGTGCCGTGCCACCGCGTGCTGGCGGCCGGTGGCCGCCTGGGCGGGTTTTCAGCGCCCGGCGGCACCGACACCAAGCGCCGCTTGCTGGTGCTGGAGGCCGGCATGGTGCGGCGTGAAGATCAGCTGTTCTGACGCGTGGGGGCGCGTGAAGTCCCGTTGATCTGAAGCGCCGGGGCCTGCTCTTTTGTCAGCACGCTCAGGTGGCGCTGGCCCACAGCTGGCGCATCGCGCGCTTCATCGCGATGGCCGTGTCGCCTGCTTGAACCTGCTGGCCGGCCACCCAGGTGCTGGCAAACGGCTGGCCGCTGGCAGCAAAGACAGCGGCGTCCAGCAGGTGGCTTTCCGGCACGCCGGCCAACGCGGCATCTTCGGTGTTCAGCACCAAAAAATCGGCCCGCGCGCCCACCGTAAAGCCGCTGGCACCGAGGCCAGCGGAGGCAGCGCCGCCCCGCAACATACGCTCATACAAACGGGCTGACGTGGCGCTGTGGCCTGCGCCGTCGGCCGCCACATTGCGCTGGCGCAGTGACAGGCGCTGGCCGTATTCAAGCCAGCGCAATTCTTCGGTCCAGTGGCGGGTGACCTGGCTGTCGCTGCCCACCGACAGCGGCGTGCTGCTGGCCAGCCAGCGCGGCAGGTCGCACAGGCCGTCGCCCAGGTTGGCCTCGGTGCTGGGGCAGATGACCACGCCGGCGCCGCTGGCGGCCACCGCCTGGATTTCGCTGGGCGTGGCGTGGGTGGCGTGCACCAGCTGCCAGCGGGCGTCCAGCGGCAGCTCGCGGCTCAGCCACTCGATCGGGCGCGCGCCGGTGGTGGCCAGGCAGTCGTCGACTTCGCCGGTTTGTTCGGCGATGTGGATGTGGATCGGGCCGGGGTCGCCGTGCAGCAGACGCGCCAGCTCGTGCAGCGACGCTGGCACAGCCGCGCGCAGCGAATGCACCGCCACGCCGGCGTCCACCCGGGGCAGCCGCCACGAGCGCACCGCGTCGCGCAGGCGCAGCACGCGGGCCACGTCGGTGGCAAAGCGGCGTTGGTCGGTGCGCAGCGCGGGCTGCGCAAAGCCGGCCCGTTCGTAGAGCACCGGCAGCAGGGTCAGGCCCATGCCGGTGTCCACCGCAGCCTGCGCCAGCGCGCGGCTCATCGTGGCCTCGTCGGCATAGGGCTGGCCGGTTTCGCTGTGGTGCAGGTAGTGGAACTCACAGGTTTGGGTGTAACCGCCGGCCAGCAGCTCGGTGTAAAGGTGCACCGCCACCGCGTGCAGCTGTTCGGGCGTGATGCGCAGCGCCACACCGTACATGCGGTCGCGCCAGCTCCAGAAGTTGTCCCCGTCGCCGTCGCGCCGTTCGGACAGGCCGACAAACGCGCGCTGGAAGGCGTGGCTGTGGGCGTTGACCAAGGTTGGCAAGACCGGGCCGGGCAAACGCTGTGCTTGCGCAGGCGCTGGTGTGTGCGGCTGGATCGCGGACCAGCGGTCCGCGCTGTCCACGGTCATCAAGACGTCGGGTGACCAGGCGCCTTCGACCCACGCCAACGGAGCCCACAGTTGAGTGCTCATCAGAGGGCCTCCATGCTGCACGCTTGGGTCTTCGCGCTGACAACGGCCCAGCAGTTCGCCGGCGCACCTTCGTGCTGCGCACTTCGGCATTCGCCCGCGGGACGGCCCGGCCGATTCATGGCTTCCACGCCAGCATGGCCCGCACCATGCGTTGCAGCAACGGCGTGACCTGTGCTGTGCGTTGCTCGTGCCAGCGGTAAGGCGGTGTTTCTTGCATGTAAGCCCGCCAGCACATTTCCAGCTGCACCGCGTGCACACCTTGGCCAGGCTGGCCGTAGTGCCGCGTGATGTGGCCGCCCTTGAAGCGCCCGTCCACCACATGGTTGAAGTCGCTCTGGGCAGCGAAGACGGCGGCCACCGCATCGCGCAAACTGGGCGCGCAGCTGCTGCCGTTGACACAACCCAGGTTCAGGTGCGGCAGCGTGCCTTCAAAAAGCCACGGCAGTTCGCTCTTGATGCTGTGGGCGTCAAACAGCACCGCGTGGCCGTGGGTGGCTAACAGCCGCGCCAGTTCATCGCGCAGCGCGTCGTGATAGGGCTGCCAATAGGTGGCCACGCGTTGCCGAACCTCGGTGTCGCCAGGCGCCTGCCCGTCGCGGTAGATGGGCTCCCCGGTGAAGTGGCGCGTGGGGCACAGCTCGGTGTTGTTTTGCCCCGGGTACATCGGCGCGTTGTCGCTGGAGCGGTTCAGGTCGACGACGTAGCGGCTGTGGCGCGGCACGATCAGCGTGGCGCCCAGATCCCCGGCAAAACCGTACAGGCGGTCCAGAAACCAGTCGGTGTCCTCGGCCTGCAGCGCGCGCTCGGTGAAGCGCGGCTGCAGGCTGGCCGGGAAGGCGGTGCCGACGTGCGGCAGGCTGATCAGCAGCGGTGTGCGGCCGCGTGTGAGGCTGTAGGTGTCGGTGTTCATGGGTTGGTGTTCAGGGGGCGGCGTTCACGGTTGGCGTTCACATTCGGCGTTCATATTCGGTTTTCATACGGCCGGCCTCTCGACGCCACCGAAGATCACCCGCCGGCAAGGGTTGTGGCCAAAGCGGTAGGCCATGTCGCGCGGGTGCTCGGCGTCCCAGACCACGAAGTCGGCGCGCTGACCCGGCGCCAGCGTGCCGCGGTCCTGCAAGCCCAGTGCACGGGCGGCGTGCTGGGTGACACCACGCCAGGCCTCTTCGGGCGTCAAGCGAAACAGCGTGCAGGCCATGTTCAGCATCAGCAGCAGGCTCAAGCAGGGTGACGAACCCGGGTTGTGGTCGGTGGCAATGGCGATCGGCACACCAGCGTCGCGCAGCGCCTGCACCGGCGGCAGCTGGGTGTCGCGCAAGAAGTAGTAGGCGCCGGGCAGCAGCAGCGCCACGCTGCCGTGTTGTTGCATGGCTCGGATGCCGCTGTCCGACAAATGCTCCAGGTGGTCGCAGCTCAGGGCCCCGTAACGTGCGGCCAACGCGGCGCCACCCTGGTCACTGAGCTGCTCGGCATGCAGTTTGACGGGCAGGACCAGCGCCTGCGCGGCCTGGAAGATGCGCTCGGTCTGGGCTGGCGTGAAGCCGATGTTTTCGCAGAAGGCGTCCACCGCGTCGACCAGGCCCGCAGCGTGCTGCGCGGCCAGCCACTGGCAGGCGTCGTCGATGTAGGCGTCGGCACGGCCGGTGTACTCGGGTGGCAGCGCGTGGGCCGCCAATGAGGTGGTGCGGACGGTGACGGGCAAGTCGCGTCCGAGGCGCCGCGCCACGCCCAGACAGCGCGCTTCGTGCTCGGCGCTCAGGCCATAACCGGACTTGATTTCCAGCGTGGTGACGCCCTCGGCCATCAACACCCGGGCGCGCTGGGCGGCGCTGGCATAGAGGCTGTCGTCGCTGGCGGCGCGGGTGGCCGCCACCGTGCTGCGAATGCCGCCACCGGCGCGGGCGATCTCTTCGTAGCTTGCGCCTTGCAGGCGCAGCTCGAATTCGGCTGCGCGGTCGCCGCCGTAGACCAGGTGGGTGTGGGCGTCGATCAGGCCGGGTGTGACCAGCGCACCTTGCAAGTCGTGCTCCGCGTCGGCTTGCAAGGTCGGCGGCAGTTGGTCATCGGGGCCCAGCCAGACGATGCGGTCGCCTTGTGTCAGCACCGCGCCGTTGTCCACCCAGCCCCAGGCGCTGCCGGTGGCCATGGTGGCCAGTTGGGCGTGACGCCACAACACGCTGGGGGCTGATGGTTGGCTCACTCGAGGTCCTTCGTGCTGCGCACTCCGGGTTGAGCCCTTTGGGCGGCCGGGCGTGCTCATGCGGTGCGGGGTTTGAATTGCATCCACCAGGCGACTGGCGAGCGGGTTGAATCCGAAGCCGAATCCGGAGCCGAAGCCGAGGCCGGGTCTGAGGGTGAAGGCGTCAAACGCCAGCGTTGATGGGCCGCCTGCTCGCTGTAGGCCAAGGTGTGGGCCGGCAGGCTCAGAGCCGGCTCGCCGTCAACTTCCAGCAAAGCCGCACAGGCCGTGTAGACAGCGCGCAGCTTGGCGCTGCTGTCCCAATCTTCACCCGCGGTGACGTTGAACATGCCGGCGCGGCCCGCCGCGCTTTGCGCCATCAGGTTGAGGTCTTGCGTGGCGCCGTCGAGCAGGTCGCACTGCGGCGCACTGGCGCCTTCGAAGCGCAGCGGTTGGCTGCCCACGCTGAGCAGCGCGCGCCGGTTGGCAAAGCGCAGCACCACGCCTTCGCCTTGCACCACCGCAAACCAGCGTTCCACGCCCGGGAAAGCGCTGAACGGCCCGTTTTGTTCGATGCGGGCCACGCTGATGCGGCACTGCCAGGGCGTGGTGGACGGCCAAGCCAACAGCTCGCAGGTGCTGCCGCCACCATTGCGCCAGGGCTGCGGTGGCACGTCTGACAAGCGCACGGTGTGGATCATGGCTGTGCGCCCACCAACAGTGGAAAGAGGGGGTGGTCCATCGGCGCACCGGCGGCCAGTTCCGCGGCCAGGCCTGGGAAGTCGGGCGAAGTCTTCCAGCGCCGTGGCGCGTGGCGCATGTCGTCGCCCAGCATGCGCACGGAGAACACCCGGCGGCGGCGATCGGGGTCGACCCCGGCGCTGGCGTGCAAGGCCAGCATGTGGAAGCACACCACGTCGCCAGGCTCCAGTTGCCAGCCCAGGATGTGGTGCTGGCTGCGTTGGGCATTGATGTCGGGCAGCTCGCTCAAGCTGCCCTCAGGGAACCAGCGTGCCTGGTGGTCCATGAAGGTGCGCGGCATCAGCCACGGGCCGCGGTGCGAGCCGGCCACAAATTCCAAAGTCGACGCGCGGCGCACCGGGTCCACCGGGATCCAGAAGCTGGCGTTTTGCTGGCCTTCCACGTTGTAGTAGGGCTGGTCCTGGTGCCAAGGCGTGGGCGCGCGGGTGCCCGGTTCCTTGGTCAGCATGTGGTCGTGGTACAGGCGCACGGTGTGGCTGTGCATCAGCGCCGCTGCGGCCTGAGCCAAAGGTGAGTGGAAGATGAACCGGCGGTAGTCGGGGTTGTCTTGCCAGTTGCAGAAGTCTTCGATGAAAAAGCCGGGGTCGTCGCTCGGGCTGGCCACGATGGCACGCGGGCTGGGTTGCGCCAGGTTGCGGTCGATGCCGCTGCGCAGCCAGGCCACTTCGTCGGCGTTCAGCAACTGGCGCAGGCAAACCGCGCCATCGCGTTGGTAGTCGGCCACCAGCGCGGGTGTCACGGCACGTTGGGCGCGCTCCAGCAAGGCAGCGGCATCGGCCGAGCTGGCGTGCATGGGATGGGCCGAACGGCCGGGGTCGTCAGCGCCGAGCGGGCTGCTCATGGTTGGAACTCCCCATGCAAGCTGTATCGGTTGCCCGGGTGAACCAGCCGTGCGATGGTGATGGGCGCTTCACGTGTGAAGGTGCGCCGCACCATGATCAGGCAAGCGGTGTGTGCAGCTACGCCCAGCAGTTGGGCTTCTTGGGCGGTGGCTTGCGCGGCTTCAATGCTGTACTGGGCGCGCCACAGCGCGGTGGTCTGGAACAGCTCGTGCGTGGGCGTGGTGCGGGTGAAGTCCGCTTGCAGGTAGCGTGGCGCCACGGCGGGGTTGACGTAGCGGTCTTCGCATTGCAGGGGCACGCCGTTTTCCAGGTGCACGATCAGGGTGTGGAACACCGCGCTGCCCACTGCCACGCCCAGCTGCGCGGCCAGATCAACGCTGGCCGGCTCGCTGCGTTGCAGGTGCACGCGAGCTTCGTGGTGGTGGCCGCGGCCCTGGATTTCTTCGTGCAGGTCGGCAATGGTCAGCGTGCTGCTGACCTTGTGCAGTTGCGCTGCGAAAGTGCCCACGCCTTGCGTGCGCTCGACCAGGCCTTCAGCCTGCAGTTCACGCAGGGCCCGGTTCACGGTCATGCGGCTGACCGCAAACTGCGCCACCAGTTCGGCTTCGGAAGGCATCAAGGCGCCAGCGGGCCAGACGCCCGACGCCAGGCCGTCCTTCAGGTGCTGCTTGACCCGGGTGTAGGGAGCACCTGACCCGGTGCCTGACCCAGTGCCTGACCCATGGCCAGGCCCTGCGCGATGGACCGAAGCAGGCGAGGCGGGTGCAGGCCGAAAAGAGGGTGTGACACGCGGGGAAACCATGAGAGCATGCTACTTGCATAGGCTTGTCTAGACAAGTAGAGTGCACCCCTGAAAACCCGGAGCCAAGCCCATGACCGATCACTCCGTCATCCGTCAACTGACCCCTACACCGGCCCAGCCGCACCCGGTGCGTGCACCACGTGGCAGCACCATCACCTGCGCCAACTGGCTGATCGAAGCGGCCTACCGCATGCTGCAGAACAACCTCGACCCCGAGGTGGCCGAGAACCCCGACGCCTTGGTGGTCTACGGCGGTATCGGCAAGGCGGCGCGCAACTGGGACTGTTATGAAGCCATCCTGGAGTCGCTGCGCCGCCTGAAGCCCGACGAGACCCTGCTCATCCAAAGCGGCAAGCCGGTGGGTGTGTTTCGCACCCACGAAGGTGCGCCGCGCGTGCTGCTGGCCAACAGCAACCTGGTGCCCAAGTGGGCCACCTGGGAGCACTTCGACGAGCTCGACCGCAAGGGCTTGATGATGTACGGCCAGATGACGGCGGGCAGCTGGATCTACATCGGCAGCCAGGGCATCGTGCAGGGCACGTTTGAGACCTTTGTTGAAGCCGGCAAACAGCACTACGGTGGCAGCCTGGCCGGCCGCTGGATACTGACGGGTGGCTTGGGCGGCATGGGCGGCGCACAGCCGCTGGCGGCTACTTTTGCTGGCGCTTGCAGCCTGAGCATCGAGTGCCAGCAAAGCAGCATCGACTTCCG
>JANMHH010000035.1:0-29903 GCA_031375065.1 Rubrivivax sp. | reverse complement strand
ATCAGCTTGGTGGCATCGAGCACGTCGAAGCTGAAGCCGTCGGCCTGCGCCTCGGTGAAGATCTGCAAGCCCAGTTCCCACTCGGGGTACTCGCCCGACTCGATGGCCTCCCACAGGTCGCGGCGGTGAAAGTCGGAGTCGGCGCCCGAGATTTTGACGGCTTCGTCCCACACCAACGAGTGCGTGCCGAGCAAGGGCTTCCAGTGGAACTTGACGAAGTGCGACTGGCCCTTCGCATTGACCAGCCGGTAGGTGTGCACGCCAAAGCCCTGCATCATGCGCAGGCTGCGCGGAATGCCGCGGTCCGACATCACCCACATCAAGGTGTGGGTCGTCTCAGGGCTGAGCGAGGCGAAGTCCCAGAACGTGTCGTGCGCCGAGGCCGCCTGCGGCATGCCGTGGTGCGGCTCGGGTTTGACGGCATGCACCAGGTCCGGGAACTTCATCGCGTCCTGGATGAAGAAGACCGGAACGTTGTTGCCCACCAGGTCCCAGTTGCCTTCGTCGGTGTAGAACTTGACGGCGAAGCCACGGATGTCGCGGGCGGTGTCGGCCGATCCGCGTTCGCCGGCGACGGTTGAAAAGCGCGTGAACACCGGCGTGATCTTGCCGGCCGCCTGGAACGGCGCAGCGCGTGTGAACTCGGTCATCGGCCCATAGGCTTCGAAGTAGCCGTGTGCCGCCGAGCCGCGTGCATGGACGATGCGTTCGGGAATGCGCTCGTGGTCAAAGTGCGTGATCTTCTCGCGCAGGATGAAGTCCTCGAGCAGGGTCGGGCCGCGCAGACCGGCCTTCAGCGAGTTCTGGTTGTCGCCAATCGCCACGCCCTGGTTGGTGGTCAACACCTGCGCCGTGGCGTCTGAACGCACGGCGGCCAGTGATCCTGCGAAGGCCGAACGCCCAGCGGCAGGGGCGCCCTGGCCGGTCTTGGCCGAAGCGTTGGCCTCGCTCGTGGTGCTGGCCAGGCCGGCCTGGGCGTCGGCAGCGGGCGTGACGCCGCGCGGTGGTGCGACGGCGTTGCCGTGCCCCCGGTCAAGCGCCTTGCTGGCGTTGAAAGGCATGGCCGCGGCCAGCGCTTGCTCGTCTTGCTGCACTTGCGCCCGCGTTTGCGGGTGAGCCTGTTGCTGAGGTGGTGCGCTGGGGCCCCTGGGCAAGGCGGGGCGACTTGGGGGCTGCGTCGCCGCGTCGGGTACGGTGGCCTTGGCTGACTTCTTCATGGTCGACCTGCGGCGGTGGCTGCTGCCGAAGACAAACCGTTGACCGAGCCGTGTTCGCCCAACCCCAGCGGCTTGCCCGCCACGATGGAGGCAATGACGCCGAAGGTGCGAATCATCTTGCTGTTGGGTGCGTCCCAGTAGTCGGCGGTGTCGGGTATGAACTTCAACAAGGCCAGGTTCGGCGAGTCGGGGCCGTCCGGGAACCAGGGTTTGGCAAACGGTGTCCACAGCTGCTTGATGCGGCTGCGGTCGGTGTCAATTTCGCCCTGGCCCGACAGTGACACATACGTTCCGTGCCCCTCGTCGGTGAAGCTGACGTTCGCGGCGTGCAGCTGCTCGACCTTGGCGGACCGCAGGTCGGTGAAGAACCAGAGCGCGCCGCTGGGGTCCATCTCCAGCGCGGTCATGGGTCGGCTGGCCAGCATCCCGTCGGCTTCCACGGTGGTCAGCATGGCGATGGAGATGCCTTCGATCAGCTTGGCGACGTGGGCGAAGTTGGCATTGGTCTGGGTGGCTGTTTTCATCGGTGGTCCTGGAGTGGTTTTGGAGATGTGACCTTGCTGGCGCGCGGGCGAGCCGCAGCGACCCAAGCGGCCGCGCTGCGCGCACTGCCGGGCGCTGGCTGGGTTCCTGTGAAATCGGAAGGCGCAGTGCCGGAAGCCTTCAGCGTCACCGAGATGGCATTCAGAACCTGCTTGTTCCAACCCATGCCAATGTGACTGCCGTTGACCTCGATGTCCCGCACCCGCGGTGAGCGCCGCTCGTGGCAACAGGTCTGCCAGGCCACCACGCCGTCCGTGCGGCTGTAGATCGAAGTCGTCCGCATTGGCGGCGGCGTGCGAAGGCGCAGGCTCAGGGCTGGATCGAACGCCGCTGACCCGCCGCTGAGCATACGAAAGAGCCATCCGACGTTGGTGTGGTCAGCCTGCGCGTTGAAGGGCGTGCCGATGGTGATCACTTGTCGCACCCGCGGTGCCATCAGCTTGCCGATTTCACGCGCGTACAGGCCCCCCAGGCTCCAGCCGATGAGGGTCACGGGTTGAGCATGTTCCGCGAGCAGATTGGTCACCTGGCGCTTGAGGGTGTGCAGCCACGTGTCCAGGTTGCCGCGCGGTCCGGTGTTGAAGCCCTGACCCCAGTCAAACGCGTCGTAGCCCAGAGCACGGCAGTGGTTGCGCAGCGAGGACAACGACCTGCCGTCCGCCCCCAGGCCTGGAAAAATCACCACGGGGTGTCCGTTGGACGGCATCGGAGGACCCTTGGCCAGCATGTGGTGGCGCGCCAGTTCATACGCGGCACGAAAGGGTTCCGCCCCCAGAAGGGCCAACGATGGGCGTTGCACCGGGCTGGCGTCGGTGGGGATCGTGGCGCGCGGGTCCAGCCAGGGCTGGCAACTGTCGCTTGTTGGGTTCAAAGGGATGGTCATGGATCAGATGTGGACGCGAAGGCCGGCTGCTCGGGAGCTCTTCAAAGCCCCGGTGCCGGCGTCAGCGGGTGGTTCGGGTGATGCGGCCGATGAGCGCGCCCATGACTGCCGCGCCGGCCACCCAAGCCAAGGGGTTTTTGCGCACGGTGGTGCGCGCGCTCTCGACCCATTCGTCTCGGGTGTCGCGCAGCTGGTTTGCTGTTGCGTGCAGCGCGTCTGAAGCGGCTTCAACACGCTCGCCCAGTTGCCGAGCGACGGGCGCCGCGCTGACGGCCAACCGGTCGATCGTGTTGTGCGCGCCCTGGACCGCCTGATTCAGCAGCTTGGCCGAAGGCGCGGGTGCGATTTCGCTCCCCGGCAACATCGACGTGTCTGGCACTTTCACCCGGGTACCACTGGTGGGCCAAGGTGCATCGGTTGCAGTGGGTGAAGGCGTGTTTTCGTTCATGGTGCTTCCGTTTTGATCAGGTTGATGGAGCCAGCAAGTCAACCTTGCGCGCAGCCAGCCGCGCGCCCAGATCGATCATGTCCAGCGAAGAGGTCTTGGGCTGCGGGAACATCTCGTTTTGCTCTTCCTTGACAGGGTGCCTGACGTACTCCGACAGCACCGCAGCCTTGGCGTCAGACATTTCACCGTCGGGCTCCATGCCTTCAAGTTGCGCGATCAGGTTCTTCAGGCCGGCGTGTTCGACCGTGGCTTCGGCAACGACCAGCTTGTCGGGTGGGTGCGCTGGTCTTCTTGGCGGCTGGTGGCGGTCATGTGGTTCCTGGTTGGGGTGGGGCAGAAGGCCGTTTTGTCAGTGCATGAACAGCGCAAACAAAATGATGATCGGGATGGGAATGCCGAGGAACAGAAGTAGCAGTGAACGCATGGGGGCTCCCGTTGGAAGTGGGTGGGAAGAGAGTCAGGTGGGGCAGGTGGGTCATGCAGACCAGGCAGGTCAGGCGTCGCGTCGCTGGCCCCCGAAGGTGGCGGACAAGCTGGCGACGAAAGCACCGAGCAGCAGCGACACAAACAGCCACAGCGCGCTGTAAGCCGAGGCCGCGCGCGCCGTGTCGGCAGCAGCCCGTGCAGCTGTTTCTGTTTCGCGGGCCTTGGCCTGTGCCTTGGCGTAGACGGTGGTGACGCGCATTTCTGCGTCCGATTGCGACAGGCCTGTGCGCTGGGCCACGATCCGGCCCACATGGCTCACATCTTCTTGCGGCAGCGGCAGCGAGGCACTGAGGTTCATGAAAATTCTGCTGATCTCGGCAGCCTCCGTGTTCGTTGCCCGTTCGGTGGACTCCGCGCCCTGCGTTGTTGCAGCGCTGCCTGCGCCGGGTCCAGCCGTGGCGCTGTCGCGCCTGAACAGCGAATCGACAAAGTAGCCCATCGGTCCCGTCTCGTTGCCTGGCGCGCTGCGTGTTGACGCGGCCACGCCGCCTACAGCCGAGCCGGTTGTGCTGGCAACGCCGCCGATCATCGAGGCGCCGGCCTGCGCACCACCACTGAGGATCGAGCCAATCACCGAAGTGAGCAGCGCGGCAGTGGCCAGCGAAGCCACGGCCCACGCCAAGAAGCCATGCGCGGTGTCGCGAAAGTACACCTCGTCCGCCGTGGAATCGGTCCACTTGGTGCGCAAGCGGCCGGCCAGGTAGCCGCCCATGGCTGATGCCAGCAGTTGCGTCAGGGTCAGCCACAGGATCGTCGACACGCCAAAGGTTGTTGCGCTGATGCCATCCCGCGCCCAGGGCGAAACGGATGACAGGCCCAGACCCAAGCCCAGGATCAGCAAGATCAGCGACAACGATGCCGCTGCCGCAGCGCCCGCTGCAATGGCGCCCCACGAGACGGCGCTGTTGAGCCCGGGGGTGGTGTTGGTCTCAGCGGCACTGAAGTCGCGACCTGACATCAGGTCATCGCTTGCGGTGGTGGAAAGGGCCATGGGATCTCCTGCGGTGGGGCTGCAGCCTGTGCAGTGAAAGCACGGGCTTGCGGTTGGTGAGTGCCGTGACCGTAGGGCGCACTCGCCTGGCGGTCTGTGCGTTTGCGTACTTTTGTACGGGCACCCAGCGCCAAACGCCTGTGCACTGCACTTCAAGTGCAGGCGTCCGCCGGCGACCCAGCCTTTTCGGTTGTCCCGTTCGGTAGCGAACAGTCTGGGCGTGGGCTTGAGATTACGGTCCGCGCCGGAAGCCGTTTGCAAGCGCAACGGATCCACAGGCGCTGACCACGAAAACCAGTGCCTGTTTCAACCCAGCTTTTTCGGAGATGCCCATGAAACGTTGTCCCTATGCCCGAACCTCACTGAGCGGGTCCATTGGCTCGCTTGGCCTTGGCCTTGGCCTTGCCGCCGCACTGATTGCGATGCCCTTGGCACACGCTTCCAGCCACCGTGAGGCGCCGTTCATCAGCGGGCAGCCCAAACTCGACGCCACGGACTTGTACATGTTCCGCAGTTACGAAACAGGTCGCGAGAACTTCGTCACCATCTTGGCCAACTACATGCCGTTCCAGGACCCACAGGGTGGGCCTAACTTCCATATGTTCAACCCAGAGGGCTTGTATGAAGTCCACATCGACAACAACGGCGATGCGGTTGAAGACATCACCTTTCAGTTTCGCTTCAGCAACACCTCGAAGGCCACGGCGCTGACGGTCGGTGGTAAGTCCGTGAAAATTCCGCTGATCAACAGCGGCGTCATCAGCGGCGTCAACCCGGCCGCGCTGAACGTGCGCGAGACCTTCACCATCGACGTGCTGCGCGGTGGCAAGCGCACCGCACGCAGCAGCGTGACCAACGCCACCGGTGGCGCCACGGTTTTTGACAAGCCGGCGGACAACATTGGCGACAAGTCCTTTGGCAGCGCGACGGGTTACGCCACGTACGCCAACCAACACGTCTACAACGTGATGATCCCGGGTTGCAGCACGCCCGCCCGTGTCTTTGTGGGTCAGCGCAAGGAGCCGTTCTACATCGCCGTCGGCAAGGCCTTCGACTTGTTCAACCTGAACCCGCTGGGCGCTGAAGTGGGTGGCAACAACAACGACCTGGAAGGCAAGAACGTCAGCACGCTGGCGATGGAACTGCCGATCAGCTGCCTGACCGCCGGCAGCGACCCCGTGATTGGTGCCTTCACCACCGCCAGCTTGCGCCAGGGCCGCTTGTTGGACGGTTCACCGTCCACGGGTCTGGGCAAGGTCACCCGAAGTGGCGGCGCCTGGACTCAGGTGTCGCGCTTGGGCATGCCGCTGGTGAACGAGCTGATCATCGGCATCGACGACAAGGACAAGTTCAACGCCTCCAAGCCGAAGAACGATGCTGCGAATTTCTCCGACTACGTCACCAACCCGGTGCTGCCGGCGCTGATCCAGTCCTTGTTTCCGTCGGCCGTTGCGCCGACCAACTTTCCGCGCACCGACCTGGTCAACGTTTTCCTGAAAGGCATCAGTGGTGTGAACCAACCGACCACGGTGGTGCTGGCCGACATGTTGCGGTTGAACACCTCCATCGCGGTCACGGCTGCGGGCCTGCAAAACCCGCTCGGCGTGGCGGGCGGTGACAACGCCGGCTTCCCCAACGGCCGTCGTCCGGCTGACGACGTGGTGGATCTTTCGCTGCGGGTGTCCATGGGTGCACTGTGTGTGCTGACGGGCGCCACCGACACGCTGAAGGTGGGTTGCAGGCCAGCTGACGCGCCGGCTGGCGCTTTGGCCTTGACGGACGGTGTGCGCAAGACGGCGGTCAACTATGGCGTCACCTTCCCGTACCTGACGACGCCGTTGCCTGGCAATCTGAACCCGACCCCTGCCGCTGGCACGGTCTTCCCTTGAGGCTGACATGAAGAACCATCGAAAGCTATTGGCCGCCACCGCCTTCGTGGCGGCATGGGCGCTGGCGGGTTGTTGGGATGACGACGACGAAGCTGTGCAACCGGTTCCTCCGACCGCAAGCACCGAGGTGCCTGACAGCGCAGGACTCAGCACAGCCTCGTTTGTGAGCTTCATCCTGGGTCTGAGCGGCAGTGACGAGGCTTCGGAGCCCTTGACGCTCAAGGATGCTTTTGCAGTGCCTGCCGAAGAGACTGGCGAGCCAACGCCATTGACTTGACGGTCTGACGACTTGACGACTTGGCTTTGGGTTTTGGGGGCGCGCTGCAAGGTGCGCCCCCATTTACGGCCGCCTACAACGACCGAATACAACGACCGTCCACGCGCTCGACCTGATCAGTTGTCGCCGCCGACGAGTGCATGGTCTGCCCGCCACTGAGTTGGAGGCTTGCTCGGCGTGCCATCGGCGCGCGGCGGTGGCCCTGGGCCGTTGATCGAATCGAAGACCACCCGAAAGATGGCGCCGGACCCTTCACACACCAGGATGCCAAAGCCCAGATGGGGCGGGTCGCCGAGCAGAACCATGTTCAGCCCGAGCCTGCGGCCCAAAGAGCGGACCAGGTGGTAACGGTTGGTGCTGCTTCGAATCACGCACTTGCCATCTTCCGCAGACAAGCCAACCACCCGATACCTGTGCATCTGGACCCCCTCGACAAAAGGCGTGGGCAGGCTAGCGAAGCGCTCGCGTCTGCTCTGTGCGCTACCGAACGCAGCGCTGCGTCGCCCGGCAGGCTCCAGGGCGGCTGGTTCGCGCCGCCGGCTTCTTGCGGGCCGGAATCATCGTTGCAGAAGCCTTGAAGTTTCGGCAACAAGCTCCAATTAGATTCCAATGGGATTCCAATTGGAATCCAGATGGGTCATATGAAAAGCAACAACGCGGCGATCGAGCCCAGGCAACGCGCAGGCGAGACTGAAAAAATGACCGTCAACGTGGGGGTGGTCGATCTCGGCCACGTCGACCTCCTGGTCCAAGAGGGCTTCTATTCAAACCGCTCGGACTTGATGCGCACAGCGCTTCGAAACCAACTGGCGCTGCATGCCGAAACGGTGAAGCAGGCCGTGGCCCGGCGCACGCTCACGGTGGGACTGCGGCACTACAGCCGCACGGAGCTCGAAACGGTGGTGGCCGCAGGCCAGCGGCTGCAGGTTCAGGTGGTCGGTCTGGCGCGCATTGCCGACGACGTGACGCCTGAGCTGGCCACCGCCGCCATCGAGTCGGTCACGGTCCTGGGCGCTTTCCAGGCCAGCCCTGCGGTGCGCAGCGCCTTGTCAGACCGAACCCATTGATCCGCCAGATCCGCCAACCCAACCGGCCAGTTCACAGCATAGAAAGCACACCATGAAACCTCCCTTCGATGCCCGAGCGCCGTCTTTTGACGCCAACGCGATCAGCGAAACAATTCAACGGGCGCTGGCGTCCGCCGGTCTGGACACCCAGACGGGCCCGATGCTCGCTGTGACCCAAACCATACGGCGCGCGCTGGGCGCGTCGCTGCACAGCGAGGGCGCCGGGCGCTTTGACGGCAACTCCGTTATCGATGTCACCGCCAGAGAAGTTCCCGCTGGCGGGGGCTCCGTCAAGCTGCCGGATCGCCCGTCTTCCCACGGCAAAACCGACTTGCGGCCCGGCAGATTCGAACGGCGCGAGTTTGCCAACCAGGCCGGCACCCGGGCCTACTGGGTCTACGTGCCGGCGCGCTGGCCAACATCAACACAAGATGAGTTGCGCCCGCTGCTGGTGATGTTGCACGGCTGCACCCAGTCCGCAGCAGACTTTGCCGCCGGCACGCAGATGAACCGCCTGGCCGACCAGCACGGCTTCCTGGTGGTGTATCCCGAGCAGGCGGCGCAGGCCAACACATCGAAGTGCTGGAACTGGTTCAGGCCGCAAGACCAGCAACGCGACGCGGGCGAGCCGTCACTGATCGCCGACATCGTGCGCGAGGTCGCACAACGTCATGGCGCCGACCCGCGCCGCATCTTTGTCGCGGGGCTCTCAGCCGGTGCTGCGATGGCCTTGGTGTCGGGGCAGACCTACCCCGACTTGTTTGCTGGCGTGGGCGTGCACTCTGGCTTGCCGTACGGCAGTGCGCACGATGTTCCATCGGCGCTGGCCGCCATGAAGGGCGGGCGCAGTGGCATTGCCGGGCTCATGAAGGCCGCAGGCCCAGAGGCTGCGCGGCCCCAGAGGGCTGTTCATTCGGTGCCCGTCATCGTCTTTCACGGCGACCGCGACCACACCGTACAACACAGCAACGCCGCGCAGATCGTGCGCCAGGCCCAACAGGCGCGGTGCGCTGCTCCGGGCCAGGGCCAACTTCTTGAGAACACGCTGTCCGGTGTTGCGCTGGGCGGGCGGCGCTACACCCGCACGGTGCATGCCGATGCACAGGGCCAAACGGCGATTGAAAGCTGGACCTTGCACGGCGCCGGGCATGCGTGGGCGGGTGGCCACGCCAGTGGGTCGTACACCGACGACAGCGGCCCCGATGCCTCAGCGGAAATGGTGCGGTTCTTCATGGCGCTGCCGCGATCTGGCTCTGCATGACCCGCGTGTCAGCCAAGGCCACGGACTCAGCGGGTGCAGCGGGTGCATTCGAATCGAAGTGAGGCTGGCTGGGCTGCGCTACAACCTAACGCCGGAAAGAGGGTGCTCCGGGTGCAATGGCACTCAAGGCACCCTTGATCAGCGGCAGCACCCTTGAGGGTTCGGCCGCTGTGGGGTCGAACGGGTGCGTGCTTTGACCGGCCACCCCGGCACGAATTTTCAGCACGTACAGGCGCGTTTCTGCATACGGCGGCACCCCCAGGTAGCGTTCCACCGCGCCTTCACCGGCGTTGTAGGCCGCGGCCACCAGCCGCACGTCGCCTTCAAAACGGGCCATCAGCCAACGCAGGTAGGCCATGCCGCCGCGGATGTTTTGCACCGGGTCCTTGATGTTGCGCACGCCAAAGCGGGCAGCCGTGGCCGGAATCAGCTGCATCAGGCCGTGGGCGTCCTTGGGTGAAACGGCCGCGGCGTCGAAATTGGACTCGGTGGCAATGATCGACAGCACCAGGTGAGGTTGCAGCTTGTATTCGGGCGCCACCAGGTTGACAAAGCGCACGATGGCCTCGGGGGCGTTGGCCGGTGGTGGCACGGGCAGCACCACGGGCGGGGCCGCGGGCTTGTTGCTGGCCGGCACAGGCGCTGCAGCCACTTCCCGGTCTTCTTCAGGCTGACGCAAGCACGGTGGCGGTTCGCCCCGGGGCTCGCCCATGCGCGCCAGGATGTTCTTGGCTTGCTCATAGCCCTGTTCAGCGGCTGCGGCAAACAGGTGCGCCGCCACCGCTTCGTTGCGCTCGATGCCGCGTGAGTTGGTCATCATCCAGGCCAAGCTGTACTGCGCTTCGGCGTCGCCGTGGCGAGCAGCCCGGCAATACAGCTCGGCGGCGCGCACCGGGTCCCTGGGCATGCCCTCGCCATACTCAAAGGCCTTGGCCTCCTGGCGCCAGCGCTCCACACGCGCCGGTACCACTGGGCCTTTTTCAGGCGGTGGGGTGTTGGGCCGGGGCAGACCGTCCAGCGTGGGCAAGACCACTGGGGGCAACTGGGCGCTGGCCGGCGTGCCAACCAGCCCCGCCATGAGTCCCACCACGCACACGGCCAGCCACCAGCGCCCGCCCGCCTGTTGGGGCAAGCGGCGCGGCCAGGATTGCCGTTTCAGTGGGTTGGCGCTCAGTGGCATGGGCGGGAGGCGGTTTGCAGGGGTGGGGCCGTGAGTCTAGACAAGCCTGGCGCGCGTGCTGGGTTCGAAGGGCCTGGCGCCCCAAGGTCTGTACGCCAGACGGCGTATTTCCGCACAACCGGGCCCTGCCTAAGCTCGCGCTCCAACGCTGTCACACGTTTTTTTCACCCAACCTCCCGGAGCGAGAACCCATGAAGACCACCCGCCGCCACGTCGGCAAGACCCTGACTGCCATGACGCTGGCATTGGCCACGCTGGGCTATGCCACGCTGGCCAGCGCGCAAGAGACCATCAAGGTCGGTGTGCTGCACTCGCTGAGCGGCACCATGGCCATCAGCGAAACCGTGCTCAAGGACGTGGCCCTGATGGCCATCGAAGAAATCAACGCCAAGGGTGGTGTGCTGGGCAAGAAGCTCGAACCCGTGGTGGTGGACCCGGCGTCCAACTGGCCGCTGTTTGCCGAAAAGGCCAAGCAGTTGATCAGCCAGGACAAGGTGGCCGCCGTGTTCGGCTGCTGGACCAGCGTGTCGCGCAAGAGCGTGCTGCCGGTGTTCGAGAGCAGCAACGCGCTGCTGTTCTACCCGGTGCAGTACGAAGGCGAAGAGCTCAGCAAGAACGTCTTCTACACCGGCGCCGCGCCCAACCAGCAGGCCATTCCCGCGGTGGAATACCTGATGAGCAAGGACGGCGGCAGCGCCAAGCGCTGGGTGCTGCTGGGTACCGACTATGTGTACCCGCGCACCACCAACAAGATCCTGCGCGCTTTCCTCAAGGCCAAGGGTGTGGCGGACGCCGACATCATGGAGGAGTACACCCCCTTCGGCCATTCGGACTACCAGACCATCATCGCCAAGATCAAGAAGTTCGCGGGCGAAGGCAAGAAGACCGCCGTGGTGTCCACCATCAACGGTGACAGCAACGTGCCCTTCTACAAGGAACTGGGCAACCAGGGCCTGAAGGCCACCGACGTGCCGGTGGTGGCCTTCAGCGTCGGCGAAGAAGAACTGCGCGGCGTGGACACCAAGCCGCTGGTGGGCCACCTGGCCGCCTGGAACTACTTCATGAGCCTGAAGAACCCGGCCAACGCCGAGTTCGTGGCCAAGTGGACCGCCTACGCCAAGGCCAAGGGCATTGCCGGCCACAAGGACCGCCCGCTGACCAACGACCCGATGGAGGCCACCTACATCGGCATCTACATGTGGGCGCAGGCTGTGGCCAAGGCCAAGACCACCGACGTCGACAAGGTGCGTGCCGCCATGTATGGCCAGACCTTCAAGGCGCCCGGCGGTTTTGTGTCCACCATGGACAAGGAAAACCACCACCTGCACAAGCCGGTGTTCATTGGCGAGATCAAGGCCGACGGCCAGTTCAACGTGGTCTGGAAGACCAAGGGCCCGGTGGTGGCCGACCCTTGGAGCGACTACATCCCCGAGAACAAGGGCAAGAAGAACACCCCCTCGGGGAAGTAACCCCCCGCAGCGCCTGATGGCGCTGGCCCCGATTGGGCAAGCGCCAGCGGCCGGGCTTGGCCGGCTGCGCGGCGTTCATTTGAAAGGGGCGGCATCTTCGGTGGCCGCCCGTCTTGCTTGATGGGGTGTTCTCTCGTGGTCTTTCGCCTGCTGCTTTGCCTGTTGTTGACCTGTGCGCCCGTGGCTGCGTTTGCGCTGAATGCCGAACTCGCCGGGCGCATTGCGGCCGGTGACAGCGACGAGCGCATTGCGGCACTGAACGAGGCCGTGGCTGCGGCCGACCCGGCGCTGGGCGCGCTGGTGCAGGCGCTGCTGGACGACGAGGTCAAGGTGGCGGGCGGCAAGGCCTACATCGTGCGTGGCGACAAGGCCACCGACGCGGCCACGGGCGCTGCGGCCACGCTGCCGGCCGACGCCGAAGATGTCGTCAACAACAACCGTGTGCGACGCGAGTTCGAAGCCGCGCTGGCCGCACTGAAGTTGTTTTCGCCGGACCGCGCCACGCGCGACAAGGCTATCGATGAATTGAAGGACGGTGCCGACGAGGGCAAGCTGGTGGTCATCGAGAAGGCCATCGCCGCCGAGACCGACGCGGCACTGAAGGTGCGGCTCGAACTGCTGAAGGCCGCCGTCATGATCTCCAGCCCCGACAAGGCCAAGCGGCTGGCGGCGGCGCGCCTGCTGGCCAACAGCGAGCAGCCGGCAACGCGCGCACTGCTGATCGAAAAGCAGGCGGCCGAGGCCGACGCCGAGGTCAAGGCTGCCATCGGCGTGTCGCTGGACAAGGTGCAGTCGCGCCTGGTCTGGGGCGAACGCCTGGGTGTGCTGTTTTCAGGCATCAGCCTGGGCAGCATCCTGTTGCTGGTGGCGCTGGGCCTGGCCATCACCTACGGACTGATGGGCGTCATCAACATGGCCCACGGCGAGCTGATGATGATTGGCGCCTACGCCACCTACCTGGTGCAAAACCTGTTCAAGGCCTGGTTCCCGGCTGCCTTTGACGGCTACATCGTGGTCGCCATTCCGGCCAGCTTCCTGGCCGCCGCCGTGGTGGGCGCGGTGCTCGAACGCACGGTGATCCGCTGGCTCTACGGCCGCCCGCTCGAGACCCTGCTGGCCACCTGGGGCATCAGCCTGATCCTGATGCAGTCCGTGCGCACGCTCTTTGGCGCGCAGAACGTGGGCGTCGAAAACCCCAGCTGGCTGTCGGGCGGCGTCCAGGTGCTGCCCAACCTGACGCTGCCCTACAACCGCATTGCCATCGTCGTGTTCGCGGCGCTGGTGCTGATGGGCATGGCGCTGCTCATCAGCCGCACGCGGCTGGGGCTGTTTGTGCGCGGTGTGACGCAAAACCGCCGCATGGCCGCCTGCGTGGGCGTCAACACCGCGCGTGTCGACACCTATGCGTTTGCGCTGGGCGCCGGCATCGCCGGGCTGGCGGGCTGCGCGCTCAGCCAGGTGGGCAACGTCGGGCCCGACCTGGGCCAGGGCTACATCGTCGACGCCTTCATGGTCGTGGTGCTGGGCGGCGTGGGGCAGTTGGCAGGCACCGTTTACGCCGGCCTGGGACTGGGCATCCTGAACAAGCTGCTCGAAGGCTGGCAGGGCGCAGTGCTGGCCAAGATCACGGTGCTGGTGCTGATCGTGATGTTCATCCAGAAGCGTCCGCAGGGCATCTTCGCCCTCAAAGGCCGGAGCGCCGAATGAGCGCAAAGACCGCACTCGGCGTGAAGGGCTGGACGGGCGTGCTGCTGGCGGTGATCGTCATCGCCGTGCTGGTGCCGCTGCTGAACCTGGCAGTGCCGGCCGACAACGTGTTCCACCTGGACGACTTCTACGTCAGCCTGGCCGGCAAGATCCTGTGCTACGCGATCTGCGCGCTGGCGATGGACCTGATCTGGGGCTACACCGGCATCCTGAGCCTGGGCCACGGCCTGTTCTTCGCTTTGGGTGGCTACGCGATGGGCATGTACCTGATGCGCCAGATCGGCAGCGACGGGCAGTACAAGAGCGACATGCCCGACTTCATGGTGTTCCTGAATTGGAAGGAGTTTCCATGGACCTGGGCCCTGAGCGACAGCTTCGTCGCGCAGGTGTTGCTGGCGGTGCTGGTGCCGGGCCTGCTGGCCTTCGTGTTCGGCTACTTCGCGTTTCGTTCGCGCATCAAGGGCGTGTACTTCAGCATCATCACGCAGGCGCTGACCTTCGCCGCCATGCTGCTGTTCTTCCGCAATGAAACCGGCTTTGGTGGCAACAACGGCTTCACCGACTTCAAGCGCATCTTGGGCGTGCCGATCACGCAAAACATGAAGGTGGGGCTGTTCGTGCTGAGCGGCCTGACGCTGGTGGGCTTTTTCCTGATGAGCCGCGCCATCGTGCACAGCAAGGCCGGGCGCGTGCTGCAGGCCATCCGCGACGCCGAAACGCGGGTCATGTTCACCGGCTACGACCCGATCGCCTACAAGCTGGCCATCTGGACGCTGAGCGCCGTGATGTGCGGCGTGGCGGGCGCGCTGTACGTGCCGCAGGTGGGCATCATCAACCCCAGCGAGATGAGCCCGGCCGCCGGCATCGAAATCGCCATCTGGGCTGCGGTGGGTGGGCGCGGTACGCTGATCGGGCCGATCCTGGGCGCCTTCTTTGTCAACGGCGCCAAGAGCTGGTTCACGGTGGCCTTTCCCGAGTTCTGGTTGTTCTTCCTGGGGGCGCTGTTCATCGCCGTGACGCTGTTCTTGCCCAACGGCATCATGGGCCTGCTGCGCAAGCTCAGCGGCTGGCGCGGCCTGGTCCGCAAGTTGCGCGCTCGCGCCACGGGGGGGCCGGCATGACCCCCGACCTGATGATCGCCGGCGCCCGGCAACGCGCCGCGTTTGATGCACGCCGCGCGCAGCAGCTGCAACAGGGCGGCTACGGCCGGCCGCTGGCCACCAGCGAGGTGGTGTTCACCCAAGGCGTGGCGCTGTACCTGCAGGACCTGACGGTCAGCTTCGACGGCTTCAAGGCCTTGAACCAGCTGAGCCTGACCATCGACGTGGGCGAGCTGCGCTGCATCATCGGCCCCAATGGCGCCGGCAAGACCACGATGATGGACTGCATCACCGGCAAGACACGGCCCGACAGCGGCCGCGTCTTCTTCGGTAGCAACATCGACCTGCTGCGCCTGAACGAACCCGACATCGCGCAGGCCGGCGTGGGCCTCAAGTTCCAAAAGCCCACGGTGTACGAGCAACTCAGCGTGTTCGAGAACCTGGAGCTGGCGCTGCGCGACGACCGCCGCGTGCGCGCCAGCCTGTTTTCGCGCCGCAGCGGCGAGCAGCAAAGCCGCCTGGACGAACTGCTGACGCTGATCCACCTGAAGGACGAAGCGCAGCGCACCGCCGGGCTGCTGAGCCACGGCCAGAAACAGTGGCTGGAAATTGGCATGCTGCTGGCGCAAGACCCCAAGCTGCTGCTGCTGGACGAGCCCGTGGCCGGCATGACCGACGAAGAAACCGAGCGCACCGCCGAGCTGTTCCTGACGCTGGAAGGCCAGCATTCGCTGGTGGTGGTGGAACACGACATGAAGTTTGTCGACCAGCTGACCCAGGGGCGCAAGAAGGTGACGGTGCTGCACGAAGGCAGCGTGCTGGCCGAAGGCCTGCTCAGCGACGTCCAGAACAACGAAAAAGTGGTCGAGGTCTACCTTGGCCGCTGAAACGATCCTCCAGGTCGAAGGCCTGAACCAGTACTACGGTGGTTCGCACATCCTGCGCAACGTGTCGTTCGAGGCGCGGCTGGGCGAGATCACCGTGATCCTGGGCCGCAACGGTGTGGGCAAGACCACGCTGCTGAAAAGCCTGATGGGCGTGGTGCCGGTCAAGGCCGGGCAGATCACGCTGGCGGGCACCCGCATCACCCAGGCCACGTCTTACGAGCGCGTGCGCCTGGGCACCGGCTACGTGCCGCAGGGCCGCGAGATCTTCGGCCGCCTGACGGTGGATGACAACCTGCGCATGGGGCTGGCGTCGCGCCCGGGCGGAACACCAATTCCGGCCGAGCTGTTCGAGTTGTTCCCGGTGTTGAAGCAGATGATCGGCCGCCGCGGCGGTGACCTGTCGGGTGGTCAGCAACAGCAGCTGGCCATCGCCCGCGCGCTGGCGGCCGGCCCGCAGCTGTTGATGCTGGACGAGCCCACCGAGGGCATCCAGCCCAGCATCATCAAGGACATCGGCCGCGTGCTGCGCAGGCTGGCCGACCGCGGCATGAACGGCCGCCGCATGGCCATCGTGCTGGTCGAGCAGTACTACGACTTTGCTGCCGAGCTGGCCGACCAGTACCTGGTGATGGAGCGCGGCGAGGTTGTGATGCGCGGCCGCGGTGCCGACATGGCCGCCGACGGCGTGCGCGAGCGCATGTCGATCTAGGTGTTTGTTGCGCGCCACGTTGGTGGCGTGCAAAAGCGGCAGCGCCAGGGCTTGTCAGGCGTGTCAGCTGGCCGGTTCTCATCAAGGGCGCCAGAATTTCCATGTCGCCGCCCGGCGCGGCTCACTCTTGGAAAAGGGACTCTCGTGCGTAACTCCTCTCGTCTTCTGACCGTGGCCGCCACGGCCGCCACCGCCGTATTTGCTGCGGCCACCCAAGCCGCCGATTTCAACGCCATCGGCCTGCTCAACCAAACCGAATTCCGGGCTTTCAGCGAGGACTTGGCTTCGGCCATCTCGTACAGGGGCCTGATTCCCGCAGAAGGCTTGGGCATCACCGGTTTTGACATCAGCGTGGCGGCCACCGGCACCGAAGTGGCGCACCGCGCCACGCTCAGCAAGGCCGCAGGCGGCGCCACCATGCCCAAGGCCGTGCCGGTGGTGGGGGTGCGAGCGGTCAAGGGCCTGCCCTTCGACATCGACATCGGTGTGGTGCAGATGACCTTGCCCGACACCAACGTGCGCGCCACCGGTGGTGAATTGCGTTGGGCTTTTGTCGGCGGCAGCACGGTCTTGCCGGCGGTTGCGGTGCGGGTTTCGGGCACCAGCTTGTCGGGTGTGCAGCAGCTGAGGATGCGCACGCTCAGCGGCGACATCTCCATCTCCAAGGGCTTTGCCTTTCTGACACCTTATGCCGGTGTGGGCAACGTCGAGGTCAAGTCGTCGGCGCCGGGCACCAGCCTGCGCGCCGAGACCTTTCGCATGAACAAGGGCTTTGTCGGCGTCAATGTGGCGCTGGTGCCGTTTGCACTGGGCCTGGAAGCCGACAAGACCGGTGACGCCACCAGCTACAGCGTGAAGCTGGCGCTGCGTTGGTGAGGTGACCTGGCCGCGGCGCTTCGCACCTGGATGCGTGGCCGCGGCGATAATGCGGACGTGAAGCAGACCAGACCGCCGCTGGTGCGAGCGTGGAAACACGGCACTGGAGGAAAGTCCGGACTGCACAGAGCACCGTAGCAGTTAACGGCTGTCCACCGCGAGGTGAGGATCAGAGCAACAGAGACGAGTCAGACCAGGGTCCCGAGAGGGGTGTTCTGCGGACCGACGGCGCAAGCCGGCGGTGCCATGCGGCTTGCCGCAGGGCCTGGGCGAAAGCCCAGCCAAGCAGCCACCCAGACCGGGGCAAAGCCCCGGTCTGGGTGAAACGGGCAATCTCTACGGGCAGCAACACCAAGTAGGCCGGCATTGAAGCGACTCGCTGAGCCGGCGGGTAGGTGGCACCGAGCCGAAGGGTGACCTTCGGCCCAGAGGAATGGCGGTCACGGCGGGGCTTCGCAAGAGGCACTGCTGCACAGAATCCGGCTTATCGGTCTGCTTCACACTTTTGGCGCTGGCTTGGCGCTGCACCCGCAGCGACAACGGCAGGCCCTGGGGCCGCCCTTCACGCCCGTCAGGCGGGCACCACCACCACGTGCTCGGCCGTCCAGCGCAGGCCTGGGGTGCTTTCGGCAGGCATCAGCCGCATGTCGTGGCTGCTGCGCTGCGCTTCAGGAACGGCCCGCCACAAGAAGTCGCGTGCATTGCCGGGGTCGCCCGCGATGAAGAGTTGCGACGTGATTTCGCCCCAGCTGGCGTGGCGCACCTTGATGTGGATGTGTGGCGTGCGCCCCGGGTAGGCCACGGGCTTGATGGTGCGCATCTTCGCCACACCGTCGGGACCGCTTCGGGCCGCACCAAAGCCTTGAAAGCCGGGGTCGAACGCGCCGCTCAACCGTTCAACCTGCGGGTGTCGGTACTGCGCCAGCGCGTCACATTGCCAGATTTCGATCTGGGCGTTGTCGACCAGCCGGTCCTGGCTGTCGACCAGGCGCAGCTGCAGGCCCAGGTGTTCGCCGCGGGCGGTTTGAACCTGGCCCTGGCGCTCCACCCGGGTCAGGTCGGCGTCCCAGTCGCCGGCCAGCGGCCCCCGCTCGCGCCAAGGGCTGGGTGGGTAGAAGGGGCCATCGGTCATGGCCGCCAATGCACGGCGCGAGCTGGCCAGCGCCGGCAAGCCCAGCGATGCACAAGCCAAGCCCGTGGTGGTGGTGATCAGCAGGTGACGACGGCGGGTGTTCATGTTGGCATTGAATCACCGAACAGCCCCAAGCACTAGACTGCACGGTTTGCCCCTGTGATGAACCTGGACCCGAGCAAGCCCTGGCGCGGTCGGCGCTGGACGCTGGCCTTGCTGCTGGCGTGTCTGGGCATGATCGGGCCGTTTGCCATCGACACCTACTTGCCGGCCTTTGCCGGCATCGGTGCGGCCATCAACGCCACACCGGTGCAGATGCAGCAAACGCTGTCGAGCTACCTGCTGGGCTTTGCCGTGATGAACCTGTTCCACGGTGCGCTGGCCGACAGCTTTGGGCGGCGCCCCGTGGTGCTGGTGGGGGTGGCGGTGTTCACGCTGGCTTCGGTGGGCTGTGCCCTGAGTCAGACGATTGGCGAACTGGTGCTTTTTCGTGCGCTGCAGGGCGCCTCGGCGGGGGTTGGCATGGTTGTATCGCGCGCCATCATCCGTGACCTCTACGCCCCGGCGGACGCCCAACGCATGATGTCGCAGGTGTCGATCTTCTTTGGCATCGCCCCGGCGGTGGCACCACTGATTGGCGGCTTCTTGTTCGAATGGGTCGACTGGCACGCCATCTTCTGGCTGTTGGCGGTGCTGGGCGCCGCGCTGTGGCTGGCCAACTGGCGCTGGTTGCCCGAAACGCTGTTGCCCGCAGGCCGGCAGTCGTTTCGCCCGCGCCCCTTGCTGCGCGGCTACCGCCAGTTGCTCAGCAACCCGCGTTTTGTGGCCCTGGTGTTTGCCAGCGGTGTGCCCTTCAACGGCATGTTCATGTACGTGCTGTCGGCGCCGGTCTGGCTGGGCGAGCACCTGCGGCTGGCGCCGACGCAGTTTTTCTGGTTTTTCATGTTGAGCATCAGCGGCATGATGGCGGGTGCGTTTTTGTCGGGCCGCTTGGCCGGCCGCATCAAGCCCCGGCACCAGGTTCGGCACGGCTTCTTGATCATGGTGTTGGCCACCGCCGCCAACGTGGCGATCAACCTGCTGTGGCTGCCAGACCCTGTGTGGGCCATGCTGCCGGTGGCCGTGTTTTCCTTGGGCTGGGCCTTGATGGTGCCGGTGGTGACCCTCTTGTCCCTGGACCAGGCCCCCGATCGGCGCGGCATGGCTTCATCGGTGCAGGCCTGTGTGGGCAGCCTGGCCAACGCCGCGGTGGCCGGTGTGCTGGTGCCTTTGGTGATGCACTCCACCGTGGCGCTGGCCCTGGCTTCGGCGGCCTTGATGCTGATCGGGCTGGGCGCCTGGATCTGGGTCAAGCCACGTTTGCCGACGGGTCAAGTTCTGCTCTGATCTGGTCGATAAAGCGGGCGAGGAGCCCGCACCATGAACCTTGCCCGACACTTTGATGCCGCCCAACACGGCGGATGGATTGCAGCTGCGGTCCGTCGCCGGTCGTGCAGCCACCTTCGGCTGCGACCGCTTTGCAGCGCGCTGCTGGTGGCCGTCGGCGTGATCGTGGCGTCACCGACCCGGGGTGCCGAGCCTGCGTCGTCACTCAAGCCGGTCAAGTTGACGGCCAGCACCGAAACGCCCAAGGAAGGCCCCGGGCGCGCCACCAAGGCGGCGGCGGTTGAACCCGGCGCGGCTGCTGCGGCGGCGTCGGCGCCGGCTGCCGCGGCCGATCCACTGGAGCAGCTGCGCCAGCGCCTGGCCGGCAAGCTCAGCGGGGTCAAGACCAGCGAGGGCGGCAGCCCCTTCGACGTGCGGGTGGTCGCCAAGACCGACCCCTCGCCCGCAGTCAGCCCTTCCACCAAATCGGCGGCGGCCAAGAAGGCTGCGGTCCATGGCGCCGCTTCAGGCCACGCCAACGGCAGTGCACAGGCGCACTGGTCCTACCAAGGCGCCGCCGGCCCGCAAACCTGGGGCGGCTTGAAGCCCGAGTTCAGCACCTGCGCCAAAGGCCAACGCCAAAGCCCGATCGACATTCGTGGCGGTCTGGCGGTCGACCTGGATCCGGTCAAATTCAATTACCAGGCCAGCCCGTTTGCCGTCATCGACAACGGTCACACGGTGCAGGCCAACATCGCGTCGGGCAATGCCATCGAGATCGGTGGCAAGCGCTTTGAGCTGCAGCAGTTCCACTTTCATCGCCCGTCTGAAGAACGCATCGACGGCCGCCAGTTTGAAATGTCCTTGCACCTGGTCCACAAAGACGAACAAGGGCGCCTGGCGGTGGTGGCCGTGCTGTTCGACAAGGGCCAGGCCCAGCCGGCGGTGCAGCGGGTCTGGAACAGCCTGCCGCTGGAGAAGGGCGAAGAACTGGCCGCCCGCGTGCCGCTGGAGCTGAGTGATTTGCTGCCCACCGACCGCCGCTACTTCACCTACATGGGCAGCCTGACCACACCGCCGTGCTCTGAAGGTGTGCAATGGGTGGTGATGCGCCAGCCGATGACCATGTCGCCCGAACAGATCGAGCTGTTTGCCCGCATGTACCCGATGAATGCACGCCCAGTGCAGCAGGCCTCGGGTCGGCGCATTCTGCAGTCGCAGTAAAGGGCGCAGCCCTTCTGGAGCCAGGTCAACAGACCACCTCATGCCACTGTGCGTTCAACTGAATGGGAAGTTGGGGTCGTGTGGGGCGGCTTGCGGCGCTTTGCTGACGCTCAGCGCGTGTTGCCGAAGTCACCCATCCGACCTGCCACGGTCATGCGGGTCAGGGTCTGTGGCGATCGCGTGCGCTTGGGGTGCCCTGCTGCGCTCATGTCCCCCGCCACAGTCTGCTGCGCAGCCTGCGTCTCCTCCTCTACTTCGCTCCGCAGGGCACCCCAATCGCCCGCTCAGGCACCAGCGATGGCGCGCCGATGTTGGGGCCGCTGACACGGTGGTTGGACGAGGGCAATGGGTACCGGGCGCAGCGAAGTAAAGGAGGAGGACCCGGCGAAGCCGGGGCCGGGGGACATGAGCGGAGCCCGGTACCCGTTGCCCTCGGCCCGCCACAAACCTTGACGCGCATGGCCGCGGCAGGTCGGATGTGTGAGTTCGGCAACATGCGCTGAGCGTGAGCAAAACGCCGCAAGCCGACGCGACATCCCAACCCAGATTGATCAATGGACGCGAGTGGGTGTCAGTCGGCTTGCTTCTTGCGCGCCGCCAGCAGCAGCAAGGGCCACAGCCACAGGCTGGCCAGCCAAGTGAACGTGCGGCCCGGTGAGAGCGCGCGGGTCTCGAACTGCGCCACCTTCACGAACAGCACCACGGCCCCCACCACCACGTACAGCAGCAGCAGGCTGTAGACCGTGACCCGGGCGCCGTAGTCGCCGCCAAAGGCATCGCCCAGCAGGCGGCCGGCCATGGCCGCCACCAGAACCGACAGCAGCAGCGCCACCGCCACGCCTGCCAGCGCATGGCGCATCTTCCACAGCGGGTCGTTCTCGTTCATGGTCGGTCCTTCAGGTGATGCGCCAAAAATCCAGCATCACACGGCGGGCTTCGCGTTGGCCCACCGCCACGGCCATGACCTTGTTCAAATGCAGCCATTGCGGGTGGCCCGTGGTCAGCCGCACCAGGGTGCGAAAGAAGTAGGTCTGAGGCGAGACCGCCTCGCCCTGGGCCAGCCGCGCCATCACGTCCGGCGGGCCGTGGCGCAGGCCATCACTTTGCACCTCGATCAAGGCGCCATCGGCGCTGCCGATCACATAGTGCGCGCTGATCTCGGTGGCCCCGTCGGCGCGGTGCACCTGCCAGTCCACCCCACCCGGCTGCAGCTTGCCGCTCAGCTCGGGGCCTTGCGCCGTGCCGCTGAGGATCGGCACGTAACGCCGCTCGCCGTGTTTGGCCGGGCCACCGAGCGACACCACGGCGCCCACTTCACAGGTCACCCGGGTCATCCAGACCAGGCCCGGTGCGGGCGCGGGGGCCAGGGCGTTTTCCGAACGGCTCAACGTGGGTTGTGCATCAAGCATGGCCAGTTCCTTGTCTGAACGTTCAGCCCAAGGCTGGAGCGTTCGTCTTGCGCTTTTTTTGCATTATCCGAGCACGCCTGGCAGCGCCCAGGCCAGCGGGTGCTTCGTCGGTTGGCGCACCGACGTGACGGCCGCTGCGGACATAGGGTCGGGTGCCGTTTCAGGGCGCGCCACGGTTGCGCGTTTCACCACCGACCCATGCAGGAGAGACCCATGAACCCCAGCGCCCCCGCACCCCCCACCACGGCACCGGTCGACAAAGACTTGGCCGAACAAGCCCAGCCCGGCCATGGCGTGCCGTCGCAGGACCCGGACTCCGCCGCGCAAGTTCCGCTGGAGCCCCAGGAAGTGCAGCGCGAGGCCAACTCGGTGCTGATGGCTGGCAGCGTGATGGCCGGCATGGCCACCGGTGCTGTCATTGGGGTTGCGGTGGCCGGCCCGGTGGGCGTGCTGGTCGGTGCCACGCTGGGTGCCACGGGCGCCGCGCTGGGTGCCGCTGCGGCGGGGGCTACGGCCAGCGCCACCAGCACGAGCAGCACCACCAGCGCGCCCAGCGCCGACACGTTAACCGCGCAGGCTGTCAACCTGTACATCGAGGACAGCGGTGGCGGTGGCCGGCCGGTGGTGCTGATTCATGGCTGGCCCTTGTCGTCGCAAGCCTGGCAGTTGCAGGTGCCGGCGCTGCGCGCTGCAGGCTATCGCGTGGTGGCCTATGACCGCAGGGGCTTTGGGCGCTCGGACGATGCGGGCGAATCGGACTCCGGGTACGGTTACGACACGCTGGCCGATGACCTGCAGCGTGTCCTGGACCAGTGCCGCCTGCAGGACGTGACGCTGGTGGGCTTTTCAATGGGCGGCGGCGAAGTGGCCCGCTTCATCGCGCGGCACGGCCAGGCGCGGCTGCACAGCGTGGTGTTTGCCGCTGCCGTACCGCCCTGCCTCTTGCAGTCGACCGACAACCCCGAAGGCCCGCTGACGCTCGACAAGGCGCAGCAACAGCGCTCGGCGCTGGAAGCCGACCGCACGGCTTTTTTCGATGAATTCACGCAGAACTTTTTTTCGGCCTACGGTGAGCTGCAGGTCAGCCCGGCCCAGCGCAGCGAAGCGTTGGCGATCTGCCACCAGTCCGTGCAGCGCGCCGCGCTGGCCTGCATGGACTCTTTCGCCAACACCGACTTTCGGGCCGACCTGAAGCACATCACCGTGCCCACGCTGGTGATCCACGGTGATGCCGACGCCATCGTGCCTTTTGAAGGATCGGGTCAGCGTACCCACCACGCCATCGGCCACAGCCAGTTGGTGACCGTGAAAGGAGCCCCTCACGGACTGAACGTTTCACATGCGCAGGCTTTCAACGACGCCCTGTTGTCGTTTCTGCGCGGCTGATCCGGCCCGGCCTGACTTGGGGGCCTGACTTGGGGGCCTGACCTGCGGGCCTGAGCCGGCCTGGTGTCCTGGCTGGCACGCCCGTGCCGCGCGGCCTGTCAGATGTTGCAGGGCCAGGCCGACGAGCCGCTGCGCAACTGCTCATAGGCCCGGTTGACCACGGTGTAGCACTCGCAGCTTTGCTGCTCCAGGCGTTGGCGGTCCAGCACGCGGATCTGGCCGCGGGTGTATTCGATCAGGCCGTCACGCTGCAATTGCTGCGCGGCGCCGGTCACACCCTCCCGGCGCACGCCCAGCATGCCTGCAATGCGTTCCTGCGTGATCCGCATTTCGTTGCCGGGCTGCCGGTCCAGGTGCTGCAGCAGCCAGCTGCAAAGCTGAGGCGCCAGCGCATGGTGCCGGTGGCAGGCCGATGTTTGTGCCATGTGGGTGAACAGCGCTTGGGTGTAGCGCAGCAGCTGCTGCATCATCGGGCGCGATTCTTGAGCCAGGTCGGCAATGTCACGCGCACCCATGCGCCAGGCCAAGCCCGGGCGCTGCACCACGGCGCCGCTGAGCGCCTTGCCGCCGCCCATGAACGCGCAGACGCCGACGATGCCCTCTCGGCCGACCACTGCCACTTCAGAACACGCGCCGTCCTGCAGCGCCGACACCAGCGACACCACGGCCGTGGCCGGGAAGTAGACATGGCGCAGCACCGTGCCTGCCTCATAGAGCTGCGCTCCCGCAGCCAGCTCAACCGCTTCCAGCCGCGACTGCAGACGGTCGGAAACCTCGGGTGGCAGTGATGCCAGCAACTGGTTGTTGGGCGCGGACTGGTGGTCGGTGCTCATGGATGCGTTTCCTGGTTGACCGGGTGGTCGATGGAACGCAATTTAGAAGCCGACGGTTCGATCCCATACGTCGAATGACACAGCCGTTGTTCTGCGGAACAGCGCCGCTGCGGGTGCTCAGACCAGCGGGCGCGGCGGCGGGCGGCCGTCGCCGTAGAGGTCGGCCAGACGGGCCAAAGCCTTGACATCACGCAGGTAAAGACGGCCGTCGGCGATGCGGTGCAAGCCGCGCCGTTCCAGCTTGCGCAGCGTCTTGTTGGTGTGCACCAGCGACAGCCCCAGGCCGTCGGCAATGTGTTGTTGCGTGAGCGGAAAAACCACACCGCCTGCGCCCGCATCGGCTTGCAGCGCAGCGGCGCGCTTGAAGAGCAGGATCAACAGCGACGCGATGCGCTCTTCGGCGCTGCGGCGGCCCACCGACAGCAGCGACTCGTCGACCATCGATTCCTCGTGCGCGGTGAGCCAGGTGACGTTGAAGCCCATTTGCGGGCTTTGCCGGTGCAGTTCCCAGAGTGCGTCGCGCTGGAAAACACAGAACAGCGAATCGGTCAGCGTCTCGACGCCATGGGCCGCAGCGTCGCCCATCTTCTGCTGAACGCCGATGAAGTCGCCGGCCAGCAGAAAGCTCAGGATCTGCCGACGCCCGTCGCTGAGCGTCTTGTAGCGAAAGGCCCAACCCTGCAGCAGGGTGTACAGCGGCGCGTCGGTCTGGCCCTCGTGAATCAGGGGCTCGCCGGCGGCCAGGTTGCGCTCGCGGCGCTTGAGCGACTGCACCAGTTCGAGTTCTTCGCCGGTGGGTTCATGAAACAACTTCAGCGGCCGCAGCGGGCAGTTGCGACATGCGGTTTCTGCTTCGGCCGACGGGGCCTGAAGTGTGACGGGCGGTGCGGTGGGGGCGGTCATCGGTGCAGGGTCGTGCATTCAGGTTGGGTTTGATGCGGCGTCAAGGAGTCGGCCGCGGCATCAGCACCAGCAGGAAGCGATTTGGCGTGGAGTCCCGGTCGGCAACAGCCTGCACGGTGCAGGGCGCGCCCGTCATCGGCACCAGTTGCAATTCGCAGTTCTCTGGCAAACCACCCGCTGGCGTCCGAGCCAGCAGGCCTTGCAAAACGGCTGCGCTTGCAGGCGTCAGCAGACTGGTCAGACGCCGGCCCAACAACTCTTCGCGCGCGGCGCCCAGCAGGCGCAGGCCGGCCAGGTTGATTTCGTTCAGAACGGTGTGGCCATCCAGGGTCAAGTAGGCCACGGGCGCCCGCTCGACCAAGGCGGCCATGCGCCTGAGCTCCGACTCCAATTCAATCTGCGAGCGCTGAAGTTCTTCTTGCTGCAGGTCCAGTTCAACCTGATGGACCTGCAGTTCGTGCAGCAGCGCCAAGGCGTCGCCCGCGGTGTCGGGCGACGAGGCCATGTGGTGCAGCACCGCCAGGGCCTCGGACTGGCTGGCCCGCTTGCCAGCCGCCGGGCTGCCGATGCTCAATTTCGTTGTTGCCTGCTGGCGCAGATTCGCCGGGCCTGGCGCGGTTTTGATGAGGTCGGACATTTGAACTCCTGGTGAGTGGGCAAGGGACGGTGGCTGCACCTTCCCGTTGGCAAGTTCTACGCCTTGCGCAGGCGGGATTCAAGCTGTTTGGCTGCGGTGATGTCGATGAAGGTGATGACCACGCCCTGGATCACGTCTGACAGCGTGCGGTAGGGCTTGATGCGGACCATGAACCAGAGTCCATCGGTGGTGGTGATCTGCTTTTCGCTGAAGGTCAGCGTGCGCAAGGTCTCTTTGGCATCTTCGTTGAGCTGCGGATAGATCAGGGTGCTGGCCAGTTCGGTCAGCGGCCTGCCGATGTCGCCTTCACGCAAATGCACGATGCGCGCGATCTGGTCGGTGAAGCGCCGCACGTTCAAGGCGCTGTCCAGAAACAGCGTGGCGATGTCGGTGCTGTTGAGCAGGTTCTGCATGTCGCTCTGCGCCAGGGCCAGGTCGTCCAGCTTGGATTGCAGTTCGCCGTTGAGCGTCTGCAATTCTTCGTTCATCGATTGCGATTCTTCCTTGGAGGTGGTCAATTCTTCGTTGGCCGACTGCAGCTCTTCATTGGTCGATTGCAGCTCTTCATTGGCCGCCTGCAGCTCTTCGGCCGACGCGCCCATCTCCTGGCGCAGCGCAAGCACTTCGTCCTTGCAGCGCTGCAGCTCTTCGGCGATGTCGGCGTTGATGACACCGGCCTTGCCACGCCGACGCTTGGGCTGCACAGGCGCGATCACGTCTTGAAACACTATCATCACCAGCCCGGCCAGCGACTTGGGCTCCTGCATGGCCTTTATGGTGACGTTCAGCGTGAACGGCTGGGCATCAGCCAACCGCAAGCCGCGCAGTTCCACGGTGCTGCGGGCCTGCAGCGCCTGCCGCAGCCCCGCCGCAACCTGCGCACGGATGGCCGGGCGCGCCATCACATGAATGTTCCAGTTGGCCCTGCCCGAGGCCGGCTCCAGATACCTGCCCACGCTGCCGTTGATGAAGACCACATCGCCCTGCTCGTTGACCAGCACCGCGGCCGGCGAAAACTCTTGCAGCAGTGCGTGTTCGGCATGGGTCTGCAGGTTGGCGGACACACTGGCGGGTGGATTGGCTGGTTGCGACACTTTCGACTCCTTGTAAAGCCGGCCGGGCAGCAGGCGAGGGGTGATGGGAAACTCAACCGATCCGACCGGCAGCGCGGCATCGCTGCGCCAGTAGAGCCTTGATTTCTGACTCAGCGGCGTGAACTGTGCATGCGAGCTGCCGACAGTTTCGGAGCCGCCCAGCAACAGCGCGCCCCCCGGGCGCAGGCTGTAGCCGAAAAGGGGCATCAAACGCCGTTGCAACGTGGCGTTGAAATAGATCAACAGGTTGCGACAGCTGAGCAGGTCGAGCTTGGTGAAGGGTGGGTCCAGGATCACGTCGTGCTGTGCAAACAGCACCATCTCGCGGATCTGCTTGTCGATCAGGTAGCCGTCGCCTTGGGCCGAGAAAAAGCGTGCCAGGCGTGCCGGGTCCGTGTCGGCCGCGATCTTGGCTGGGTAGCGGCCTTTGCGCGCGGCGCTGATGGCATCGGCGCTCAGGTCGCTGGCAAAGATCTGAACCGTTTTTCGGGCTGCTGCGGGCATCTCGGCGATCACTTCCTTGAAGGCCATGGCCAGGGAGTACGCCTCTTCGCCGGTGGAGCACCCCACCACCCAGGCACGCAAGCGGCCGCCTGGGTCACCGCGCGCCAGCAACACCGGCAGCACCGTGGCCTTGAGTTCTTGCCAGACCTCGGGATCGCGAAAGAAGCTGGTCACGCCGATCAGCATTTCCTTGAACAGCAGGTCCAGTTCTTGCGGATTCTTTCTGGCAAATCCTTCGTAGTCGGCTTTGCTGGGCAGCCCGTGCACACTCATGCGGCGCTCGACGCGCCGGCGCAGCGTGCTGGGTTTGTAGTCGGAGAGATCGTGTTTGCTGCGATCGCGCAGCAGGTGCACGATGGACGACAACGCCTGTGCGTTGCTCTCGTCACTGCCGGCGGGAAACAGCGAAGCGGCCTGCCGGTCTGCCCAGACGCGCAGGATGTGACGGGGCAGGTCGGCCGCCTCGCCGACGATGTCAACATAGCCTGCGGCAATGGCGCTCTTGGGCATCGAGTCGAATTGCGCCGACTTGGGTGTTTGTGCCAGGGTCAGTCCACCCTGCGACTTGATGGCCTGCAAGCCCAGCGTGCCGTCCGAGCCCATGCCCGACAGCACCACGCCAACGGCCCGCTCGCCCTGGTCGCGCGCCAGCGAAGCAAACAGCAGGTCAATGGGCAGCCGCAGGCCGCGCGGTTGAACCGGCGGCGCCAGGTGCAGCGCGCCAGCCACCAACGTCAGGTCGTGGTTGGGCGGTATCACGTAAACGACATTGGGTTCCAGCGGCATGGCCTCGGCGGCTTCGACCACCCGCATGGTGGTTCGTCGCTGCAGCAACTCGACCAGCATCGCCTTGTGGGTCGGGTCCAGGTGCTGAACCACCACGTAGGCCAGGCCGCTGTCTGCCGGGATCTGGGCCAAAAACTGCTCGATCACCGCCAGCCCGCCCGCCGAAGCGCCAATGCCAACCGCCTGGACTGCATGGCCCCCACCCACTTGGATGCCGTTGTCTGAGGTGGGGTGCATGGGGGAGTATGGCAGCAGCGGCTTCCTGCACGCTGCGGCCTGAAACGGCCCGCGCCGCTGCGGTTTCAGCTTCGGCGGTTCATGCCAGCAACGGGCTCACCTCGAGCAGCCGCGCCGTGCATCGGGCGAGCCGAAACGGGGTTGCGAAATCGGCGGCTGGGTGTGGAAGGGTGGGGGCGCGGTGCTCAGAAGTCACTTTCATATCAACCCACAAGTCATTCATTTAAAAGGAGTTTTTCGACCGCCTGGATGCGTGAACAGTGTTTTCTAAGTTGTTGATTTCATTGAATTTTTCTCAGCGAAACGTTGACCAGCCGATGCTCGAGCGGTAAAGTGGGGCCTGGTGTCATTTCTCGGGATTAAGTGCAAATCATGAACTTCAGGGGTGGCCCCGTGCTGCTGCTCGACGGAAAAGGCCGGATCACCGTGCCCACCCGTTGGCGTGAGCTGCTGATGGCCAACGTGGGCGGCCAGATGGTGGTGGCCAAGAACCCTGACGGTTGTTTGTCGCTGTACCCCTTGCCGGTTTGGGAAAAAGTCGAGAGCGAGCTGCTGTCGCTGTCGTCCGAGCACGACGCCTGGCGCCGCATCTTCATCGGCAGCGCCACCGACGTGGAAATCGACAGCGCCTCACGCGTCAACATTCCGCCCGAGCTGCGCAGCTGGGCCGGCTTTGATCGCGAAGTGAAGTTCATGGGTGTGGGTCCGAACTTTGAATTGTGGGACCAGGCCCGTTATGACGCCCACGAAGCCGCCGCCGTTTCCGCGGGCCGCCCCGAGCCGGTGCGCAACCTGATCATCCGGTGAACAGCGCCAGCGCATGGACCCACACCACCGTGTTGCTGCCCGAAGCCGTTCAGGCCTTGGTGACGCAAACGGACGGGGTGTACGTGGACGGCACCTTTGGCCGTGGCGGGCACGCACGTGCGGTGTTGGCGGCTTTGGGCCCGCAAGGCCGCTTGATTGCGTTCGACAAGGACCTGGAAGCGGTGGCAGCGGCTGCGGCCATCACCGACCCGCGCTTTGTCATGCGCCACGGCAACTTTGGCGACATGGCCGCCGAGCTGGCGGCGCTGGGCCTGCAACAGGTTGATGGCGTGCTGCTGGACTTGGGGATCAGCTCGCCCCAGATCGACAACCCGGCGCGCGGTTTCAGCTTTCGCCAGGACGCCCCGCTGGACATGCGCATGGACACCACGCGCGGTGAAACAGCGGCTGACTATTTGGCCCGCGCCGACGTGCGCGACATCGAAGGGGTGATTCGTGAACTCTCCGAAGAACGGTTTGCTGCTTCGATTGCAAAGGCGCTTGTCGCTCGCCGCGAAAGCGGGCATCCCGTGCGCAGCACACTCGAGCTTTCCGCGCTCGTGGCTGGTGCAGTCAAAACCCGCGAGCCGGGCCAG
>JANMHH010000033.1:0-3747 GCA_031375065.1 Rubrivivax sp. | reverse complement strand
CAGGCCGGTGGTGTCGCACACCACCAGCGGGTGGTTGCGGGCCGCGGCGTCAATGCGCTGGTGTTGGGTGCGCAGGATGTTGGCCTGCTCGTGGGCCAACGGCGTGCGCCCGGTGTTTTCGCACCACTGTCGCAAGACCTCGGGCACCCAGGCTACTGGCTGGCCGGTGGCCTTCCCCAAGGCCGCAGCCAGTTCGGCCGCCAAGGTGGTTTTGCCGGTGCTTTCGGCACCGTTGATGCCGATGCAGATGGCGTCAGACATGCTGCAGGGCCCGTTGGCGCCAAGCCTGCCAGCCCAGCACCGACAACGCTGCAAACAGCGCATAAAGCACGGCAGTCAAGGTGAGCCCTTTGTAGGCAAACAGCGCCACGCTGACCAGGTTGACGGCCAACCAGACCGGCCAGTTTTCCACCCACTTGCAAGCCAGCAACACCTGCCCGGTGATGCTGCCGGCGGTGGGCAGCGCATCGAACCAAGGCACATCGCTGTCGGTGGTCCGCATCAGCAGCCAGGCCAAGGCCGGCCAGGCCAGCAGCGTGGCCGCCAATGCGGCCGCGCGGTGGCGCTGGCTCATGGTCCTGACCTGCAAGGCGCTGCCATCGGGCGCTGTTCCGCGCAGCCACTGCCACCAGCCCCAAAGCGCCAAGACAATGAAGACCCCTTGAAGAGCCGATTCGCCATAGAGCTTGCTGTCGGCAAAGAGCAGCGCGTAGGCCATCGAGCTGAGGATCGCCAGCGGCCAGCCTGCCACGTGCACGCGCAGGTTGCAGGCCACCATGGCCAGGGCCAGCACGAAGGCCGCGATTTCCAGCCAGGTGACCGGGCTGCCCCACAAGGTGAAGGCGGCAACCAAGGCGGGCCGCGCTGCTTGCAGCAGCGTTTCAAGCACGGTCATGACCCAAGTGATGGCCCGAGCCATGGCCCAAGTGGTAGCCCGAACGATGACCCGACTGACGGCCCGTCACTGTTTTTTGGTGGTGATCTGAACCAGGATCTCGTCCGGCCGCACCATGCCCAGTTCGCTGCGCGCCTTTTCTTCCACCATTTCCAGCCCGTCACGCAGGTCGGTGACTTCAGCGGTGACGCGGGCGTTGCGGTCGCGCGCGGTCTGGTTGGCCTGGCGCTGCAACTCCAGTTGTTTTTGCAGGCCCCAGACATAGGGCAGGCTGCCTTTGCCAAACCACAGGTCGCCCTGCACCACCACCAGCAGTGCGGTCAGGACGAGCGGGGTCCATTTCATGGTGGGCAGGCCGGGCGTGGGCTGGGGTGAATCACTTCAGGTTGTAGAAGGCTTTGCGCCCAGGATAGCTGGCCACGTCGCCCATGTCTTCTTCAATGCGCAGCAGCTGGTTGTACTTGGCCATGCGGTCGCTGCGGCTCAGCGAGCCGGTCTTGATCTGCCCGGCGTTGGTGCCGACTGCGATGTCGGCAATGGTGTTGTCTTCGGTTTCGCCGCTGCGGTGGCTGATGACGCTGGTCCAGCCGGCGCGCTTGGCCATTTCGATGGCCGAGAAGGTTTCGGTCAGCGTACCGATCTGGTTGATCTTGATCAGGATGGAATTGGCCACGCCCTCGTCAATGCCGCGCTGCAGGATCTTGGTGTTGGTGACAAACAGGTCGTCACCCACCAGCTGGACCTTTTTGCCCAGGCGGTTGTTCAGGTGCTTCCAGCCGTCCCAGTCGCCTTCGTGCATGCCATCTTCGATGCTGATGATCGGGTACTTGTCGACCCAGGTGGCCAGGATGTCGGTCCACTCGGCGGCGCTGAGCTGCAGGCCTTCGCCTTCCAGGTGGTAGACCTTCGAGCCGTTAGGGCCGTCTTTGTAGAACTCGCTGGCGGCGCAGTCCAGGCCCAGCGCGATCTGCTCGCCTGCGGTGTAGCCGGCCTTGTCGATGGCTTCCAGAATCAGCTGGATGGCCGCTTCGTGGCTGGCCACGTTGGGCGCAAAGCCGCCTTCGTCGCCCACGCTGGTGGGCATGCCCTTGGCGTCGAGGATCTTCTTCAGCGCGTGGAACACCTCAGCGCCGTAGCGCAGCGCTTCGCGAAAGGTGGGCGCGCCCACCGGGATGATCATGAACTCCTGCAGATCCAGGTTGTTGTTGGCATGAGCGCCGCCGTTGATGACGTTCATCATCGGCACCGGCAGGCTCATGCGGCCCATGCCACCAAAATAACGGTACAGCGGCAGGCCACTTTCTTCAGCCGCGGCGCGCGCCACGGCCATGCTCACGGCCAGTGTGGCGTTGGCACCCAGGCGGGCCTTGTTGTCGGTGCCGTCCAGGTCGATCAGGGTCTGGTCCAGAAACGCCTGCTCCGACGCGTCCAGCCCCATCACCGATTCGCTGATTTCGGTGTTGATGTGCTCCACCGCGCGCAGCACGCCCTTGCCCAAGTAGCGGCCCTTGTCGCCGTCGCGCAGTTCGATCGCTTCACGGCTGCCAGTGCTGGCGCCCGAGGGCACGGCCGCGCGGCCCATGGTGCCGCTTTCCAGCAGCACGTCGCATTCCACGGTGGGGTTGCCGCGGCTGTCCAGAATTTCCCGGCCGACGATGTCAACAATGGCGCTCATTCAATTCCTCAGTTAGTTAGATTTTTTTGGCAATGGGGGGTGGATGGTGGGCGGTGAGGGCGGTCGACCAGCAGCGGGCGGCTCAGACCGGCGCCTCCACGCCTTCGACCAACACCATGTTGAAGCAGGCCGTGGCGCCGTGGCGCAGGGCGCGCGCTTTCACGTAGCCGGGGCTGTCGTACATCGCCTTCGCCGTTTCGAAGTCGGGGTAGCGCAGCACCGTCAAGCGCGGTGGTTTCCAATCACCTTCCAGCACCGCCATGCGGCCACCGCGCACCAGGTACTCGCCGCCAAAGGCCTTGACCACGTCGGGCGCTGCGGCCATGTAGTGCTTGAAGGCTTCAGGGTCGGAGATGTTGGATTCGACCACCAGGTAGGCAACGGGCATGGTCTGGGCTTTCAGTGGCTTGCAGGGTTCAGCAGCTGAAGTCGTTCTCGAGCAGTGGCTGTTGCTTGACCACGCGGTCCAGCGCCAGCAGTTGCTCCAGCAAGGCCTTCATGTGCTTCAGGGGCAGGGCGTTCGGGCCGTCGCTCATGGCTTTGGCGGGGTCGGGGTGGGTTTCCATGAAAAGGCCGGCCACACCCACGCCCACGGCAGCGCGCGACAGCACGGGAACAAATTCGCGTTGCCCGCCGCTGCTGGATCCTTGGCCGCCGGGCAACTGCACGCTGTGGGTGGCATCAAACACCACCGGCGCACCAGTCTCACGCATGATGGCGAGCGAGCGCATGTCCGACACCAGGTTGTTGTAGCCAAAGCTGGCACCACGTTCGCAGGCCATGAACCGGTCTTCGCTCAAACCAGCCTCGCGCGCGGCGGCGCGGGCTTTGTCGATGACGTTTTTCATGTCGTGGGGCGACAGAAACTGCCCCTTCTTGATGTTGACCGGTTTGCCGCATTGCGCCACGGCGCGGATGAAATCGGTCTGGCGGCACAGGAAGGCTGGCGTTTGCAGCACGTCCACCACGGCAGCGACTTGGGCCACTTCGGATTCGTTGTGCACGTCGGTCAGGATGGACACGTTCAGATCGCGCTTGACCTTGGCCAGGATCTCCAGCCCGCGCACCATGCCCGGCCCGCGAAAGGTGGTGCCGCTGCTGCGGTTGGCCTTGTCGTAGCTGCTCTTGAAGATGAAGGGGATGCCCAGCGCAGACGTGATCTCTTTCAGATGCCCCG
>JANMHH010000546.1:0-3898 GCA_031375065.1 Rubrivivax sp. | reverse complement strand
GTGCAGCTGCTGTACAAGATGCTGGAAGCCCACAACCAGGTGCTGGAGCGCACCGTGCAGGAGCGCACCGCGGCATTGGTGGAAAGTGAAGCCCGATACCGCAGCCTCACCGAACTGGCTGCCGACTGGAGCTGGGAGCAGGACGAGAAGGGCGAGTTCACCAGGGTGTCAGGCCCGGTGCTGGAGATGCTGGGCCAGCGCGAGCCCGCAACGGGCACTGAGGCTGGCATCGACGCCGGCGCCATCTGGGACACCCAAGGGCGCCAGGCGCTGCAGGCCAAGATCGCCGCGCGCCAGCCGTTCCTCGACTTCGTCATTTTTCGCCAGCGCGCCGACGGGTCACGCCAGCAGTTTCGGATCAGCGGCGAACCCACACTCGACCGCAGCAGCGGTTACACCGGCTACCGGGGTGTCGGGACTGAGGTTCTTGTGGTGAGCTCGCCCGAATAGACAGCCAGCCGCAGCCTGTTCAAGCTCAAGCCAACCGGACTTCGGCCTTTGAGCGCGCCGTGCGTTTTCACGGGCGCCGCAGTCTCGACCGCAAGCGGTCGATCTCGGCCAACAGGTCCAGCACCAAGGCCACGGCGGCCAGGTCCAGATCGAGATCGCGCGCCAGGCGCAGCGCGCGGCGCGTCTTCGGCAAGGCGTCACCCTGGAATTGCCAGTCCTGCGGGCCGGGGCCGGTGGGCTGCAGCAGGCCTTCGCTGACCAGCGCCTGAACCTGGGCCAGGTCAGCGCCACTGGCCCGGCACAGCGCCAACAGGTTGAACGACACATGCTCTTCAACGACCACCGTTGCCGTGGTCACGACGTTGTACTCAGCCATGGTCTTCAAGCCTCCAGTGCGGTGCGCGGGTTGTAGTCGGCGAAGGCAGCGGCGAAGGCGCTGTAGGCCTTCTGCTCGGACTCGGACGCCGCAGGCGGCAGGGCGATGGTCAGCACCGCATACAGGTCGCCGGGCACCTTGCCAGGCAGTCCCTTGCCCTTCAGGCGCAGCTTGCGCCCCGGCGACGAACCGGGCGGCAGACTCAGTTGCACGTGGCCATCGGGCGTCGGCGCCGTGACCGTTGCGCCAAGTGCTGCCTCCCAGGGAGCCACGTGCAGGTCGAAGCTGAGGTCGCCGCCGTCCACCCGGAACACCGGGTGCGGCAGGATCTGGATCTCCAGGTACAGGTCGCCCGCTGGCGCACCGCCGTGGCCCGCGGCGCCCTGGCCCGCCAACCTCAGGTGCTGGCCTTCGCGCACGCCCTTGGGAATGTGGACTTCGAGTTGCCGCTCCTGCAGCGTGGTGTGCCCGGTCGCGTCAAGCACGGGCATGCGCAATGTGATCGTGCGCTGGGCGCCCTGGTAGGCATCCAGCAGCGCGATGGCCACCTTGGCATGGTGATCACTGCCCTGCATCGGCCCACCGCCCGGCCCGTGCCGCGGTATGCCTTGCGCTCCGCCGCGGCCGAACAGCGATTCGAAGAAGTCGCTGAAGTCGGCGTCACCGCCGGCAGCGCCGGCAGGCCCGCGCGATGCCCGGCCCGGCCGACCGCCAGGCCGATCGCCGGGGCCAGGGCCGCTGTACTCAAAGCCACTGTCCCACCCCGGTGGCGGATCAAAAGGCTGACCACGGGCGTGGCGCTGTGCAATGTCGTCGTAGGCGGCGCGGCGCTCGGCGTCGATCAGGGCCTCGTGCGCCTCGGCCACTTCCTTGAAGCGCGCTTCGGCTTGCGGCTCCTTGCTGACATCGGGGTGGTACTTGCGGGCCATCTTGCGGTATGCCCGCTTGACCTCGTCTTGCGTCGCGGTGCGCTCGACACCGAGCGTGGCGTAGTAGTCCTTGAATTCCATGCGGGGCTTTCAGGTGATGGTCAGTGCCGGCCCGCTCTGGCGGCCGGCTGCATCCAGCCAAACAGCGCGATCGCGGCCAGTGCCAGCAGCGTCGCCAGACCGAAGGCCCAGCGGGGATCCAGGATCCACAGCGCACCAGCCACCAGGGACGCGGGCAGGTAGAGCACGCCAGTGACGAAGTTATAGGCACCCACCGCCGTCGCGCGGCGATCGGGTTCCAGGTCGGCGATGAAGGCCTTGCTTTGCGACTCTTCGGTGGCGTAGAAGACGCCATACAGCGCGAATACCGCCACCACCTGCCAGCCTTGGTTGGCAAACACCAGCGCCAGATTGATGGCCGCAAACAGGCCATAGCCGAGCAGCACGATGCGGCTGCGGCCGATGGCGTCACCCAGGCGGCCCACCAACGGCGCGGCAACGACACACACCGCATTGAACATCGCATACAGCAGCACCGTGTCGGTCAGGCTGAAACCCACCGCATGCGCCTTCAGCAGCAGAAAGCCCAGGCTGTAATAGGCCAGCGCGAACACACCCGCAGGCACCAGGAAACGCTTGAAACCGGGGCTCAGTGCCTGCCAGTTGGCGCCCAAGCTTTCGCGCGCGTGGGGTTTGCCGGGTTGGTCCTTCATCCGTGCCAGCACCACGATGCTGAGCACCGCCGGCAAGAACGCCACCCAGAACAGCGCCTGGTAGGCTGCGGGCGACTCGCCCAGCCACCGAAGCAGGCCATAGGCCACCAGGGGGCCGAACACGGCGCCGGCCTTGTCCAGGGCCTTGTGCACGCCGAACGAATAGCCCCGGGTGGCGGGGTCGGCCAGCGACGACAGCCAGGCGTCGCGCGGCGGGCCTCGAAAGCCCTTGCCGAGCCGTTCGATGACACGGAATGCACCCAGGCCAACGATCGACGTCGACACCAGCAGGATGGTCTTGGCCAGCGTCGAAAAGCCGTAGCCGGCCAGCGCGAACACCTTGCGTTTGCCGCTGCGGTCGGACAGCCGGCCGGCCAGGTAGTTCAGCGACGATGCCGAGAAGTCCGCCAGGCCCTCGATCAGGCCCAGCAAGGCACTCGAGGCCCCGGCGACCGTGGTGAAGAACACCGCGAACACCGAGAAGATGGCTTCCGAGCTGAGGTCGGTCAGGAAGCTGACGAAGCCGAGCTTGAGGACTTCGGGGTTCAGCTTCGGCTTCACGGCACCGGTCTGGAGGGGGTTGTCGGGCTTCATTGCCAACCGTAGCGACGGATGTAGAGGCGCTTCATCAGCGTGGTGAGCAGGCCGTAGCCCAGCAGGATGGCCAGCAGCCAGCCGTAGTAGGCTGCGGGCAGGGCCTGCAGCTTGAAGTAGCCGGCCAGCGGCCCAAAGGGAAGCCACAGCCCCACCGCGATGATGGCCAGCGTCATCCCCATCAACGGCCACGCGGCGCGGCTCTGCACGAAGGGCAGCTTGGGCGTGCGCAGCATGTGCACCACCAGGGTCTGGGTCAGCAGGCCGACGACGAACCAGCCCGACTGGAACAGCGCTTGCCGCGCCATGCTGTTGGCGTCGAACACGCACCACATCACGGCGAAGGTGGTGATGTCGAACAGTGAGCTGATGGGGCCGAAGAAAAGCATGAAGCGGCCGATGTCCGCCGGGTGCCATTGCAGCGGCTTGGTCACCAATTCGGCGTCGACGTTGTCGAACGGGATGCCCGTCTGGCCGATGTCGTACAGCAGGTTCTGCACCAGCAGTTGCAGCGGCAGCATGGGCAGGAAGGGAAGGAAGGCGCTGGCCACCAACACGCTCAGCACGTTGCCGAAGTTGGAACTGGCCGTCATGCGGATGTACTTGAGCATGTTGCAGAAGGTGGTGCGGCCTTCGATCACGCCTTGGTCCAGCACCAGCAGGCTCTTTTCCAGCAGGATGATGTCGGCGGCTTCCTTGGCAATGTCCACGGCACTGTCCACCGAGATGCCGATGTCGGCCGCGCGCAGTGCGGGCGCGTCGTTGATGCCGTCGCCCATGAAACCGACCACGTGGCCATGGGCCCGCAGCGCGCGCACGATGCGTTCCTTGTGCAG
>JANMHH010000538.1:0-2534 GCA_031375065.1 Rubrivivax sp. | reverse complement strand
GTGCAGCTTGCCGTCGCTGTCGGTGAAGCCTTCTTCGATCAGTTTCTTGGCGTTGTCCCAAGCGCCGCCGCCGGTGCACATGCTGATGCCAACGAACAAGCCCGTGACGATGGTGCCCATCAAGAGGCCACCCAAGGCAGCAGGCCCAAGCAGCATGCCCACCAAGATGGGGGCCACCACCGGCAGCAGTGAAGGAACGATCATTTCCTTGATGGCGGCGGTGGTCAGCATGTCCACGGCGGCGCTGTAGTCGGGCTTGCGCGTGCCGGCCATGATGGCGCCGTCGGCAAACTGCTTGCGCACTTCAACCACCACCGCACCCGCCGCGCGGCCCACGGCTTCCATCGCCATGGCACCAAACAGGAAGGGAATCAGGCCGCCGATGAACAGGCCCACGATGACCTGGTGGTTGCTGAGGTCGAAGACCACCGACATGCCACGCGCCTGCAGTGCGTAGGTGTAGTCGGCAAACAGCACCAGCGCAGCCAGACCCGCCGAGCCGATGGCGTAGCCCTTGGTGACGGCCTTGGTGGTGTTGCCCACCGCGTCCAGCGGGTCGGTGACGTCGCGCACGCTGCTGGGCAGCTCGGCCATTTCAGCAATGCCACCGGCGTTGTCGGTGATCGGGCCGTAGGCGTCCAGCGCCACCACGATGCCGGCCATGCTGAGCATGGAGGTGGCAGCGATGGCGATGCCGTACAAGCCGGCCAAAGCGTAGGCGGCGTAGATGGCGGCGCAGATGAAGAGCACCGGGTAGGCGGTGGAGCGCATGCTGACGCCCAGGCCGGCGATGATGTTGGTGCCGTGGCCGGTGGTCGAAGCCTGTGCGATGTGCTGCACCGGGCTGTACTGGGTGCCGGTGTAGAACTCGGTGATCCAGACCATGGCGGCCGTCAGGATCAAGCCCACGGCGCAGGCGCCGAACAGGCCCATTGCGGTAGCGGTGCCACCGGTGGCCAGCTGCAGAGGCTGCGGGAACATGGCGTTGGTGACAAAGTAGAAAGCCACCAGCGACAGCACGCCGGCCACGATCAAGCCCTTGTACAGCGCCGGCATCACGTTCTTCATGCCCGGGGTGGCCTTGACGAAGTAGCAGCCGATGATGGACGCGATGATCGACACGCCGCCCAGCAGCATGGGGTAGACCACGGCCGCAACCGCCACGTTCTTGACCATCAGCGCGCCCAGCGCCATCGCGGCGATCAGCGTGACGGCGTAGGTTTCAAACAAGTCGGCGGCCATGCCGGCGCAGTCGCCGACGTTGTCGCCCACGTTGTCGGCTATCACCGCCGGGTTGCGCGGGTCGTCTTCAGGGATACCGGCTTCGACCTTGCCCACCAGGTCGGCGCCGACGTCGGCGCCCTTGGTGAAGATGCCACCGCCCAGGCGGGCGAAGATGGAAATCAGCGACGAGCCAAAAGCCAGGCCCAGCAGCGGTTTGAGGGTTTCAGGCGCCACGTTGGTGCCGCCGGTGATGTACCAGAAGAAGCCACCCACACCCAACAAGCCCAGGCCGACGACCAGCATGCCGGTGATGGCGCCGCCCTTGAAGGCCACGTCCAGCGCCGGCCCGATGCCGCGCGTGGCCGCTTGGGCGGTGCGCACGTTGGCCTTGACCGACACGTTCATGCCGATGAAGCCACAAGCGCCCGAGAGCACGGCGCCGAAGACAAAGCCCAGGGCCGTCTTGCTGCCCAGGAAGATGAAGATCAGCACCGCCAACACCACGCCAACGATGGCGATGGTGCGGTACTGGCGGGCCAGGTAGGCGGCCGCGCCTTGTTGAATGGCGCCAGCAATTTCTTGCATTCGGGCGTTGCCAGCGTCTTGGGCCAGGATCCAGCTGCGCTGGACAAAGCCGTAGACAACTGCTGCAAGGCCGCACGCCAGCGCGATGTAAAGCGCCGTGGTGGTGGACATGGAAAGTGCTCCTTCCTCAGATGGGTTTTTTGATGGGTGGCGGATGCGTGGCGACCTGTGTAGGACGTCACGGGCCTGCGTCAATTGCCAGGCCCCTCAATGCGCGGGCGATGCTACAGGACGCCCAGACGCCAGCCCGCCGGGGTTTGCCAGCATGGGGCTTGGGTCGTCAGGGCACGGCAAGGTGTCCGCCTAGAATCAGGGTTGACCCCAGGAAGCGAGACCCCATGAGCCTGCACAACGTGACCCCGGGCGCCAACGCGCCGCAAGAATTCAACGTGATCATCGAAATACCGATGAACGCCGACCCGATCAAGTACGAAGTGGACCACGACACAGGCGCGCTGTTTGTCGACCGGTTCATGAGCACCGCGATGCACTACCCGTGCAACTACGGCTACATCCCCAACACGCTGTCGGATGACGGCGACCCGGTGGACGTGCTGGTGATCACCCCGGTCCCTTTGATTCCCGGCGTGGTGGTGACCTGCCGTGCGGTTGGCATGCTGCGCATGGAAGACGAAGCCGGTGGCGACAACAAGCTGCTGGCGGTGCCGATCGACAAGATCCTGTCGATCTACTCGCAGTGGAAAAAGCCCGAAGACCTGAACCCG
>JANMHH010000515.1:0-1751 GCA_031375065.1 Rubrivivax sp. | reverse complement strand
CGCCTTGGGGAAGCACTTCACGCAGGTCGACTTCTGCGGCGCCCAAGTCCAGCGTGTTGGGAACCAGATATAGGGTGCCGTTCATGGCCGCAAGGGGTCCAGTCCGGCTTCACGCAGCAGCTGACAGGTGCGGATCAGGGGCAGACCCACCAATGCCGTGGGGTCGTCGCTGTCGATGGCCTCCAGCAGCGCGATACCCAGCGTCTCGCACTTGGCAGTGCCGGCGCAGTCGTAGGGCTGTTCGAGCCTCAGGTAGCGCTCGATTTCCGCCTCCGTCAAGTTGCGAAAGCTCACACCCACAGAGGCCAGAAGACCTTTGGCGTAGCCGCCGTTCGCGTGGACAACCGCCACGGCTGTTTGAAAGATCACCCGCTTGCCGCGCATGCGTTGCAGCTGCAGAACCGCATTTTTGTGGCTGCCGGGCTTGCCGATGGGTTCACCTTCCAGGTCGGCGACTTGGTCTGAGCCGATCACGATGGCGTTGGGGTACTGAATTGACACCGTTTGCGCTTTGGCCATGGCCAAACGCTGCGCCAGGACCGCTGGCCGTTCGCCCGGCAGTGGGCTTTCGTCCACATCCGGCGCCACCACGTCAAACGGCAGGTTCAAGCGCAGCAGCAGTTCGCGCCTGTAGCGGGAGGTCGAGGCCAGGATCAAGGGTGGCGGGTTCATGTCCGCAATTGTCCCAGCGAACGGCCCCAGCTTCGCCCTGGCCAGGCCTGCTGGCTACACTGCGCTGCATGTGGACCTTGTTTGGCTCTGACGGTTCCGGATCGGCGGCCATCGAAATGGCGTTGCTTCGCTGCGAGGTACCCTTTCAGCTGGTGCGGGCCTCGACCTGGGAGGCCGATTCGGCGCAGCACGCACTGCGCGCCATCAATCCCCTGGGCCAGATTCCCACCCTGCAGATGGACGATGGCACGGTGTTGACCGAGAGCGCCGCCATCCTCATTCACTTGGGTTTGCGTTACCCAGGCTCGGGTCTGTTGCCGGCTGATCCGGCGCAACAGGCTCAAGTTGTGCGTGGTCTGGTCTTCTTGGCCGCCAACTGTTACGCGGCCATTGGTGTGATCGACTACCCCGAGCGCTGGTGTGCCGGCGCTCCAGAGGCCCAGCTCAAGGCGCTGCGCCAGGGGGCCAGGTTGCGCTTGCACGAGCTGTGGGACGTGTTTGCACAGCAGTTTCCCGTGCTGGGGTCGTTCTGGGGAGGCCAGGAGCCGGGCGCTTTGGACTTGCTGGCCGCTGTGGTTTCACGCTGGTCGGGCGCCCGGGCTCACTTGGCGCAACATTGGCCTGAACTGACCCCGGTTTTCCAGCGCATCGAAGCTCACGCCACTCTGGCTCCTGTGTTCGCCCGCCATTGGCCCGCCTGAAGCCTGCCCAACCCTGATGAAAGACCCCGCGATGGATCCCCGAGCGCTCAACGTGCGCCAGTTCTGTTCTCAGCAGCAGCAATCGTCTGGCGAGTGGCCCACGCTGTCGCTGAGCCGACTGAGCGAAGGCCTGTTTGCCGAGCCGGCTCCGCATCAGACGGTCCAGTGGTCGCTGCAAGGCCAACTGGTGCCAAGCCCCGCAGGCGAGCCCGAGCTCTGGCTGCACTTGCAGGCGCAGACTTCGGTGACGCTGCAGTGCCAGCGCTGCCTGCAGGCGATGGACCAGCCGCTGCTGGCTGACCGGCGGTTCCGTTTTGCCCGCACCGAAGCAGAAGCCGAACGCCTGGATGAGGTCTCCGAAGAGGATGTTTTGGTGCT
>JANMHH010000306.1:0-15741 GCA_031375065.1 Rubrivivax sp. | reverse complement strand
TCGTCGAGCTCATCGAACAGGTTGGTGGTGCAGATGAAGACCCCGGCGAAACGCTCCATGCCTTGCAGCATCTCGTTGACTTCGGTGACTTCGTAGTTGCGCTCGGCCAGGCGGCGACTGCGCAGAAAGCTGTCGGCTTCGTCGAGCAACAGCACGGCATTTTCGTTGCCGGCCTCTTCGAACATCTTGGCCATGTTCTGTTCGGTTTCGCCGACGTACTTGCTGGCGATGTCGCTGGTCTGGCGCACCATCAACGGCCGCTGCAGGGCCTGCGCGATGTGCTCCGCCAACGCTGTTTTGCCGGTGCCCGGGGCGCCGTGGAAACACAGCGTGCCGTGGCCGCGGCGCTGCAAGGCTTGGATGACCCGGGGTAACTCGAAACGCGACTCGATGTTGAGCAGTGACAGGTCGTAGTCCGTGACCACGACGCGCGATCCTCGCTCGGTCTTGGCTGCGCCCAGGGCCTTGTCGGCGTTGCCCAGCTGGCGCTCGATCAGCGCCTCAAAGCTGGCCGGGTCGCTGGTTTCGGATTGCGCCAGGCGGGCAAAGCGCACCGCCGTGCGAATCTGGGCCGGCGTGAGCGACCGGCGCTCAGCGAGTTTGGCCGAAAAGCCATCGCTGACCACCGCGCCGGCCAGGGCGCGCGTGACCAGGCCCTCGCGCGCACCCGGCGGCGGGCTCTTGAGCAGCAGGTGGTATTGAAAGCGCCGCCGAAAGGCCGGGTCGATCTGCTCAATGCGGTTGGTGACCCAAATCACCGGCACCGGGTTGGTTTCCAGGATCTGGTTGACCCAGGCCTTGCCACTGACGCTGCCGCTGGCGCCGCTGGCTGAGGCGTCGCTGCTGTCCAGGCGCGCGATGATCTGGGCGGCTTCCCCGCTGATCGGCGGGAACACGTCTTCCACCTCGTCAAAGAGCAACGCCACATCGGGGCTGCTCTTCAAGAAAACCTGACTGATTTGCAGGCTGCGGTAGCGGTCGCGACCCGACAGGCTGTTGCCTTCGCGGTCGGCGTTCTCCACTTCATACAGATTCAAGCCCGCAGCGGCGGCACAGACCTTGGCCAACTCGGTCTTGCCGGTGCCCGGGGGGCCGTAGAGCAGCACGTTGACGCCAGGCTCCTTGCGCTGGGTGGCGTTGCGCAGCAGCGCGGTCATCACGCGCACGTCGTCCTCGACAAAAGCAAAGTCGCTGGGCTGCAGCTCGCTAGGCGGCACCGGGCGGGTGAACACCGCCATCAGCTCGCCCGGCGCCCGGTACTCGCGCATCAGCACGGGTGGCAGCTGCTCGCTGACCTTCATCAGATCGGCCAGATCGGTGATGTTTTGTTCGGAGATCAGGTTCTCCACCATGCCAATGCGTTCCAGGCGCGACCCGGCGCGCAGGGCTTCGCCAACGTCATGGGCTTCGACGCCGGCCACCGCAGCCAGTGCCGCATAGGCTTCCTGGGCGTTGCTGACTTTGAACTCCACCAGCAGACCGCGCAGGTCGCGTTGGTAACGGGCCAGGGTGCCGTAAAGCAGAAGCGCACGTTCGGCTGGATTGAGTTGCAGCAAGCCGGCCAGCGCGTCGATGTTCTTCTAGACCAGTGTGTTTTCTTTTTTCAGCCGGCGTGCCAACCACTCGCAGGTGGTGGCCAGCACGGTCAGCAGATCCTTGGGCGCGTCCTTGATGACTTCGTCGATGTAGAAGAACAGCGTGCCTTCTTCGTAGGGGCCACGCCACTGGCCGTACTTGTCGACAAAGGCCTGGTCGGTCAGTGCCTCATGGCCCTTCCATTGCGGATTGCCCTTGCAGCGCTGGGCCAGAAAAGTGCGCACCCGGGCCAGCACTGGCGCTGGCCAGACCAGGTGCCTACCGACCAAACTGAGCAGGCTGTTCCAGTCGCGCCGCAGGTTGAAGCGCCCCGCCTGGCGCAGCGTGAGCGTGAGCACGAAGTGCGAGCACAGGGCGTCCATCACCGGGGCTTCGGCCAGGCCGGGCGACAGCAGGCAGCGCGATTCGGCAAGGGCTCTGGCCATGGGGGTCCTTCAGCTCGGGCGCGGCCGGGCGGTTGGCCGGCTGGCTTGGGGTTGATCTTGGCCCAGCTAGGGCCCGTCGACAAGCCCTGCCCCTTTACACGGCGTGGCTCGTCAGTGCAGCACCACCGGCTGTTGCGCCAGCACCGTGAAGTTGGCGATGAACGCATCGAGGTCCTCTTCGCGCGGGCCTTGCTGCACCAGTGCCTCAACGCCACGCTGGAAGGATTCGGCGACAGCCCCTTGCAAATAAATCTCCTTGCCCGCCATCTTGTCGACGATTTCATAGCCCCGGGGCGTGGCCGCTTCGACATTGGCATCGCTGCCGGTCAAAAACTGAACGACGACAAAGCTGTCCGAGTTGTAAAGCATCTGCATGGCGTGAGCCTCCTGGCCTTGAACGTGGGGTGTCGGGCTCCTCATTTCAAGTTGCGCAGACGAAACTCGCTGCCCACGCCGGTGGCGCGCACCCTCAAAAAGGCTTGGACCGGCAGGTGGTGGCGTGCGGGGTCGAGCCAGACCTGCACTTGGGTGTCGTAGGGCCGCCGAGGTTCGCGCACCAGGTGGATCGTGTTTTCGACCCGGCCCAAGGGCAAATCCAGTGCGGCGCGGTCTTGTACGGTGAAGGTCCACACATCGGCGTCACCGCGTGTGCCGACCACCCAGATCGACACTTGGGACTGCGCTTGCGCCAGGCTCGGGTTGGCCGCCATCACCGCCGCCAGTTGAACCATCCAGCTCAGGCGGTCCTGGCCACCGGGCACCAAGGGGTATTCGATCGGTGGGCCGCTGAACGTGACGCGGCCCGCATCACGCTGGAAGTTGACGGCCCGCAGTTCGCGCCCGTGCCGACTTTCTGTGTAGCGCAGCGGCGCCAGCCCGGTGGGGTCCAGGCCGCCCAGGCTGGTCCAGGACAACGACGGCGTACCGACGGCGTGCCCCTGCAGCGTCAATTGGTAGGTGGCGCCGGATGGCAGCCAGTCCAATTCGGCGCGCCCGCTGGCCTGGCCGCGGCGCAGGTCGAAGACCAGGGTCTGGGCCGGCGGCAGCCGGGTCTCGTAAATCGGCACGTTCTGGCCGCCCGGGTCGGGGCTGGGTTCGGCCTGAAGCCACTCGGGCTCGACTGCCGCGGGGGCCGCTGCAGTGGGGTCGGCGGGCTGGGTCGCAGCGCTTGTCGGTGGCGGCGTCGACCCGCTGGCTGCTGTGGTCAGGGTCGACCGCTCAAGCTCTGGCGCCGTTGATTTCAGCCGACCCTTTGCGCTGGGTCTGGCGGTGGGTGCAGCCACGGGCACGGGCGGCGGCGAGACAGCGGATGTGCTGTCAGCGACGGCGCCTGGTTTGAGCTGGCGCACCTGTACCGCCCGGGCTGGCTCGGCGCGCCAGCCCGGGCCGGCCGACTTGGGCACCGTGCCCAGCAACCACAGGTGCAGCAGCAGCACCGTCGCCGCCAGCGCGCAGGCGACACGTTGGCGGGGTGGCGGCGTTTTCCTACTCCAGGCAGAGGGCAAAAAGCGGTCGGCTGTCACCCCACAATAGTGCCATCACACCCACAACCCGCCCCGCCTGCGCGCGTGGCCTGTTTTCGAATGAAGCTTGCCACGCTCAAAGACGGATCGCGCGACGGCCAGCTGGCCGTGGTTTCGCGCGACCTGACCACCGCCCACTTCGCCACCGGCCTGGCCACCACGCTGCAGCAGGTGCTGGACGACTGGAACTTTGTCTCGCCACAGCTGGAAGACCTTTACGCCACCCTCAACGGGGGCAAGGCCCGCCACGCCTTTGCGTTTGACCCACGGCATTGCATGGCGCCCCTGCCGCGGGCTCATCAATGGGCCGACGGCTCGGCCTACCTCAACCACGTGGAGTTGGTGCGCAAGGCGCGCGGCGCGGAAGTGCCGGCCAGTTTTTACCAGGACCCGTTGATGTACCAAGGTGGCAGCGACGACTTCCTGGGCCCCTGCGACGACGCGGTGTTTGCCAACGTCGACTGGGGCATCGACTTTGAAGCCGAAGTGGCGGTGATCACCGGCGACGTGGACTCAGGCGCCACGCCGCACAGTGCCTTGGAAGCCGTGCGCATGCTGATGCTGGTCAACGACTGGAGCCTGCGCAACCTGATTCCGGCCGAATTGGCCAAGGGCTTTGGCTTTTTGCAAAGCAAGCCGGCCACCGCCTTCAGCCCGGTGGCCGTGACCCCCGACGAACTGGGCGGCGCCTGGCAGGGCGGGCGTGTCCACCTGCCACTGCAAAGCGTCTGGAACGGCCAGCAGGTGGGCTTGACCGACGCCGGCCCGGAAATGAACTTTCACTTCGGTGAGCTGATCGCGCATGTGGCCAAGACCCGACGCTTGCGCGCTGGCAGCATCGTGGGAAGTGGCACGGTCAGCAACAAGGATTGGGCTAAAGGCTACTCCTGCGTGGCCGAAAAACGGGCCATTGAGACCATTCAAAGTGGTGCGCCGCAAACCGCCTTCATGCAGTTTGGCGACACCATCCACATCGAGATGCATGACGCGGCAGGCCACAGCATCTTTGGTGCCATCGAGCAACGGGTGGCCGCGCCGCCGCCGGGCGCCTGAGCGAGGCCACGCGCATGGCTGAACTTCCAGGCTGGCTCAAACACAGCACGATCTGGCTGCTGCTCGGGCTGGGTGTGGCCTTGGGCGTGCAGGCCTGGCAAAGCCAGCAGCAGGCGACCCGCTTTGTGCTGGATGGGCAAAACGTCGAGATCCGCCGCAGCGACGATGGGCACTATCACTGGAAGGGCCGCATCGGGCGCCGCGAGGTCGAGTTCCTGGTCGACACGGGCGCCACGGGTACGGCAATTCCGATGGCCTTGGCCCAAGAGCTGGGCCTCAGCGTTGTGGGCAACATGCAGTCCAACACCGCCGGTGGACGGGTCAACGGCCAGGTGGTGGTGGGTGATCTGGTTCTGGAAGGAGGCGTGCGCGCCGACCGCCTGCGCATGGCGGCCTTGCCCAACCTGAGTTCGCCGCTGTTGGGCATGGACGTGCTGGGCCGGCTGCGCTGGCAACAAGAGGCCGGCGTGCTGCGCGTCAACCTGCAAGGGGGTGGCGGATGAAGCGCTGGACCCTGCTGGGCGCGCTGACGCCATGGCTGTGGTGTGCTTCACTGGCCTGCGCCCAGGCACCGACTGGCGTGGCCACGGCGGTGGGCTCCAAAGTGGTGTGCCCGCCGCCCATACCCACCGGGCCGGCGACGGCCGCTGCGCCGAAAGACCGCGGTCTGATGTGGCGCGCCACCCGCGGCGGCCGCACCGTCTACCTGTTCGGCACGCTGCACGTCGGCAAACCGCATTGGCGAGGGCTGGGTCCGCAGGTCAGCGCCGCCTTGCGGGCCAGCGACGTGTTGGCCCTGGAGGTCGACCCCAGCGATCCGGCCTTGCTTCAGGCTATGGCCGACATCCGTCCGCCGCAGGCCCTGCCTGCCGCCTTGCAACAGCGCCTGACCCAGGCCTTTGAACGGGCCTGCCTGTCCACCGAAGCGCTGGCCAGTCTGCACCCGGTGTTGCAAGCCACCACCCTCACGGTGATGGAGGCGCGGTGGCTGGGCATGGACGCCAGCTATGCGCTCGAACAGGTGCTGGTGGCCCAGGGTCGAAGCACCGGGCGCCGTGTGGTGGCTCTGGAGTCGGCGGCCCTGCAAGTCAAGGCCTTGGTGCCTGACGATGAAGAACAGGCGCAGACCGTGCTGGAGCAAGGCCTGCAGCAGCTCGAAGACCAAAGCGCACGCCGGGTGCTGGAAAAGCTGGCCACCGCCTGGGACCTGGGCGACCTGGAAACCTTTGAAGCCTACGAAAGCTGGTGCGAATGTGTGGCCGACGAGGCCGATCGCGCGATGATGCGCAAGCTCAACGACGAGCGCAATGCGCCACTGGCCGATGGCATCGAAGCCCTTCATCAGCAGGGTCGGCGGGTCTTTGCAGCCGTCGGCGCCTTGCACATGACGGGGCCGCAGTCGCTGCCCCGGTTGCTCGAGCAGCGCGGCTTCAGGGTCGAGCGGGTGGTCTTCAAGCGTTGAGGCGGACCGGCGGGTGTCAGCTTTCAAACGGTGAGGGCGGCGCACAATGCCGGTGCGACCCAACCAACCCAAGGAGAAAAGCGCATGACAGGTGTTCCCGATCTGGCGCGCATGGTGCCGGGCTTTGACTTTTTGCAGGGCTTGCTGAAGAACGCCGGCGCCGGAGTGCCCAGCATGGGCCAGTGGATTGCGCCCACCCTGAACCCGGAAGAGCTGGAAAAGCGCATCCAGGAACTCAAGACCGTGCACTTCTGGTTGGAGCAAAACAGCAAGTTGCTGGCCACCACCATCCAGGCGCTGGAGGTGCAGCGCATGACCCTGTCGACGCTGCAGACGATGAACCTGCCGCTGGCCGACCTGGCCGAGTCGCTGCGGATCAAGATGCCGGGTCTGACGCCCGCCGCTTCGGCGGGGTCGGCTGCTGGCTTGTTCGCTCCACCGGCTGCGCCGACCGCGCCACCAGCGGCGGCCCGCGCAAAGCCGCCAACCGCGCCGCGCAAGCCCGCTGCAGCCCCAGCACCGCCGGCGCCGGCCATCGACCCTTTGCAGTGGTGGGGCGCGTTGACCCAACAGTTCACCGAGCTGGCCAGCAAGGCGGTCACGGACGGCGCTGCCGAATCGGCCAAGTCGATGGCCGCTGGCATAGTCAAGTCGTCGATCGACACGGCCGCTGGCGCGTTCAAAAAAGCCACCTCGTTACCGGCCAAGGCGGCACGGGCGGCAGCCAACGCGCCCAAGGCGCGGTCGCGCAAGACCAGCCGGTGACCCGGCGGGCCAGCCACCGAACGGTGCGCCGAACATGAAGCCGTTCCTGTTGGGCCATGCGACCCACCCGCAATGGTCCAGTGCGCTGGCGCTGGCCACCGCACAGATCCAGGGGCAGTGGCTGGCCCGCCAGGCCCAAGCCGAGGCCGATGGCCGTGGCGATGCAGCACCCTTGACCTTGGGCATCGTCTACTTCACCGACCACTACGCGGCCCATGCTCAAGCGCTGCTGGCGGCCTTGCAAGCCCAGTGGCCGGGCGTGTCGTGGGTTGGCAGCGTGGGCGTGGGGGTGGCGGCCACGGGGGTCGAATACTTTGACGAACCGGCGCTGGCGCTGATGTTGTGCGACCTCGACGCCAGCCGTTTTGAGGTCTTCTCGGGCGCGCGCAAGTTGCAGCACATCGACCCCTTCAGTGCACTGGTGCATGCCGATCCGGCCACCCCGGACCTGGGCGAGCTGATCCACGAAATGAGCCAGCGCACCAGTTCGGGCTATCTGTTTGGTGGCTTGGCGGCTTCGCGGGGCGCGGCCGTTCACCTGGCCAACGGCGTCTGGCAGGGCGGCTTGTCGGGGGTGGCCTTTGCCCCCAGCGTGACGGTGATCTCGCGGGTCACCCAGGGCTGTCAGCCGATGGGCCCGACGCGGCAAGTTACGGCTTGCGAGCGCAACGTGGTCAGTCAGCTCGACGGCCAGCCGGCCTTGTCGGCCCTGCTGTCGGACCTGGAGCTGACCAGCCTGGATGACCGGCAACAGGCGGTGCCGCGGTTGCGCGCGACCCTGGTGGGCCTGACCGACCCCCATGACACGGCCCTGTCGCATGGTGGCCAGTTCGGCGCCGACACCCGCGTGCGCCACCTGGTCGGGGTCGACCCTGCGCAGCAGGCGGTGGCCGTGGCCGACCTGGTGCAACCGGGCATGAAGCTGGCCTTTTGCCGCCGCGACGTGACGGCCGCCAGACGCGACCTGGTGCGCATTTGCAGCGAGATCCGCGAAGAGGTCGAGTCACAGCGCGAACTGGCGCTGCAAGGCGCCGCGGCGTCAGCCGGCTCGTCAGCAGGCCCGGGTGCAGGCTCGTCAGCGCCGGACCTGCTGGGCGCTGTCTACATCAGCTGTTCCGGGCGCGGCGGGCCGCACTTTGGCGGGCCGTCGGCCGAGTTGAAGCAGCTCCAGCACGCGCTGGGCGACGTTCCTCTGGTGGGCTTTTTTGCCGCGGGAGAAATCGCCCGCCACCATCTGTACGGCTACACCGGTGTGCTGACGGTGTTCGTGGGTGCGCCCGCCGCGTCTTGACTCCACTGCGACATTGGCTGCACGGCGGTCAAAGGCGTTGTGACGACAAGGTTTTGCGGGCTCAGGCCGATGTCAGCCTGGTCATCGTAAAGTCCGGCGTAGGCCGCGTTTTCACCCGCTGCCAAGGACCCCACCCATGAACGCCAGCGTCGACGCCCCAGCCCAAGCCGCCTTGTCGGCCGCCGTGGCACTCAGCGAGCGTGCCACCCGTCAGGCCCAGGTGGTGGCGGCCCTGGCACCGCTGTTGCCCGCCCACGCGCTGCTCTGGCACAGCGAAGACACCACGCCCTACGAGTGCGATGGGCTGACCGCCTACCGCCAGTTGCCACTGCTGGTGGCCTTGCCCGAAAACGAAGCGCAGGTCGCCGCCGTGCTCAAGGCTTGCCATGCCTTGCAGGTGCCGGTGGTGGCGCGCGGTGCCGGCACCGGCCTGTCGGGTGGCGCCATGCCGCATGCCTTGGGCGTGACGATGAGCCTGGCCAAGTTCAACAAGATCGTCATGATCGACCGCCTGGCCCGCACCGCCACCGTGCAGTGCGGTGTGCGCAACCTGGCCATCAGTGAGGCCGCCGCGCCCGCTGGCCTGTACTACGCACCCGACCCCAGCAGCCAGATCGCCTGCACCATCGGTGGCAACGTGGCTGAAAACAGCGGTGGTGTGCACTGCTTGAAATACGGCCTGACGCTGCACAACGTGCTGCGCGTGCGCGGCTTTACCGCTGAAGGTGAGGCCGTCGAGTTTGGCAGCGAGGCGCTGGACGTTCCCGGCTTGGACCTGCTGCCCCTGATCGTGGGCAGCGAAGGTATGCTCGCGGTGACCACCGAAGTCACGGTGCGCCTGGTGCCCAAGCCGCAACTGGCCCGCTGCATCATGGCCAGCTTCGACGACATCCGCAAAGCCGGTGACGCGGTGGCCGCCGTCATCGCGGCGGGCATCATCCCGGCCGGCCTGGAGATGATGGACAAGCCCATGACCGCGGCGGTCGAGGACTATGTGCACGCAGGCTACGACCTCAGCGCCGAGGCCATTTTGTTGTGCGAGAGCGATGGCACGCCCGAAGAAGTGGCCGAAGAAATCGACCGCATGCTGGCTGTGCTGTCGGGCTGCGGCGCCACCCGCCTGGAAGTCAGCAAGGACGAAAAACAGCGCCTGACCTTCTGGAGCGGGCGCAAGAACGCCTTCCCGGCTTCGGGCCGCATCAGCCCCGACTACATGTGCATGGACAGCACCATCCCGCGCAAGCGCCTGGCCGACATCCTGCTGGCCATTGCAGAGATGGAAAAGAAGTACCAGCTCAAGTGCTGCAACGTCTTTCACGCCGGCGACGGCAACCTGCACCCGCTGATCTTGTTCGACGCCAACGACCCCGACCAGTTGCACCGCTGCGAACTCTTTGGTGCCGACATCCTGGAAACCAGTGTGGCGATGGGCGGCACGGTCACCGGTGAACACGGTGTGGGCGTGGAAAAGCTCAGCAGCATGTGCGTGCAGTTCAGCCCGGCCGAGCGCGAGCAGATGTTCAGCATCAAGCGCGCCTTTGACGGCGCCGAACTGCTCAACCCCGGCAAGGTCATTCCCACGCTGCAACGCTGTGCCGAGTACGGCAAGATGCATGTCAAGAAAGGTCTCCTGCCGTTTGCCGAACTGGAGCGCTTCTAGATGGTGACCGACCCGGTCCTGTCGCGGCTGATCAACCAGGTGCAGATGGCGGCCAGCGACCGTGTGCCGCTGGACATTCGCGGCGGCGGCACCAAGGCTTTTTATGGCGGCGAACCGGTGGGCGAACCACTCGACCTGCGGGCTTTGACGGGCGTCAGCAGCTACGAACCCAGCGAACTGGTGGTCACGGTCAGGGCCGGCACCCCGCTGGCCACCCTGGAAGCCACGCTGGCCGAACAAGGCCAGTGCCTGCCGTTCGAGCCTCCGCGTTTTGCTGCCGCTGTGACGGCGGGTGGCTCGGCGGGCGGCACGGCAGTTGGCACCGCATTTGGCACGGTCGGCGGCATGGTGGCCAGCGGGCTGGCGGGCCCGGCCCGGGCCGCGGTGGGTGGGCTGCGCGACTACGTGCTGGGTGCCACGCTGATCAACGGCCGCGCCGAACTGCTGACCTTTGGTGGCCAGGTGATGAAGAACGTGGCGGGCTACGACGTGTCGCGCGTGCTGGCCGGCAGCATGGGCATCTTCGGCGTCATCTGCGAGGTCTCGCTGAAGGTCCTGCCGGTGGCGCCGGCCTCGGTGACCTTGCGCCTGGAAATGGACGCGCCCACCGCCATCCGCCGCCTCAACGAATGGGGTGGCCAACCCTTGCCACTGAACGCCAGCGCGTGGTGGGACGGCATGCTGGTGCTGCGCCTGTCCGGCGCGGTGGCCGCGGTGAAGGCGGCGCAAGACCTGATCGGCGGCGAGTTGATTGCACCTGCCGCCGCGCTGCCTTTTTGGCAGGGGTTGCGTGACCACAGCGACGAGTTTTTCGACGGCGCGGCGCGCGCCGTTGATGGCGGCGCCGGCCTGTGGCGGCTGTCGGTGCCGGCCACCGCCCCGGCGCTGAAACTGTCGGGCGAACAGCTGCTGGAGTGGGGCGGTGCGCAGCGCTGGATTTGCACCAGCGCCCCGGCCCAGACGCTGCGCGAAGCCTCTGCTGCGGTGGGTGGCCATGCGGTCTTGTTCCGCTCGCGCGACAAGTCCGCCGGCACTTGGGCGCCGCTCAAGCCGCCGCTGGACCGCATTCACCGCGAACTCAAAGCCGCCTTCGATCCCCAGCGCATCTTCAACCCGGGCCGCCTGGTGCCCGGCTTGTGAGGGACCCGGGCGAAAGATGGACCATGGCCGTTGAAGACAACATGGCTGCCTATTACGCGCAGCGCGCCGCCATCTACGAGCGGGTCTACTTCAAGCCCGAGCGCCAGGCCGACCTGCGTGCCATGGAGGCTTGGTTGCCCGCCCACTTCGCCGGCCGCCGGGTGCTGGAGGTGGCCTGCGGCACCGGCTGGTGGACGCTCCACGGCGCACGCGACGCGCTCAGCTGGCTGGCCACCGACCTGAACCCCGAGACCATGGCCTTGGCGCGACAAAAGGCCTTGCCCGCCAGCGTGCAACTGGCCACCGTGGACGCCTACACCTTTGAGCAAATCGAAGGCCAGACCTTTGACGCCGCGTTTGCCGGTTGCTGGTGGAGCCATGTGCTGTTGGCTCGTTTGCCCGCCTGGATGGACCTGCTGCATGCCCGCCTGCTGCCCGGTGCCCGCGTGGTCATGCTGGACAACGGTTATGTGCAGACCAGCAACCTGCCCATCACCCGCCGCGACGAGGCCGGCAATACGTATCAAATGCGGACGCTCGACGACGGCAGCGCGCACGAGGTCTTGAAGAACTTCCCCACCCGCGACCAGGCGTTTGCCGCCATCGGTGCGCGGGCCCGCCATCCGCAGTGGACCGACTTTGGCCATTACTGGGCGCTGAGCTACACCTTGGCCTGATGCAAACCAACCTCGCACCCGAATTCAAGGGCACCCGCCAAGGGCAGGCGGCCGAAGCCATCCTGCGCAAGTGTGTGCACTGCGGTTTTTGCACCGCCACCTGCCCCACTTACCAGCTGCTGGGTGACGAGCTGGACGGGCCGCGTGGCCGCATCTACCTGATGAAACAGGTGCTCGAAGGCGCGCCGGTGACGCGCAGCACACAACAGCACCTGGACCGCTGCCTGACCTGCCGCAACTGCGAATCGACCTGCCCCAGTGGCGTGCAGTACGGGCAGTTGGTGGAAATCGGGCGCGAGATCGTCGAAGCGCGCGTGGAACGCCCGACCCAGGAAAAGGCCGTGCGCTGGTTGCTCAAGGAAGGCTTGACCTCACCGCTGTTTGGCCCGGCCATGAAGATCGGCCAACTGCTGCGGCCGCTGCTGCCTGCGGCGCTGAAGAACAAGGTGCCGGCGCCCAGTGGCGCCAAGGCCCACCAATGGCCGACCCGCGAACACAAGCGCAAGGTCCTGCTGCTGCTGGGCTGCGTGCAGCCGTCGATGATGCCCAACATCAACAGCGCCACGGCACGGGTGCTGGACGCCGCGGGCGTGCAAACCCTGGTCGCCGACGGTGCCGGCTGCTGCGGCGCCATCCGCACGCACTTGAACGACGTCCAGGGCGGCCTGGCCGACATGCGGCGCAACATCGACGCCTGGTGGCCGCTGGTTCAAGGGCTGACCTCACAAGGTCGCGTCGAAGCCATCGTGATGAACGCCAGCGGCTGCGGCGTGACGGTGAAGGAATATGGCCATGCCTTGGCACATGACCCGGACTATGCCGACAAGGCCCGCCGGGTCAGTGAGCTGACCCAGGACATCAGCGAGCTGCTGCCGTCTCTGGTGGACAGCCTGGCCCCCAAACTGCGCGGCCCCAAGACCACGCGTCTGGCCTTTCATCCGCCTTGCACGCTGCAGCACGGTCAGCAGCTGCGCGGCGGTGTCGAGACCCACCTCAACGCGCTGGGTTTTGATGTCAGCCTGGCCAGCGTTGAAAGCCACCTGTGCTGCGGCAGCGCCGGCACCTACAGCGTTTTGCAACCCGAGCTGGCCTACCAGTTGCGTGACCGTAAGTTGAGCCATCTGGCGCCGCTGGAGCCGCAGGTCATCGTCAGCGCCAACATCGGCTGCATCCAGCATCTGCAAACCGGCACCACCACCCCGGTGCGGCATTGGGTGGAAGTGCTGGACGAAGCGCTGGGCTGATTCAGTCTGGGGCCAGGCCGATGAAGCTGTCGGTGTCGGGCAAGCAACGCCTGAGCGTGTCAAAGGCGATCGCGGCAATGGCCCGTCCCACCGGGTCCTGCCCGAACGTGATGCCCAAGTGGGCCTCGCCGTCGGACAAGGTCAGGTCGCCCAACCAACCTTCGGGAACCCGGCCCATGCTCTGGCGCAGGTCGGCCGCCAGCGCTTGCTGAAGGCGCTGCAACTGCGCCGGCGGGCCGCTCAAGCGCGGGGCCATGTCAAGCCGTGGCGCCACGTGCAGGGGCACGATCGGAATGGTTCGATGCAGCACGATCGGTTCAGCCGTTCACGCGTTTAGCTGTTAAGGCCTTGAGGGGCACCGTGCTGCAGGGCCATGCGGCTGGGCCGAGCACGCAGCGCCCACAGCACACCGGCGATCAGCAGCAGCAGCCCGGCAGCGGTCTGCCACTCGGGCCAGGCGCCGCGCCACAGGTAGGCATAGGCCAGTGCCGCCAGCGTTTCAAAGACGATCAGTTGCCCGACCAGGCTGGTGGGCAGGCGTTGACTGGCCTCGTTCCAGCACAGGGTGCCCAGCCACGACGCCAGCAGGCCGATGGCCAGCATCAAGCCCAGAAAGGCGCCGGGCCGGGGCCCCAGGGGCATGGTGAAGGGGCTGCTGCTGGCCTGGGTCCAGGCCCAGAACGCGGCGTAGCCGAGCAGGGCCATCGGCAAGGTGACCACGCCCTGCGCGGTGGCCCAGGCGGTGGGTGAGCGGTCGGCGTGCGCGCGCAGCCAGTCGGCGTTGCGCAGCGGGTACCAGGTCCAGCAGACCACCGCGCACAGGGCCAGCAGGGCACCCCAGGCGTAGCGCGTGGTGTCGGCCGCCGGGTTGGCGTGCAGGGCCGCCATCTCCACGTGGTTGACCAGCGCCAGGCCCGCGGCGATGAGCGCCAGCGACGGCAACATGCTGCGCCATGAGATGCGCCCATCGCGGGCGTGGTCGCGCAGGTTGGAGGTGATCGCAATCACCACCGGCAGCGTGCCGATGATCATGGTCGGCAACGGGCCGCCGGCGTACTGGATGGCGCTGGCCAGGCACAGGTAGTACAGCAGGTTGCCCACCGCCGACAGCTTCAGGGCCTCCAGCCAGTCGGCGCGTGTGAAGGCCGCCAGCTGATGCCGGCTGAACCAGGCCAGCGGCACCGCAATCAGGCCGAACGCCAGGTAGCGGCCCATCGACAGCAGCACCGGCGGGTATTCGGCCAGCATGGTGGGCGCGACAAAAACCAGGCCCCACATCAAACCGGCGGCCAGCGCGTAAAGGGTGCCGGTGAACAAGTTTCGCCTGGAGCTGGGCATGGGGTTGGGCGGGGACCTGAACTTTTTTTGGGGACTGGTGCAGGGCTTTTCACCAGGCTGGGTGCCCCGGGGAAGACCTTGAATGTTTTGATGATCGTACCGTTGAGAATCGGCCCGGTCCGAGCCTGTCGTTTTGCAAGGAGACTGTCATGCCGACCGCCGAATTTTTGCTGGCCCTGGACCAAGGAACGTCCAGTTCGCGGGCCATCGTTTTTCACCGCAGCGGGCGCATCCAGGCCATGGCCCAACGTGAGTTCACGCAAATCTTCCCGCAGCCGGGCTGGGTGGAACACAACCCGCTCGAGATCTGGGAGTCGCAGTTGGCGGTGGCCACCGAGGCGTTGGCCCGCGCGGGCTTGGCGGCCAGCGACATCGCCGGCATCGGCATCACCAACCAGCGCGAAACCACCGTGATGTGGAACCGCCGCACCGGCTTGCCGATCCACAACGCCATCGTCTGGCAAGACCGCCGCACCGAGCCTTTGTGTGCGCAGCTGCGCGCCCAGGGGCTGGCCGATCAGATCCGCGCGTCGACCGGGCTGGTGATCGACCCCTACTTCAGCGGCACCAAGGTGCGCTGGTTGCTGGACCACGTCGAAGGCGCGCACCTGGCCGCGGCCCAAGGTGAACTGGCCTTCGGCACCGTCGACAGCTGGTTGCTGTGGAAGCTGACCGAGGGGCGTGTGCACGCCACCGACGTGAGCAATGCTTCGCGCACCATGCTGTTCGACATTCGGCACAACGTCTGGGACCACGAACTGCTGAAGGCGCTGCACGTGCCCGACAGCGTGTTGCCCCACGTGTTTGCCTCCAGCCACGTGTTTGGGCACACCGCGCTGTTCGGCGGCAGCATTCCCATTGCCGGCATCGCGGGCGACCAGCAGTCGGCGCTCTTTGGCCAAGCCTGCTTCAAGCCAGGTCTGGCCAAGAACACCTACGGCACCGGTTGCTTCATGCTGACGCACACCGGTGGCCAGTTCCAGCGTTCAAGCCATGGGCTGATCACCACCGCGGCGGCGCAGCCCAGCGCGCAAGCGCAGTTTGCGCTGGAAGGCAGCGTGTTCATCGGCGGCGCGGTGGTGCAGTGGTTGCGGGACGGCCTGAAGGCCATTCCCAGCAGCGGCGATGTGGAGGCCTTGAGCCGCAGCGTGCCCGACAGCGGTGGCGTGGTCTTTGTCCCGGCCTTCACGGGGCTGGGCGCGCCGTACTGGAACGCCGATGCGCGCGGTGCCATCGTGGGCCTGAGCCGCGGCACCACGGTGGCGCACGTGGCCCGCGCGGCGGTGGAGAGCATCGCCTTCCAAAGTGCAGCGCTGCTGCGCGCGATGAACCAGGACCTGGCGGACGACTGTGTGCCGGTGACGGAACTGCGGGTGGACGGCGGCGCCTGCGTCAACGACCTGCTGATGCAGTTCCAGGCCGATCTGCTGGGCATTTCGGTGGTCCGACCGCGCGTCACCGAGACCACCGCCTTGGGCGCGGCCTACCTGGCCGGCCTGGCCACGGGCGTTTACGGCAGCTTGGACGAGTTGTCCCGCCAGTGGCAGGAAGAGCGCCGCTTCGAGCC